>NZ_CALJLR010000006.1:0-347004 GCF_937982575.1 uncultured Arcobacter sp. | reverse complement strand
CTGCAGGGTCCCCTTGTGGAAACGTAAGTCGTCGCCAACTCTTGAGTATTTTTAAAGCTTAGTTCTTTATAGATTTATTTCTATTCAGTGCTAAGCTTTTTTTTAGCCTTTTTTTTACAGAATCTTTCTTTTATTCTTTTTTCTCAGGTGTCAATATTATTCAATATTACCTGTATCAGGATTATTCCCTACGGTCAGGCATCACTATTAGTTATTCATTATATAAGCTCGCATAGCTCCAACGGTAGAGCAATTGCATGGTAAGCAAGAGGTTGCAGGTTCGATTCCCGCTGTGAGCACCACTCTTTTTTATCTATTTACCAATAACTATACCTAATCTAAATTTAAATGCATAACGCATTTTGAAGTTATCTTCTCTTTCCCCATATAAAGAGGGAACAATATCATAATAGAGCCATTTTCTTATATAGTGTTTATATGAGATATATGCATCATAGTTTTTAGTTTTAAAATTTGTTTGATTATCATTTGAAGATATTGATGTTACATAATTGAGGGTATTTTTACTTGAAAGTATATGTGTAAGTCTCAATGAGTTATATATATTATTATCACTTGCTTTTTTATTCCAATAATATTGATTTGTATTTATAAACCGTAATTGATTATTGATATGTTTTTTTAAAGAGAGTGTGGTACTATTTTCAAAATTGTTTTTGTTATTTAATTCAATTTTCTCTTGAGCAACAAAATTCCAACTATTTGTCAAATCAAATTCTTTACTAACACTACTATTGATAAAAACAAAAGAGTTTAATTTAACTCCAGCTTTTGTTCTTAAGTTATAGTATTTTTTATATTTATCATATTCTAATGCTAAACTACTTTTATCATCTTTATAAGGAACACTTTCATTGTTATCTTCATACTCTTTCCCAATTTTATTGTCATCATTTTCTATGACTAATTTTAGTTTCTCTTTAAGTTGTGGAAGTCTCACTTTTACATTAAAAGTAACTCCACTTGTGTTTCCTTTTGTTTGTGTATTGTTGTAGTATGTTTCTATATGAATGGAACTGTTTTCATATTTATATGAACTTTTTTCATCAGTAAGGGTTTCATCCAATACTTTTGAGTATTGATTGAGTTTGTCATAAGTATATTTAAGATAAGTTTCTGTTGAATTGAGCATTTTATTAACAATTGAAGTGTTTTCTTGAGAGTGTTCTTCTTTTTCATAATCATGAAAAGAATATAAAGTCAAAGGAAGCATAAGTGTTATTAGGATTCTGAATAGATATTTCATAACATCCTCCTTATAAAAATGATTCCATTATTTATCTTAATAATTCATAAATATAAAGATTATAAAATTATTTTAATTTAGAGGTATTATAAAAAAAGACATAAAAAAAGGGCCTCTATTTCTAGAGACCCTTTTAGGTAATAGTGAACTATTACAGTCTAGATTCGTATCTTCTAAGCATATACAATCTTTTAAGCATTTTTTTCTTAGCGTTAATTTTTTGTTTCTTTCTCTTTTCAGTCATAGGTTCAAAAAATCTTCTTGCTCTTGTTTCAGTAACGATTAGGTTTCTGTCACATTGCTTTTTAAATCTTCTATAAGCTTCGTCGAATGATTCGCTATCTTTAACTTTAATACCTGGCACTATAATCACCCACTTTCTTTTAAAATTTAGGGATGCATTATATTTAAATAATACTTAATTACAATTTAACTCTATTTTGATATAATCCCATAATTTAAGATATTTAGGAAAAACTTTGGATTTAACACACTTAGATGAAAATAATAGACCTAAAATGGTAGATGTGTCAGATAAAAAAGAGACAACAAGAGTTGCTATTGCAAGTGGGCAAATATCTATGTCAAAAGAGGCATATGATGCTATAATTACTAATAACACAAAAAAAGGTCCAGTTCTTCAAACTGCTGTTATTGCTTCAATTATGGGAGTTAAGAAAACAAGTGAGTTAATACCTATGTGTCATCCTTTGTTATTGAGTGGAATAAACTGTGATATTGAAGAGTTACCATCTTTACCTGGATTTAAATTAATTGTTACAGCAAAATTAAATGGACAAACTGGTGTTGAGATGGAAGCTTTAACTGGTACAAGTATTGGCTTACTTACAATTTACGATATGGTAAAAGCTATTGATAAATCAATGGTTATATCAAATGTACAGTTGGAGAGTAAATCAGGTGGTAAAAGTGGAGATTTTATTAGATGATAGATTTAAATAAGCATAAATTAGAATTAGATTATCCTTGTAGTTGGGTATATAAAGTTGTTGTTGTTGAAACTGTTAATATAAAAAAAGTTATTAAAGAAGTTATAACAGAACGAGAGCACAAGTTAGTAGAATCAAAGGTTAGTTCAAAGGGTAAATTTAAAAGTTATACTTTAGATTTAATAGTTCATAATGATGATGATAGAAAAACTATATATGAGCTTTTGGGTAATCACGATTCAGTAAAAATGGTTTTATAAAAGAAGAAAAAATGAATAGAAGAGAATTTTTAGAAAAAGCAAGAAATTTTGCAATTGGTTCAACTCTTTTACCAATTATTGGAAGTGCAAGTTCATTAATAATAGAAGATGAAGAGTTACTTACTCCAAAAGATATAATTTTTGCTAGTGAAAATCGTATTAATATCTCAAAAGATGTATTTTTAGATAAAAAGTTTCATGAATCTTTTTTAAATGTTCAGAAGAAACTTAACTATATCCAACGTTATGTGGGATATGGAAATTTTAATATTATATCATTTGATGAAGCAATAAATGTTTTAAGATATTCAAAAGACCAAACCATTTTTACAAGTGATGAGTTAGCTTTTATAGAATATATTTTTTATTATGAGCCTTCTTACCATGGGTTTTATGGTGAAAGAACAACTATAAATCTAAGCTCTAAAATAAATAAAAATGATATTGAAAAAATACCTTATACTGGCCATTATGTATTTAAGGGAAAACCAAAAGAGACATATTTAAAACTAAAAAAAGATATCGGTCCAACTATTTATTTAACTTCAGGTGTTAGATCTGTTGTGAAACAAATGAGACTATTCTTAGATAAGTTAAAATCAGTAGATATGAACTTATCAATGGCTTCAAGATCAATTGCTCCTCCTGCTTTTACATATCACTCAGTTGGGGACTTTGATGTTGGTAAAAAAGGTTTAGGTGCTGACAATTTTACAGAAAGATTTGCACATACTAGTGAATTTACAGAGATGAAAAGTTTAAAATATATTGATATGAGATATACAATTGGTAATAAGGATGGAGTAAGGTATGAACCTTGGCATGTTAAAGTTATTTAGATTTTTATTTATTTTTATATTATTACAAAATTTGCATGCAAATAGTAGTGACTTAAATTTCAAACTTATTAAAAAAGGTATTCAAGATGAGAATACTCTTTTAATAGTAGGTGGCATACAAGGTGATGAACCTGGTGGTTTTATGGCTGCATCTTTGATTGCTACGCATTATGAGATAACAAAAGGTTCTGTTTGGATTGTTCCAAATTTAAATTTTAATTCTATTATTCAAAGATCCCGTGGTCCCTTTGGAGATATGAATAGAAAGTTCGCATATATATCAGAAGAAGACCCTGATTATATTGATGTAAAAAGAATAAAAGAGTTGATTAAAAAACCAGAAGTTAAATTAATACTTAATTTGCATGATGGAAGTGGATATTTTAGAAATAAATATATAGATAAAGACCACTCTCCTTATAAATGGGGACAGAGTTCTATTATTGACCAATCAAGCCTAAATGTACCTGCATATGGAAATTTAGAAGAGATAGGGAAAAGAATTTGTAAAAAAGTAAATGAAAGTTTGATTAGAGAAGAGGATATTTATCATCTACATAACACTAAAACTAAACTTGGTGATAAGGAGATGGAAAAAACCTTAACTTATTATGCAATAAATAATGGTAAAGCAGCTTTTGGTAATGAAGCAAGTAAAGAGTTACCTGTGCATGAAAGAACTTATTATCATCTACTTGCTCTTGAAGAGTATATGAATATTATGGGGATTGAATTTAAAAGAAAGTTTGATTTAGAACCAATAGCCTTGAGAAATGTAATAGATAATGATATTTATATCTCATTTTATAATGATAAGATAAAACTTCCTTTGTCTGAAGTGAGAAGTTATATTGGCTATTTTCCAGTAAAAAAAGATGGAACAATTGATTTTAAACCAAGTAGTCCTGTAATGACAGTTATCAAAAATAGTAATTCAACATATGCAATACATTATGGAAATAGAAGACTATCAGTTTTAGAACCAGATTATTTAGAAGTTAGTGAAAAGAAAGAGAATATAAAATTCAAGATTGATGGAGAAGATAAAAATATAGAAATAGGTTCTTTGGTTGATGTAGGAAAAAGTTTTTATGTCTTTCCAAATGAGTATAGAGTAAATGTTATTGGATATGTAAATAAAAACTTTAGAAATGAATCGGGACTCAATATTGAAAAAGATGATATTATAAAAAGATTTTCTTTAGATAGAAAAGGTGAAATCTACAGAGTTGAGTTTTATAACAAGATTGATAATAAATTTGCTGGAATGGTATTGGTGAAGTTCTCAAAAAAGTTTTATGAGGAACTAGTTTCTAATGAAGTAGGAAAAGTTCCTCCTTCATTATAATTATAAATCTACTAGTTCTTTTTTTATTTTTTCTTGGTTGATTTTTTTTATGGCATTTTTGTGAAGTTCTTCAACTCTTTCTAACTCTTCATCAATTAACTCACAAATTTGCTCGAAGTCTTGACCCTCTTCTGATGCTACAAAAACTTTATACTCTTTTTTTGTGAATTTTCTTTTTAAAATCTCTTTTAACTCTTTTTCATCTTTTAATTCGCCAACAAGTTTTTCTATATTGCAAATTAGAGCCTTTTTAAAATTCATTTACGTTATTCCTTTATCCAATTATTTAAATTTGTTATGTCATCATATGAAGTCATATCTAACATTATAGGAGAAATTGAGATAAAATTTCCTTTGATGGCTTCAAAATCACAATCTAAATGTTCACTTCTCTCCCAAATCAAAGGATGAAGTCCAATCCAGTAGAACTCTTCACCTCTTGGATTTAGATGTCTATGAGTATCATTCCCATAAACTCTATATCCCGCTTTTGTTATTTTAATACCCTTGCACTCTTCTTCTTTTATTGGAGGTATATTTATATTTAGAAATCTTCTATTTTCTAAAGGGAATTTATTTTCTAATATTTTCTTAGCAATTTTTGCAATTGTTTTTTTTGCTAATACAAAATCTTTTTCACTAGTAATATCTTCACATCTATCATTACATACTTGTGAGATTGCAATTGCAGGAATACCTTGAAGTGTAGCTTCCATGGCTGCTGCTGCAGTTCCACTATAAGTAATATCTTCACCCATATTTGCACCAATATTTATACCACTAATTACTAAGTCAGGTTTGTATCCCTCTTTAAAAAGATTGTTCAAAGATATAAAAATACAATCAGTAGGACTTCCATCATCAATTTTATAATAATCATCATTTACATTAATCATTCTAAGTGGTCTATCAAGTGTCAAAGAGTGGCCACAAGCAGACTTATTTTTAGCAGGTGCAACAACTGTAATTTTTGCTATGGGGCTTAGTGCTTTTATTAAAGCTTTTATTCCAATTGCATCAAAGCCATCGTCATTTGTTATAAGGATATGTTTCATTGTGCTATAAATACTCCATCAAGTGATTTTACAAGACTTTCTATATTTGAGGTAACTTTAAACCCACTATCAAGCTCAATATCACCTAGTTTTGATTTTACCAATAGTTTTAACTCTCTTTTACCTTGATTATTTGCAATGATTTCAAAAAGATCATACATGATTCTATCATCATTTGTAAAGTTTACTGCAACTGTTATAGGTGGCTCTGCTATTGCTTTTTGTTTTGTTTTGATTTTTTCTTTTTTTGCTTCTTTTAAAGTCTCTATTTTTCGCAAATTGATTCTTGTAAATTGATCATCTTTTGTGATTCTTACTTTAAATGCTATAGGTTCATCTAAATTAAAATCTTCTTTCAACTCTTTTAATCTATCTTCAAAAAGCATAAGCTCTATATTTCCATGGAAGTCCATAAGGCTCAATATGGCAAATTTATTTCCCTTTTTAGAGATTCGTTCTGTTATGGTTTCAACTTTTCCTATGAACAGAGCCTCACTTCCATCTCCTAAATCTTCAATTTCAGAAGATAAGGTATAACTTATCTCATCAAGTTGTGCTCTATACTCATCAAGTGGATGTCCCGATACATAAAACCCTAAAGATTGTTTTTCTAATTCTAATAACTCTTTTAATTCATACTCTTCAAAAGTTTCAAGTTGCACTTCAATTTTAGTTAACTCTTGTGAATCTCCAAATAGTGATCCTGTTGCCATTTTTTTTGCAGCCATTGCTTTTCCAACAGTTTCATTTATAAGCTCAATTTGCTCTAAAATTGACCGTCTTGAATAGCCAAAAGTATCAAAGCCACCAGCTTTTGCTAGGGATTCAAATACTCGTTTATTCACTTTACTTCCATCAACTCTGGAAATAAAATCTGCAAAATCTACATAATTGCCATTTTCATTTCTCTCTTTTAAAATAGATTTAATTGCCACATCTCCAGCACCTTTTATGGCACCCATTCCAAACATTACAACTTCTTGACCATCAATCTTTTTAGCAGAAAATACAAGGTCTGATTTGTTTATATCAGGTGGGAAAAGGTCTAGTTTTAATCTTTTTACTTCATCTACATATTTTACAACTTTGTCTGTGTTATCTTTTTCCAAAGTTAAAAGTGCTGCCATAAACTCTGATGGATAATATTTTTTTAGATATGAAGTATAAAAAGTAACTAGGGCATATGCTGCTGAGTGAGATTTATTAAACCCATATCCAGCAAACTTTACAATAAGGTCGAATAGCTCTTCACAGTGAGTTTTTTGGAATCCTTTTTTAACTCCACCAATAGCAAACTCACCTTTTAGTCTATCCATCTCTTCTTTAATCTTTTTACCCATAGCCCGTCTAACTAAATCCGCACCACCAAGGCTAAAACCACCAATAGTTTGTACGATTTGCATAACTTGCTCTTGGTAAACAATAACCCCATAAGTAGTCTCTAAAATTGGACGTAAAGGTGCGTCAAATTCATCATAAAAGTAGTTTATTTGGGCTCGACCATGTTTTCTATCAATAAAGTCATCAAGCATCCCAGACTCCATTGGACCTGGTCTATAAAGTGCAAGTACGGCGATTATATCCTCAAAATTTGATGGTTTTAATCTTTTACATAAGTCTTGCATACCATCGGACTCTATTTGGAATAGCCCAATAGTATTTCCAGTTTGAATTAGGTCATAAACACCTTTATCATTTACATCAACAGTAAGAAAATCTACTCTTTTTCCATGTCTTTGTTCTATTAATTTATTTGCTTCTTCAATTACTGTTAAGGTTTTTAAACCCAAGAAGTCAAATTTGATTAAATCCACATCTTCTACATACTTTCCATTGTATTGGGTTGCAAGGGTTTCCATTCCTGAAGGTTTAAACAGAGGTGTTTTATTCCATAATGGTTCATTTGAAATAACAACACCAGCTGCATGTGTTCCTGCATTTCTATTTAGTCCTTCTAGGGCTAGGGCAAATTCCCAAACTCTTTTTGCTTGTGGGTTTGAATCACAAAGCTCTTTAATCTTTGGCTCTTTTTCATATGATGATGTTAAGTTTATTCCTAGTTCATCGGGAATAAGTTTTGCCATGGCATCTGCTTGAGAATATGGCATATCAAGAACTCTTGCAACATCTCTAATAACCCCTTTTGCAAGAAGTTTACCAAAAGTGATAATTTGAGCAACATTGGCTCTACCATATTTATCAATAACATAATCAAGAATCTCTTGACGTCTTGCTTGACAGAAATCCATATCGATATCTGGCATAGATATTCTTTCTGGGTTTAGAAATCTCTCAAAAAGTAAACCATAAGGAATAGGGTCAATATCTGTAATAGCAAGAGAAAAAGCAACTAAACTTCCAGCAGCAGATCCTCTTCCTGGACCAACTGGTATTCCCATTTGTTTTGCAACAATTACGAAGTCCCAAACAATAAGCATATATCCTGGGAATTTCATATTATTGATAATATCAATCTCTACTTGTAATCTATCTTTGTACTCTTGATGTCTCTCTTCTGGAACTATTTCAAGTCTTTTTTCTAAACCTTGCCAACACTCATGAATAAATAAAATCTTATCATTTTCTAGGGAGTATTCTTTTTCTGGTTCTGGTAGAGTTAAGCCTTGCTCTTGCGATTTTTCTCTAGTAAATTTGAAGTTTGGAGGAGTTGGATCACCTAGTTTTATCTCTAAATTACATTTATCAGCTATTTCTTGAGTAGCATAGATTGTTTCTGGGATATCTGCATATAATTTTGAGATTTGTTCTGATGATTTTAAATAAAACTCATGAACACTGTGTCTTAGTCTATTTGGATCATCATAAAGTTTATTCATGGCAATACACATGAATGCCTCATGTGCATCGGCATCTTTTTGTTTTAAATAGTGAGTATCATTTGTAGCAACAACTTTTATGCCAGTCTCTTTTGATATTTTTAAAATTTGGTCATCAATAAAATGTTGGTCTGAAATGCCATGTCTCATTATTTCCAAGTAAAAGTCATCTCCAAATATCTCTTTATATTCTAAAGCAATCTTTTTTGCTTCTTCATAACCTTTTGCACCATTTTTTACATTTCTTTCACTTTGTGTATTTAGATGCCAGTTTACTTCACCTTGCAAACAAGCAGCACTACATATAAGTCCTTCACTGTGCTCTTTTAATATCTTTTTATTTATTCTAGGATAGTAGTAAAATCCATGCATATATGCTTGGCTAGTCAAAAACATTAGGTTTTTGTATCCTGCATCATTTTTTGCATATAAACATAAGTGAAATCTTTTTCTATGGGACTTATCATCTAATTCTTCTGAATTATGAATATAAGCTTCCATCCCAATTATGGGTTTTATCCCTTCTGCTTTCATCGCTTTATAAAAGTCAATAGCACCAAACATATTACCATGGTCTGTCATGGCAACACTTTTCATTCCTAATTCTTTTATCTTTTTAGCTAAATCTTTTATTTTATTAGCACCATCTAAAAGTGAGTATTCTGTATGTAAGTGTAAGTGCGTAAATTCGGGTATTTGTGACATGTTAATTCTTTAATATTTTATATGGCGATTATAACAAAATCGCAATTAAGATATGATGGAAATATTTAATAAATTTTAATATTTAAAACTATTTTAAGAGAAAAACTTTGGTGCTTCTTTGTAGCCTAAATCAAAAATATCTTGAAGACCTTTAAAGGTAAACATTGGAGTTTGTCTAAGTAGTGGATGTGTTATATATAAATCACTATGTTGTATAGAGTAGTTTCCATTATTAAAGCGAGTTTGAAAGAGTCTTTTTTTTAGAGGCTTTAATAAATCAAATCTTTTTTTCTGATTTTTTTCTGATTTAGGCATTAAATCTATACATACTATTTTATAATCTTTGTTTTGCAATGGGCTAATTGGCATATTATCAAAAAGTCCACCATCAATTAGATATTTGTGGTCATAATGAATAGGCTTAAAAATAGGAATCAAGGCACTTGAGGCTAAACATAGAGGGTGAGTCTCCCCTTTGTTAAAATAGTAAATTTTTTTTGTTTTTGTATCATAAGCATTGACATGGACACTTTTAGGAATATCTTCAAGGTTTTTAATAGGCAAGATAGTATCTAAAAGATGATGCTCTTTATCAATACGAAGTAGACCATTTTTAAAGTAGTTAAATTTGAGTGTTTTTTTTATTTCATCACTTTTAAATATTTCTAGCTGTTTTCTAGCTTCTATACCACTTGCATGAGAACAAGATATTATAGCACCAATTGAGCTTCCTGAATAGGCTTTTATCTCTATGGTTTTATCTTCTAAATAGGCTAAAATTCCTAAGTGAAATGCACCACGAGCTGCCCCTCCACTTAAGCAAAGAGCTAAATTATCCATCTATTTTACCAAGTAATAATTTTAAAATCACCTTCATATGTCTCCACTACAGCTGTGCATGATTCAACCCAATCACCACAGTTTTTATATTCAATCCCATCAATATCTCTTTGTTCTGCTTTATGAATATGTCCACAAATAATACCATCATAACCTTTGTGTTTTGCATGGTCAGTTAGAACTTTTTCAAAATCATTTATAAAATTAACAGAACTCTTGACATTATCTTTTATATATTTAGATAGTGACCATTGAGAATTTATTTTAAAAGTTGTTCTTATTTTATGCAATATATGATTTACATAAAGTAAAAAGTCATATCCATAATCACCTAAAATGGCTAACCATTTTTTTGTCATAGTAATAGAATCAAAAAAATCACCATGGGTAATATAATATTTTTTTCCACTTATTGAAGTATATGTAAACTCATTTGATACTTCTAAATTATTTCCTAGCACAAGAGGAACAAAAGGCCTTAAAAACTCGTCATGGTTACCTGTGATTAAATATACGTTTGTACTCTTTCTTGCTTTTCTCAGGATTTTTTGTATTACATCAGAGTGTGATTGTGGCCATACAAATTTCCTTTTTATTGACCAGCCATCAATAATATCCCCCACCAAGAAGAGGTTTTCACTTTCATTCTCTTTTAAAAAATCAATAAGTTTTTCTGCTTGTGCAAACCTTGTGCCTAAATGTACATCTGATATAAATATTGTTTTGTATTTCATAGCTTGATTGTAATTGTAAATGATTACATTATGGCATCAATTTAAGTAATATTTTTGTAACCATCTAGAGATAAAATAGTTAGATGAGAAATACACAATTGGTTTTGTTTAGTGATACAGTTTATGATTTAAATGGCGTCTCTAGATTTTTAAATGATTTTGCAAAAATAGGTGAAAAGAGCAATTTTAGTATAATTACTTCTACGAAAAAGAGTGCTTTTTCTCAAAAAAAGAATATTTATAATATAAACCCATATTTTAAGATATCCATGCCTTTTTATAAAGAGTTGGATTTAGTATTTCCAAATCCATTTAAAATGGCAAAGCTCTTAAAACAGTTATCTCCAACACTAATTCACATCTCAACTCCAGGACCAGTTGGACTAATAGGTTCAATATTAGCAAAAATTTACAAGATACCAAAAGCAGGAATATATCATACTGATTTTCCTCAATATATCTACAAAAACAGTAACTCAAAATTTTTTAAATATATTTCTAAAACTTATCTACGGTTTTTTTATAGAGATTTTGAAGCTATATTTGTAAGAAGTGATGAGTATAAGAATATTATTATAAATGATTTAAAAATTCATGAAAAAAAAATCTTCACACTAAAAGCTGGCATTGATACAAAAAACTTTTCATCATCTTTTAGAAATACTGATATTTGGAATAATTATAGAATAAAAACAAGTACATTAAAGTTTTTGTATGTGGGAAGAGTTACAAAAGAGAAAAATATTAAGTTTTTGATTCAATTATTTAAAGAGATCTCTCTTTTATCAACAAATATTGATTTGATAATTGTTGGTAATGGAGAGTTTTTAAAATATAAAGATGAATTAAAAAAGAACAATATATATTTTTTAGGAGCAAAGGGAGGAGATGAATTATCTAAAATTTATGCAAGTTCTGATGTTTTTATTTTTCCCTCTACTACTGATACCTTAGGTCAAGTTGTTCTTGAGGCAATGTGTTCAGGTCTACCTGTTATTGTTACAAATGAGGGTGGACCAAAAGAGTTTGTAAAGCTAGCAAATAGTGGATTTATATTGGATATAAAAAATAAAGATATGTGGATAGAGGCTATTATGAAATTAAAAGAAGATAAAAACTTACAAAAAGAATATTCACAAAATGCAAATTCTTTTATGTTACATAATGATATAAAAAATAGTTTTGATGATTTCTGTTTAAAAAATAGGTTAATTTGCTCTAAAAGATAAGTCTTATTTACTATGCATTATAAAGTTTTTATTTGATTCCTTTGAAGCTAATAGTTCAACACATTTATCTATATATAGTTTATTTAATTTTGTAGGTTCTATTTTATTCATTTTTTCAAAAATTGCTTTACACTTATCAAACTCTGATATTTCATAATATTTAATCGCTTCAGCATAATCACTCTGTTTATCCTTAAACTTTTCATACTCTTTGTTTGTTAAAACCTCATAAAGTTTGATGGCACTACTTTTTCCTTTTACTACAACACTTGCTAGGTATTTGAGGTGGTACTTTTGGGTTAATTGATTCTTTGTGGATTCTGATATTATTAATTTAACTCCAAAGGTTTTTGTAAGACCTTCTATTCTTGAAGCTAGGTTTACATTATCTCCAATAATTGTATAATCACTTCTTCCTTTAGAACCCATCTCTCCTACAACTGCTAATCCCGTATGAATTCCTATACCAATCTCAATGATTATTTTAGAGTCTTTTTGAAGTTGATCATTAAGTTTTTCTAATTCTTCAAGTTGAGATAGTGCAGTTTGTAAAGCTTTATCTGCATGATTAGATACTTCACATGGGGCATTCCAATAAGCCATAATGGCATCACCAATAAACTTATCAATAGTTCCATGGTTTTTGGTAATACTCTCAGTCATTGGTTCAAAGTATCTATTTAGAAGTTCAATAAGTTTTTGAGGAGAGTCGAAATTTTCTGAAAGAGATGTAAATCCTCGTATATCACTAAAAAAGACAGTTAGTTCTTTCTCTTTTGCTTGAAAGTTATTATTTTCATTTGATAATAGGTCATTGGCAACTTCTAAAGAGACTTTTTTTGCAAACTTATCTTTTATAAACTCTTTTTGTTTTTGTTCTCTTTGGTAGTTAATATAAAAGGCACTTATTGTGGTAATTACTATGGAGATTAAAGGGTAAAAAAGATTTAAAACAAGTCCTTGTGAAAAGAGTAGATAGTAATAACTCATATATAAAATAGAGGATAAGATAAATACAACGACTAGTGTTAAAACTGAAGATAAGTATAATAAAATAAGACCTAAAATAAGAGTTAAAAATAGAATTATAAAAATATCAATAGCTTTTGCAAAGGGTGGTTCATATAGAAAATCACCCTTTAAAATATTGTCAATCATATTTGCATGAATTTCAACACCAGGCATAGCTAGGTCATACACTGTAGCTCTTAAATCAGCCAGTGTTGTAATGGAAGTTCCTATTAAAATAAATTTCCCACTCACATCTTTTGGGTCAAAATTACCATTTAGTACATCTAAAAAGGAGATATATTTAAAGCTGTTTTTTGCACCTCTGAAATTTATTCTCATAAATCCATTTTTATCTGTGGGTATTGCCATGTTTGAAAGTTTAACACCATGAATTGCATAGTTATCTTGAAGTATTTTTACTTCTTTTGTTTGACTTGCAATATTTATCATTTCAAAAACTAAGGATGGGTAAATCTTATCTTTATACTCTAACATCAAAGGCATTTTAGTCATTTTGCCACCATAATCATTGAAAGCATTAAAAAATCCTGATGAATAAGCACTCTCTTGTACGGGAGATATATTAGTAACTACGTTGTTAAATTTTAAAAGATGAGGTGAACTATTTGGTGTAAATTTTGTAATTGGATGTGGTTGTGAGTTTTTGGATAAATCTTTAGTAAAATAGTATCCCAAAACAGTTGGTGTTTGTGAAACAACAGCTGCTAAAAGTTCATCATTATCTCTAAATTCACCTTTTACACCTAAACTTTTTGCCATAAATGAGGGTGAACTTCTATCAAATTCGGAAAAAATTATATCAATACCAATTATTCCAGCTCCTGCATTTGTAAGGTTTGCTAAAACTTGTGCCATATAATCTCTACCAAAAGGCCATTGTCCTATTGCACTTATAGATTTTTCATCAATATCTATTATTACAACTTTTTGGCTTGTTGGAATATTACCTCTTATTTCAAAGAAAATCTCTCTAATTTTTTCATCAAAGTTGTTAGTTATTTTCTCAAAGTTTAAATAAGAAAAAATAAGTAGTAAGAAAATAGTGAAGAAAAATAGAATTTTTCGTTTAAAAAAAAGTTTCATTACTTATGATATAATAATTGAACTAAATTATATTTGAGGGGAAGAAATATGAAAAAAATAATAATCTGTTTATCATCTGTTTTTTTATTTACATTATATGCAGATAGTGTTGTAAGTAGTGGTGAAGTCTATATAAATGGAGAAAAAGCTACTAAAAACAGTGTTGTAAAATTGGGTGATTTTATTAAAACTGGTAAAAATTCAAAAGTAAAATTTAATATAGGAAAAGATGCCTTTTTGGCAAAAGGTGATGCAAAATTTTCAATTAATGAAAAAGCTGGTGTAAAAAGTCTAAATATAGTCACAGGTGGAGTTTTAGCTGTTTTTGAAAAGGGTGGGAACCATGAAGTAAAAACAGAAAATATGACAGCGGGGATTAGGGGAACTGGTGTTTATTTAGAGCAAAAAGAGGGTAAAGCATACTTCTGTACTTGTTATGGAGAGACTGAACTATCTACTCAAAAAGAGCATAAAACATATACTGCACATCACCATAATATGGTTTGGGTAAAGGATGATGGAAGTGTCAAACCAGCAAAATTAAAAGAAGGTCATACAGATGATGACCTTAGAGAACTTGAAGCTATGGTAGGAAGAGTTCCTGATTTTGACAAATAATTTATAAAAGATACTAGCAGTTCTTTGCTAGTATTGCTTCTTTTACTACTTCGTATTTTTCTTGCCCTTTTAAAATCTTAACAATTTCCAAAGCAAAAGCCATAGCAGTTGCAGGTCCTCTTGATGTTAACACTTTACCATCAATTACTACATCTTGATTTTGAATATAATTGTGCTCATTTATTTTTTCTTCAAACCCTGGGTAGCAGGTATAGTTTTTATTTAAAACTCCTGCTTTATAAAGAGCATAGGGTGCTGCGCATATTGCAGCGATATTTTTATTGTTTTCTTTGAACTTTTTAAGAATTTTTTGTAAAAGCTCATCTTGGGCTAAATTAAAAGCATTTGGCAGTCCACCAGGCAGTGCTATCATATCAAAATCTTTTTCCTCAATATTACATAATAATATATCTGCTTTTATTGATATTTGGTGGGCACCTTTTACTTCTATGTTTTCTATAGATGCAACAGTTACTTCAATATCTGCACGGCGACAAATATCAATTATACTTACAGTTTCAATCTCTTCAAAACCATTTGAAATAGGTATTAAAAGTTTTGCCATAGTGAAATCCTTTTTGTTATTATTCTAACATATTTCTTAGCTTGAAGTGAAATTCTTTGATAAACAAAGAGAGATATAAACTTCATTTATTAATATTAGCTTAAATAATATGTGCAAAGAGAGAAAATACCAACTATTTAACTGCATATCAAGTACATATAAGTAAAGTTTAAATAAAATTTATCAATTATGAAAAAGGGGTAATACATGCTTAAGCTATTGAGAAACTCTAGTCTGATACTTTTATCAACACTTACACTTTTAACTGCTGGGAATAACAATTCACCAGAAGATGCAGGAGTTAAAAAAGCTGATAAGAAAGTTCAAATTACGAAACAACATTTAAAGATTGCAGAAGATATGCAAGTAAATGTTACAACACAAAATTCTTTAGAAGCTACAATTTCTTCTCTTGCAACACAAATGATGCAAAACAACAAAATGCATACTAGTAAATCTGTTTTAATCACATCTTTTGTTAGACTTGATAACTTTAAAAAGACTACTGAGTTTGGAAGAGTTATTAGTGAAAGTTTAATAAATGAATTATCAAACAGAGGTTTTAATATTATTGAATTTAGAGGACAACTTGGTGTTTCTGTAAATGCACAAGGTGAGTATTTCATTACAAGAAATGTAAGTAAAATGAAAGAAAATGTTCAAAATAGTTTTATTGTTGTGGGAACGTATTCAAGACAATATGGAAAAATAATGTTAAATGCTAGAGTAATTGATAATGCAAATGGACAAATCATTACAAGTGCTAGATCTACTTATGAGCATGGTTTAAGAAATGATTGTGTTATTTTCAAGGATTGTAAACCTCCTAGAACAATAAAAATAATGTCAGAATAATAATAGTTTATGAAACCCAAAGTTTTAAAAAAAGAGATGTTTAAACTTCTTTTAACATCTCTTTTACTTCCTCTACTTTTTACTTCATGTGTTTATAAAGACATTGATGGAGCAAATAACTTTCAAGCAATGCTAAGAGCATTAGTCGAAAAATCTTATGCTAAATTTGATCAAAATATTTTTAAAGATGAGACTGTTTTAGTATCAGACTTTGTTAATCTAGATAGATTGCAAAATCATTCTAAATTAGGCTTTTTATTATCAGACTCTTTAAAAAACTCTTTACTTAATAGAAATATACTAGTTAGAGAGGTTGAACTTGGTAATGACTTTAGAATTGGGGAACATGGGTTTAATCTATTAACTAGAAACTCAAATAGAATAAATAACCAAGTTATCAATGAAAACTTTGCAGTTGTTGGAACATATAGTGTTACAACAAAAAGATTAATAGTATTTATAAAACTTATAAATATAAGAACTGGCACAATATTAAGCTCTTCAAGTGCTTCTACACGAATAGATGAAGAGATACTTGATTTAGAGAGAACACCTGACGTAAGAACTACTTACGCACCTTTAGTTTTATAAGAAGTCTTGAATTAAAAATTGAGGGCTTATATCTCCTCTAAACTCATTTTTATTTACTGATATTATCATATCAATAAAATCTTTATTTATATTATTGCTATAAAATTTTATAGCTTCAAATTCAAAGCCATCTGAGTTTAGAAAAAGCTTTAGATGGTTTTTTTCTCTACCAAAAAGTTCAGACTTTATGATTTTTGCATTTGTTATTTTAAAGATAGGTTTGTGGTTTTCTAATCCATATGGCTCAAAGCTCTCTATTATTTGCATAAACTCTAAATCAACACTTGAAATATCAAGTTCTCCTAAGGTAATGGGTTCAATATATAGCTCTTTTGATGTATTTGACACAACATTATTCATAATAGTTTTAAACTCTTCTAAATACTTTACTTCCATATTTATTCCAGCGGCATTTTTATGTCCACCAAAACCCAATAAAAGATGCTGTGCTTTAGAAATGATTGTATGTAGATTGATATCTGCATTTGCCCTTGCACTTCCTTTTGCAATTCCATCTTTTATTGAGAAGATAAAGGCTGGTCTTTTAAAAGCATGTGATAGTTTTGAAGCAACTATACCAATAACTCCCTCATGCCAGTTTTCACCCCACACAACTATCGCTTTGTCGTTTATATCAATTTCATACTTTGCTTTTAGGGATATCTCTTCTTGGATACTCTTTCTTCTATTGTTTAGCTCTTCTAAAAGCTCTAGGGACTCATTTGCCTCTTCGATGGTATTTGAAAGAAGAAAAGATAATGCAATTGAAGCATCTTCCATTCTTCCAGCACTATTTATTTTTGGAGCTATTATAAATCCTATATCATCAGATACAAAAGAGTTTTTTCTCATGATATTTCGTAAGTGGGATATGGCAACTCTTTTTGAAGTCTCTATTTTTTTTAAACCATTTCTTACCATAGTATAATTTAGGCTTGTCATTGGCATCATATCAGCTATTATTGCAATACATAAGAGGTCTAAAAAATCACTCATATTGATATTTAGATTTAACTCTTTTTTTATAGCCGCACAAAAATACCAAGCTACTTGAGCTCCGCATATATCTTTAAATGGGAAATTACACTCTTGTTGTTTGGGATTTATGATGGCATATGCATTTGGGATATTTTCTCCAACTGTATGGTGGTCTGTAATTATTACATCAATATTTTTCTTATTTAAAGTCTCAGTTGCCTCACATGCAGAGATTCCATTATCTACTGTGATTACTACACCTTCATTTATAAGATCACAAATCTTTGTTGATAAGCCATATCCATGTTCAAATCTATTTGGAATAATATAATCAACTTCATAGCCAATTTTATTAAAAAAATCTACCATTATTGATGTTGAAACAACCCCATCAACATCATAGTCTCCTACAATAGTTATCTTTTCATTGTCAAGTATGGCTTTTTTTACACGTTTAGTTGCTTTATCTATATCTTTAAAGTTTGTTGGAGGGGGAATATCTGCAAGCTTAGAGTAGCTACTCTTTTCGTGTCTTGCAGATAAAAGGTCAAAAAGTTTTTGTTTTGTGACTTTAGACATTACTTTATTTTAGTAGCTTGTCTTACAAAATCAGTAATTATAGGATTTGGTGTTTCCAAATGAGATGTAAACTCTGGGTGAAACTGAACACCAACAAACCATGGGTGATCTTTTATCTCAACTGCTTCAATAAGTCCATCTGATTCACCAGAAACAATCATTCCTGCTTCTTCTAATTTTTGTTTATAGGCAGGGTTTGCTTCATATCTATGTCTATGTCTTTCAAAATATGTTTCATTGTTTCCATATGCAGCTTTTAATTTTGTTCCAGCTTTTGGATTAAATGGATATTCTCCAAGTCTCATTGTTCCACCCATTGGTGATTTATGAGTTCTAAGTTGTTTATTTCCCGATTGATCCATAAATTCATCAATTAAATATATAGCTGGATTAGCAGTCTTATCATCAAACTCTATTGAGTTTGCATCTTCGATTCCAAGTACATTTCTACAATATTCTACAATAGAGAGTTGCATACCTAAACAAATCCCTAAAAATGGAATATTATTTACTCTTGCATACTCAATTGCTTTTAACTTACCTTCAACACCTCTATTTCCAAAACCACCAGCAACTAATATTGCATCTGAGTTTCCAATTATGTCGTAAGCTCCAACATCTTCAATTCTTTCACTATCACACCAGTTAATATTAACCTTAGTATTTAAGTGAGCTCCTGCATGAATCAATGATTCTGTTAAAGATTTGTAAGACTCTTTTAGTTCTAAGTATTTACCAACAAAAGCGATTGTAATCTCATCTTGAGGAAGAATAATATGTTTTACAAGAGTTTCCCATTTTTCCATATTTGGTTTGATTTTGATATTAAAGTGTTCTGAAAGTGGAGTTAAAATTCCCTCTTTTAAGAAGTTCATTGGCACTTGATAAATAGATTGAGCATCACCTGCTTCTATTACTGCATTATTATTAATATCACAAGACATTGCAAGCTTTTTCTTTAACTCTTTAGGCAATGGTCTTTCACTTCTACAAACAAGCATATGAGGAGTAATACCAATTCTTCTTAACTCTTGAACACTGTGTTGAGTAGGCTTTGTTTTAAGTTCACCTGCTGCTGCTATATAAGGAACTAGTGTTACATGAATATTCATAGTTCTATCTTTATCTAATTCATGTCTAATTTCTCTAATTGATTCCATAAAAGGTAGCCCTTCAATATCTCCAACTGTTCCACCAAGCTCTACTATTAAAAACTCATGGCCTTCTGCTGCATCAAAGATTCTTGCTTTTATTTCATCAACTACGTGAGGGATTACTTGGATAGTCTTTCCTAAGTATCCACCTTCTCTTTCTCTTTTGATTACTGATTGATAAACTTGACCAGTAGTAAAACTATTTTTTGCACCAAGAGTTACATCAATAAATCTTTCGTAGTTTCCTAAATCTAAATCTGTTTCAGCACCATCTGCTGTTACGAATACTTCTCCATGTTCTAGTGGACTCATTGTTCCTGGGTCAACGTTTAAATATGGGTCGATTTTTAACATGGTTACTTTGTAACCTGATTGTTTTAAAATAGTGGCAATAGAGGCAGAAGTTATCCCTTTTCCTAAGGAACTCAAGACTCCACCCGTAACAAATATAAATTTAGTCATTAGTGATACTCCGTAAAAAATAGTAGTTATTATAGCCGCGATTATAGCTAAGGTTTTGTTAAGAGGGGTTTAATTTTTTAGAAGATTTTTGTAAGTGTAAATATTTAAATTCACACTTACAAGTAGTAGTATTATTTAAGTTTATCGCTTCTAGGGTAGATAAATATAGCTTTTCTAAATACTTGAATTCTTTCAGGTTCATCAACTGCATAAGCTCTGATGGTCACTGGAATTGGTGTATCTTTATCAGCATTATCAACCAATCTTTTTGATGTTTCTAAAATAACAACTTTTTTTGCAAGTTTTCCCGCACTTAGATTAAATGGGCTAAATCTTTTTATATATATATCTTTATGGTCAATTATTTCTAAGTTATATTTATGTCTTTTTGAATCTGTATTTTGAAATAAGAATAAGAAGTTATTTGAAACTACTCCATCATCTTTAATTTTATAAAGTTGTGTAGTCTTATTTACATTTAATAGCATGTACTCTTTTTTACCACCCATTACAAATAAAAGTCCAACTATCACAAGTAATGCAACACTGTACATAATAGTTGATTTTCTAATTACTTTTGTAGGAATATTGTTTTTTATTTTATTTGTACTTGTCCATTGAACAAGTGACTCTTTCCCAAGTTTACCCATAACAGTAGTACATGCATCAACACACTCTAAACAGTTGATACACTCTAACTGTAAACCTTTTCTAATATCAATATGTGTAGGACACACAGTGACACATGATTCACAGGTTGTACACTCATTTGCTGAATCTGGTAAATCTTTTGCTTTAAAAATGATTTTTTCTTTTTTATCATTATAAATATCTCCACCTCTATTTGTAGAGTAGATTGCTTGGAGAGTATTATCATCATATAAAACTGATTGAACTCTTGAATATGGACATATGTATACACAAAAATCTTCTTTTAGTTTTACAACATCATAGATTAAAAATGCAGCAATTGATAAAACAATTCCTATTAAAAACATGTGCTCCGTAGGGTCTTGTAAATATGCAAAGAAATCTTCTGGTGGAACAAAATACCACATAAAGTCAGCAGCAGCAACTAAAGATAAAATAGACCACAAAATAATACCTACAACTTTTTTACTTGCGTTTTCGGCTTTTGAATAATCAGGTTCTTTTTGTTTGTTTTTGATTCTTCTTAATTTTAATAAAGTTGATTCAATCAAATCTCTATAAACAACTCTAAAGATAGTTTGAGGACATGCCCATCCACACCAAGCTCTACCACCAATAGCAGTAACAGCAAAAATACCTAAAAATAACAACATTAATAAAAAGGGCATCATATAAAGTTCTTGCATATCAAATGCAATCCCCATTAGGTGTAGTTGTTTTTTATCAAATGATAATAAAAAGATGTGATTACCATTTATTCTAATAAATGGTATTACCAAAGCCATAATTGTAACAATTAAATAAACATAATACCTATTAAATCTATAAGGTCTTTTTTTAGGAAGTTGGACAGTATCGGAAGCCATTTTTTGCCTTTCATAAGGTGAACTTATACTATTTCACCTTTGTTTTTTGAATTATAGAAGATAAGAACTTACAAATAGCATAAAAAATTGATAAGCTCAGCTTATGATTCTATGCTTGAGAGTTTATTATAAGCATCTATTTTTTTACTTACTTGTTCTATGATAGGAGTAAAATCAAAATTATCTATTTCATTTAGTTTTGGATAAGAAATTATTTTTTCTTCAAATTCTGAGACTATTTTATCTAAGTTTTCGTTATAGTTTATTGTAGGAATGTTTAAATTTGAAATAAATTCCATATTATACTCTTTGTCTTGTCTTAAAAGTAAAATAGGATTGTTCCCACAAGCAATAGATTCAAAGCAACTTTGAAGTGATGTTGTTAATAAAAACTTTGAATTTGATATGGTATTTACATACTCTTCATCTGTAAATAGCATATTAAAATATGCAGCAAGTTTTGATTCATTACCTAAAAAGAAGTAGTGCCCTAATAGTAAATTAAGTTCTTGTTTTGAACTATTATTTGTAAGTTCAAGTAACTTGTTTTCGTAATCATCATCGCCAAAGAAAAAAGTCTTTTCTAATTTTGGACTTTCATTTTTTACAAAAAGAGAAGTATCTATAATAAAATCTGGAATATCATCTCCTATTTTATAAAGTAATGAGCAGAAATCTTTCATATGAGTTTCCATAAATTTTGTTGTCTCATCTGAATCAAAGATTAAGATATCGCCTCTTTTCATCATATTTGGAAGGTTCGTTAAAACATCAACGCTTACATATTTTTTAATACCTAGCTCTTCTTTAGCATAAACACCAGCTCTAAAATCGCAAGTACATAATATAGGATCAAACTCTTTTAATATTGAGGCAACTGCTGCACATCTTCTTGTTGCTTCAAGACCAATGTTATGACCACTTTTTGCATAAATATAAACTTGCATTATTTATTTTTCCTTTTGCTGTGATGAGATTAGAATTATGATAAAACTCTTGATTTTTTGGGATTGTACAATGTTTTAGTTAAAGTTTACTATAAATTATTTACTGATTTATTGAAATAAAAGAGTTTGTATATTTAATATTTATATTTTAATTTTATTAGATTATTTTAAAAATAAGACAATTTTCCTTCTGTTTTAGCTATTAATTAGATAAAATAATTTTATACAACCTTTCTAAAGGATATCTGTAATGGAAAGTATTATTGCCTTAGAAGCACTTATTAAAGAAAATGAAGCAAAAATAGCTTTACATAAACAACAAATTAAAAACCATGAAGCAGGTATTAATAAACTTTCTCGTGTATCTTTTGCTTCAGCAGAAAATTCTTTAGAAGTATCAACCGAACTTGTGGAAAAATATAAAAAAATGCTATCCCAACTTCTAACGATGGATGAAAAAGAACTTGAAGAGAAAGAAAGACTAATTTTTCTTGCTGAAAGAAAGAAATATTTTGATGCACAACCTTCCAGAATAAAGCTAAATATAGAACAAAGTAATGACAAAAAATTAGAGGTATTGAGAATCATAGAAGAGTTACCTACTGATATTAAATTTGATGATAAAGAACTATTTGAAATAGCAACAAAATCAATAGAGATGTCTCTTTCAGACCTAAATGATATTAGTAGTAAATTAGCAGATATAAGAAGTGAGTTTAATGCAATAAAAAAGCATATAGATGAAGAAGATTTACAAGAAATAGCAACTATTGATTTTCTTCTTCCCATTGTTGTCCTTCATTTTTATATATTAAGTTCAAATATAATACAAAATATAAATGAAGCAAATGAAAAAGTTTTACAAAAAAAAGAAATGATATTAAAAGGAAAAACTGTAAAACTTGCGGAGATAAAAAAGTCTTTAGAACTCAATGAAAAACTATTAAAAGAAAAACAATCAGAAGAAAAGAGTGATAAAGAAGAGATAAAAAATATAGAATCCATTATAAAAAGTCTCAATAATGAATTTAATAAAATAAATGAGATATTTATCCCCGAAGTAAAAACAAAAACTTTTTCAGGCTTCCCCAAATATCAAGATTGGTGGATAAGAGAGCTATGGGTAAGTCATCAAGCATATTTTGCTTTATTTAAATGGAAAGAAATTATTAGTAAATTATGCATAACAACAGAACAAAAAAAGGCTTGGAGTATAATCTTTGATAGATGGGTTTTTATAAAAAAACTCCTTAATGATAAAGGAAAACTTGCCTATGATTACCATTTTGCCTTTGATTCACTATTGAGTACTTATGCAGAAGTTGAAGAAGAATTGGATATAAAAAATATAGAGTCTATGGAAGTTATTATAAATGAAATAACTAAAAAAGAAGATTTCACAAAAAACGTTGGATTTCATAGTGTAAATACTGCATATTTAAAATTTAAAATGGAAAAACAAAAAGCTAAAGATAATACAAGTGATGAAAGTATGTTGTTTTAGATAAAAATGAGGCTATTTATATAGCTTCATTTTTTATTGATTTATTTTGTAAATTTATATACAAATGTATAACATCAACTGCTGCTGGTGTTATACCTGAAATTTCTCCTGCGTTGAAAAGTGTAGGGGGCTTAAACTTTTCTAGCTTTTCCACAGCTTCATTTGAAAGGCCTGGGATTACTCTATAGTCAAAATTCTCTGGTATTTTTAATTGAAGCATTTTTTTCATTTTTTCTATTTGTTTTTGTTGTTTTTCAACATATCTATAATATTTGGCTTCGATGATTATTTGCTCTTTTATATAATCATTTAACTCTTTGAATTGTGGACATAACTCATCAAGATGTTCATTTGTTACACCGTTTCTTCCTACAATGTCAACTAATAAAACTCTATCTTTGATTTTATCTTGTCCGAGTTTTTCTAGAAGTTCTAGATTCTCTTTTTTAGAAGTAAACCATTCATCTTTCATAAAATCGATTGCTTCTTTTATGCATTTGTCTTTGAATTGCACTTTTTGAATAGTTTCATCATCTATAAGACCAAAATCATGTCCATAGTGACTTAGACGTAAATCAGCTCCTTCTTCTCTCAGAAGTAATCTGTACTCAGCACGGCTTGTAAACATTCTATATGGTTCAGATGTTCCTTTTGTAACTAAGTCATCAATTAGAACACCTATATATGCTTCATCACGTCTTAGGATAAATGGTTCTTTTCCATCAATTGCAAGTGCTGCATTGATTCCTGCCATTAGTCCTTGTGATGCCGCTTCTTCATAACCTGTTGTTGCATTGATTTGTCCTGCATGGTATAGGTTTTTTACTTTCTTTGTCTCTAGAGTATGTTTAAGCTCAGTAGGGTCTATATAATCATACTCTATAGCATATCCATATCTAACTATTTTGGCATTTTCTAATCCATTGATTGAGTGAATCATGTCTTTTTGAACATCAATTGGTAATGAAGTACTAAGTCCATTGATATAATACTCTGTACACATAGCTGTTTGTGGTTCTAAAAATAGTTGATGTCTATCACGTTCTGAAAATCTACTTACCTTATCCTCAATACTTGGACAGTATCTTGGCCCTCGTCCTTCAATTTGTCCTGTAAACATTGGAGCTCTATGAAAATTACTAGAAATTTTGCCATGCGTTCCTAAGTTCGTATATGTGATATAACATGGGTGTTGTTTTGGATTAAATGTTTTTTTATCTGTTCTAAATGAAAAAGGTGTTGGTTTTTCATCTCCACCGTGTTCTTCCATTTTTGAAAAGTCAATTGATTTTGCATCGATTCTTGCAGGTGTTCCTGTTTTTAGTCTTCCTACATTTAGTCCAAACTCTTTTAACTGAGTTGATAGTGTAGTTGAAGGTAATTCCCATGCTCGACCTGCATCATAAGTTGAGCTTCCTATATGAATAAGACCTTTCATAAAAGTTCCAGTTGTCAGGATTACTTTTTTTGATTTAAACTCTTCTCCAAGTTTTGTTTTTACACCACATACTTCAAGTTCATTTTCATCTGATGTTAGTAAAGATGTCACTTCATCTTGGTAGATTTCAAGATTGGCAGTATTATGACAAACTTCTCTCATATACTCTCTATATCTATCCATATCAATTTGTGCTCGACTACCTTGAACAGCTGCACCTTTTGAGGCATTTAATACTCTAAATTGAATACCAGCACTATCAGTACAAAGTCCCATTTCACCACCAATAGCATCTAACTCTCGCACTAAGTGACCTTTTGCTAGACCTCCAATTGCAGGGTTACAAGAAGCTGCACCTATTTGTTCAACTAGCATAGTAATTAGTAGAGTTTTTTTACCCATTCTAGCACTAACTAGTGAAGCTTCAATACCAGCATGACCACCACCTACTACTATTACATCATATTCCATTTTATCTCCATATATACACAATTATCTAATGTATCTCTATTCTTTTTATGTTTATATTGAAAAGTGATTAAAAGTTTGATTAATTTTTTAGTGTAGTTTAAAATTAGCTTCTCAATAAATTTTCGCTATTATACCAAATAATTCGACTTTAAGTATCAACAACAAATAAAATTATACTAAAATAGTTATTGATACTTACAAAAGTTTTAAAGGAAAGCAGTGTTTACAGGACTAATTAGAGAGATGGCTGAGGTATTAAGTCTTAAATCAAATCTTCTTACACTAAAAGCAAAATATACTCCCAAAATAGGTGACTCTATAGCGATAAATGGCGCATGCTTGACTGTGGTGAAAGTTTCCGGCGGAACTTTTTCAGTGGAGTTGTCTCCTGAGTCTCAAAAAATTCTTGCCATGGAGAATTATAAGGGTAAGGTTCATATGGAGCCTGCAATGATGATGGGAGATAGATTTGAAGGGCATATTGTTCAAGGCCATGTGGACTGTTTAGGTACAATAAAATCTATAACTAAAAATGGTAACTCAAGTGATTTTATTATCTCTTTGCCAAGTGAATATTCAAAATATATAATTCCTAAAGGAAGTGTAACTATTGATGGAGTATCACTTACAGTTAATGAAGTTTTAAAAGACTCTTTTAGGCTGACGATTATTCCCCATACTGTTGAAAATAGTCTTTTTAAAACTTATAAAATAGGTACAAAGGTAAATTTAGAAACTGATATGTTTGCTAGATATATTTATAATATGTTTAAAAAAGATGAAAAGTGTGATGATTTAACTTGGGGGCAAGTAGATAAGCTTATGGCTTCTTACTAGTTGGTTTTGTTGTTTTAACTGGCTTTACAAGTGGCTTTGTAGTTGTTTTTTCAATTACTTTTACGACAGGCTTTTTTGAATATATATAGAAAAAGTTTTGTTCTAAGGCATTTACAAACGGTTCTATTTTTGCTTCTTGCATATCTGCCATTTTTTTAATTGCTACAACTTTTCCAACTTTTAATCCTTCAAAAAAGATATTATCCATTCCTGAGGTTATTACTTCATCTCCAACTTTAATATTTATCCAAATAGGAATAAACTTTGCTAAAAGTGTATTTGAGTTTGAAAGCCCATGTGTAATACCAGGAGCTTTATTTTCTCCAATAAAAACTGCATAATTACTTTTTTCATTTCCATTTAAAAGTGCTAATGCTTGATTACCTTTATTTACAACAATTCCAGCTGCATAGTTTTCTGAAATTAGACCCTCTATTTTTGAATCTGTTTTTTTTACATCTAACCAAACTTTTGTAAAATCATCAAAATCTACATATGATAAAACTTTTGCTAGTTTTAAGTCAGACTTGTAGTTTTTTAACTCTTCATGAACATCTTTGATTTTTGTTAGTTCTAGATTTTTTTGGGCATATAGAAGTCTATACTTTTTAAGGTCTTGGTTTTCTAAGGATATATTTTCAATTGTTTGAGCTTGAAAAAAATATTTTGTTAAAGTTTTTTCAACAATAAGTAGTTTTTCTGTATAAAATTTTTTTATGTCATTTATAAATTTGAAGTTTGAGCTTATTGACTGGTCTACATTGAAAATGTATAGACCAGTCATGATTATAAAAAGAAGAAAAAAGAGTAGTTTATTCATTAGAAATTAATTTTAATAAAGCTTCCTCGTCTAACACTTTGCTTGTACCATAAGCAACAGCTAAAAGTGGCTCATCAGCAACTTTTACAGGTAATTTAATAATGTCAGCTAAGTAAGTATCTAAACCACGAATTAGTGCTCCACCACCAGTTAATGTAACACCATTATCAACAACATCTCCAGCTAAATCAGGTGGCATATCTTCCAATACACTTCTAACAGCTGCAACGATTTCTCTAAGAGGTTCTTTGATAGCTGTTCTAACACCTTCACTACCTAATTCAATAGTAGATAATAACCCTGAGTTATCTCTACCTTTTACTCTGATTTTTAACTCTTGGTCAAGTTTAACAGCAGTTCCTATTTCTATTTTAATAGTTTCAGCAGTTCTCTCACCAATATATAAGTTATAGTTTTGTCTAACATAATCCATAATCGCTTTATCACATCTGTCACCAGCTGTTTTAATTGATTTAGATAGAACAAGTCCACCAAGTGAAGTAACACCAATCTCAGTAGTACCACCACCGATATCAACAACCACATAACCAGAAGGATCAGATACAGGAATTCCAGCACCAATTGCCGCTGCCATTGGTTCTTCTACTAAAAATACTTCTCTAGCTCCTGCACTTAAAGCAGACTCTTTTACGGCTTTTCTTTCCACTTGTGTAATTCCATATGGAATACATATAATGATTCTAGGTCTTATAAAAGATTTTCTTGAGTGAGCTCTTTCAATAAAATATCTAATCATTCTCTCTGTCATTTCAAAATCTGCAATAACCCCATCTCTCATTGGTCTTACAGCTTGAATATTTAAAGGTGTTTTACCAATCATTTGTTTAGCTTCAACACCCACTGCTAATATTTTATCTTTTCCGTATTTATCATGTTGAACAGCAACAACTGATGGTTCATTGATAATAATACCTTTTCCTTTTACAGAAACGATAGTATTTGCAGTACCAAGGTCGATAGCCATGTCACTAGAAAAAAATCCAATTAATTTGTCTAAAAACATCTACTCTTTCTCCTTTTTAAATTAAGCAATTTTTGGTTCTTTTTTATCACTCACTACATCTTTTGTAATAGTAATAGTTTTATCTTTGTAATTTGGTAAATCAAACATAATATCAAGCATAATATCTTCTAAAATTGATCTAAGTCCTCTAGCACCTGTTTTTCTCTCTATTGCTTTTTTTGCAATCTCAAGTAGGGCACCTTTTTCAAATTTTAAAGTAACATTATCCATGTCAAAAAGTTTAACATACTGTTTTACAAGTGCATTCTTTGGTTCAGTTAAAATATGAACCATATCATCTTCTGTAATTTCGTTTAGTGTAGCAATCATATGTAATCTTCCAATTAACTCTGGAATTAAACCATATTTTACCAAATCATCTGCTTCAACTAATGAAATAAGGCCATCATCATCTTTTTTACTACTTTTGGTTTGATTAAAACCTAGAACATTATTTCCTTTTTTTCTTTTGATTATATCTTCTAAACCATCAAAAGCACCACCACAAATAAATAAGATATTTGTTGTATCTACTTGTATCATATCTTGGCCTGGATGTTTTCTTCCACCTTTTGGTGGAACATTCACAACACTTCCTTCGATGATTTTAAGCATAGCTTGTTGAACACCTTCACCTGATACATCTCTAGTGATTGATCTATTTTCACTCATTCTAGCAATTTTATCAATCTCATCAATAAAAATAATACCAGTCTCTGCTTTTTTAATATCACCTTCGGCTGATTGTAAAAGTCTTGTAATAACATTTTCAACATCATCACCTACATATCCAGCTTCTGTTAAACTTGTAGCATCTGCGATTGCTAAAGGAACATCTAAATATCTTGCTATTGTTTGAGCAAGAAGTGTTTTACCAGAACCAGTAGGACCTATAAGTAAAACATTTGATTTATTTATTTCTGTATCTTCACCAATTTCATCACGTCTAAAAATTCTTTTATAATGGTTATAAACTGCAACAGATAAAACTTTTTTTGCTCTATGTTGTCCTACAACATAATCATCAAGTAAAGCTTTTAGTTCACTTGGAGTATGAAGTTTTACTTCTACAGCAGCTTCTGCAACTTCACTGCTTGGTAATTGTTCATTTTCTGCAGGCTCTTTACCACTCATGATATCAAAAGCTGCACTTACACAAGATTTACAAATACAAGCATTATCTCCTGATATTACTGGATTTGCTTTACTATCTTGTGCACCACAAAAATCACATTTTAATTTACTCATATATTCTACTTCTCCTGCTTTCTAATAAAGGGAATTCCTCTTTTTGTATTTATAATAAAGTTTGTAAATTCTAAAACATATTTATTATCTTGCGTTTTTACTAATTCATTTGCAACTTCTTGAATAGGTTGTCCCGATTCAAAAATCTCTTTATATGCTTTTTTCACAGCATTAATATCTTCTCTTCCAAGTCTTCTTCGAAGACCATTTAGATTTAGACCTCTAAGGTTTGCTCTGTTTCCTTCTGCTAAACAAAAAGGTGGGATATCTTGTGTTACTACAGAACCTCCACCAATCATTGCGTGGCTTCCAAGTTTACAAAACTGATGAATAGGAGTTAGTCCACCAACAACCACATAATCATCAACTTCAACATGACCTGCAAGTGTTGCAACATTGGCAAATACACAATTATTTCCAATAATTACATCATGGGCAACATGAACATAGCCCATAAAAAGGTTATCATCACCAATTCTAGTGATTGAACCTCCACCTTTAGTACCTGGGTTAAAAAGTGTAAATTCTCTTATTTTATTTCTATTTCCAATGATTAATTCTACATCCTCACCATCAAATTTTAAATCTTGTGGATCAGTTCCAAGTGCTGCATGTGAATAGATTTTATTGTCATCCCCAATTGTTGTTTTACCTGTAATTACTGTGTGAGAACCAATAACGTTTCCATTGCCAATTTTTACTTCAGAACCTATGATTGTATATGCGCCAATTGTAACATTGTCACCGATAATTGCACCATCTTCTATTATAGCTGTTTTATGGATGTTATTCATCAAATACCTATTTATCCACTACCATAGCTTTTAATTCAGCTTCAGCAACTAACTTATCATCAACAAAAGCTTTACCATCAAGTACTATTAGAGTTCCTCTTAGTTTTTTTACTTCAATTCTATACTCTAATTTATCACCAGGTTTTACAGGTGTTCTAAATTTTGCTCCATCAATACTCATAAAATAGATAACTTTACTTTTCATCTCTTCATTTGATAAATTATTGCTTTTTAGGGCTAATATTCCACCAGCTTGTGCCATTCCTTCAAGGATTAATACACCTGGATAAATTGGATGACCTGGAAAGTGTCCCATGAAAGCTGGTTCACTAATAGAGATATTTTTAAAACCAACGATACTTTTACCTTTTTCCATATCTGTAATTCTATCTACAAGTAAGAAAGGGTATCTGTGTGGAAGTATCTCTTGAATTTCTGTAATGTCTAACATATATTTTTTCCTAGATATTTTTATTTAAGGCATATATTCTATCAAAATATAAATTAGTTTTGAATTATGTGAGCCACATTCTTAGAACTTCCAAATTTTAGATATTCCCTTAATGTTTTTGAATTATCCATGAATTTGTTAGTATCCATCTTTTTATAGTCATTTAAAAGGTTTTCAACGCTTACATTTTCTTGTAAAAATTCACTGTGAATTAACTCTTTTTGCATTTTTGAAAAGAAAATATTGGCTAATCCTACTGCTGGAAGTTTTACAAGTCTTGAACCAATAAAATAATCTAGCTTTTTAGCAATATAAGAAAGTGTAAAGGGTGTTCCTATAAGTGCGGCTTCTAAGGTTGCAGTACCACTACAAATAAAGGCATAATCTGCATTTTTTAAGCTTTCATGGGCATTATTTGAAATAGTAAAGGCTGAAATATCACCATAAATAGTTTTAATATACTCTTCATCAAATTTTGAAGGGATGATTAAAATATACTCTTTATTTGGAATACTTTTAATTAGTTCTTTAAATATAGGCATAAGATTTATAATCTCATTTTTTCTACTTCCTGGCATAAAAGCTATTTTATTTGTGCTTGAAGCTGTAGTTTTGTAATCTTTTATTTCATCCAATAAGGGATGACCTACATAAGTTATTTTTTCTTTTTTTGAGTAATACTCTTTTTCAAAAGGTAAGATTGAACATAGTTTATCACAGTATTTTTCTATTTTAGGAATTCTACCTTTTTTCCATGCCCAAGCTTGGGGTAAAATATAATAAATAATCTCTTTATTTGGATACTTCTTTTTAAGAGCTTTTGCTAAAGGTAGATTAAATCCAGAAGAATCCATAAGTAAAACTTTATTCGCATCTTTTGCTAGTTCTACCATCTCATCTTTTAGTTTAAAGAAAAATGGTAATCTTTTTATAGCATCAACAAATCCCATGATAGCAAGTTGTTCAATATCATAATTTGGATTTCCTAGTTTTTTATCAAATATCCCAAAAAGTTCAACATCCTCATTTAGATGTTTTTTTAACTCTGCTAAGTGTATATTTGAAGAGGTTTCCATAGCACTTACAAGAAGTTTCATTTATATAATTACCTCTTTTACATCTTCATAAATTTTTGCATCTATATCTATTTCATATTTTCCATCAATTATTTCATCAATAATTACAATTGCTGATAAACCATAAGGATTTTGTGTAATTTCACTTCTTACTTTTAACTCAGCTTCAAATGTTAAAGGATGATACATCAAATCTTTTACATCTCTATAGTGTGATTGGGTAAAGTCATTGAAGGTATCTACGGTGATAATTTTTACTTCATCTTTATTTAGATAATGTATTTCAGCCTTTTCAAATGCAATTCTTCCACTTGTTTTACCTTTGTTTACTGTTGAGTAACATAAAAAATATGAAGGAACAATTTTCTTATCCACTTTTACTTTAGCATTTAAAAGTCTATAGTTTAAAAACCGCTGTTTTACTATTTTGTATGGGATATGTGTTTCATCTAAATTTGTTCTGTTGTTATATAATTCTAGTCGATACTCTATTGATTGGGGTAAAATTTGGTTTGAAATAGGCAAAAACATCTCATCCATTAGTTTGTCTTGGCTTTCTCGTTGTGCGCTCAATCCAAATAAACAACCACAATAATTTTGTCTATAAAATGAGTTTTCTTTTACCACTTTTGCTTGTTCTTCTACACCTTTGCCACTTCGATAATCTTTGAAAATCCATTTAATATTGTATTTTTTTTCTAACTCATTTCCAATTATTTCAAGTTTTTCTTGGGATTTTTTAGGAGAGATTAAAAGGGTTGTTGTGAATTTATCATGACCCAATTCAATAGCTTTTTTAACAGTTGTTTCTAATCTATCATCAAAACAAACTGTGCATCTGTCGCCTTTTTCTGGCTCATCTTCTAAGCCTTTTACTTTTTTTAACCACTCATCGAGATTATAAGGTCCCTCTATTAACTCTATGTCTAATTTATGGCAAGAGTATTCAACATCTTTTAGTCTAAGTAAGTATTCATTGTAAGGATGAATATTAGGGTCATAAAAAAAACCAACCAATTTTTCATCTGGGAAATCTTGTTGAAGTCTTTGTAAAAAATAGTGACTATCAACAGAACAGCATATGTGAACAAGCATTTAAATCCTTTATTTAATCGTATTATAGTAAAATTATTTTCAAATTAAAAGAGGAGCAGTTTTTGATTAAAACATTTACAGGCTTAATCTTTACGGTTTTGTTTCTAAGCTCATGTGCACAAAAGCAAATTATTAATTCAACAAGTGCAACTATTTTGATAAAAACTCCTACTATGAAGTTTTATGATAAAGGGTTTATATCTACCTTTGAAAATTACACACAAGTACAAATATATAGTGCTGGTAAAACTGTTTTAGATTTGAAGTTTTATGAAAATAGGGTTTGCAAATCAACTTTTGAGTGTGAGAGTTCAAAAGAGTTTAATAAAAAGTATTTACACTCTTCATATAAAGAAGATTTTTTAAAGACAATTTTTGATAACAATAAAAAAGAGACAGTGTTTAGAGATAAAGAGCACAATATTTTAATAAAAATAAAAAAAGATTAGATAACTGGATTTACCAAATTAAATATTTTTTTAGCTAATTCATGGGATTTTTCTTTATTTACTCTCGCAGAAAGTCCAGAAATTCCAACAGTTCCTACAAACTCTTTTTTGTTGTTAAAATATGGAACGGCAATAGAAAAAAGACCAAACTCATACTCCTCAAAACCTATTGCATACCCCCTTTGTTGAACTAGTTCGATCTCTTTTTGTAGTTTTGTCACAGTAGTAATAGTGTTTGCTGTATATTTTTTTAAATCTAGATTTTTCAAATTTACATTTTCAAAGGCTAATAAAACTTTCCCAAATGCATTTGCATGAAGTGGCGCATGAAGTCCAATAGAGTCTTTTGTTTTTAAAACTCTAGTTGATTTATCCACTTGATTTAAATATAAAACGGCGTTATCATCTAAAATACCAACATAAGAACACTCTTGGGTTAAATAATATATTTCATCAAGTAAGACTTTAGTCCTATCTACAATTTTCTCCCTTGACTCTTTTTGTGAGATGTTTTTCATAATATCACTCAGTACTATCTCTTTAGAGTTTTCAACATACTCTATAAAACCTTCACAAAGTAGTGTTGAAATAAGTCTTGACATAGTACTTTTATCTATATCATGTATTTGGCATAAATAGTTTGCCGTCAAAGGGACATTTGATTTCATGATTGATTTAAGTATTGATAACCCTTTGGTTAAGGATTTATTATGATTTTGCAATAGTATATCTCTTTATTTGATTTTTCTTATTTTATCATTTTTTATTTAAATTGCCTTATCTTTGCTTTTATATAAGCTTAAAAATTTCTTGAAACTATTCTTTGGGTAAGAAATGAACATTTTAATAAGCAATTGAAAAGATTTTATTGTGGATAGTAAGAGTTTTAGACTTTTTTTTCTCACTATGTGAAACTTACAAAATTGTAAACCTCTATAAAGCCTATAATATGGGCTAAATATCAGTTTATAAATTTTTTCTTAATCTAAAAACTAATAAAAAATTTTATATTTGAGTTTATATTATGTATGGATTAATTCTCTCACAAGAAGAGGTATTGCTTCAAAAAAGTAATAAAAAAATAAAATATATAAAGGTAAATATCATGACTTCGTCTATTATAGATTTATCAAAATTAACTGCAAATGATGATTTAAAACCAGTATTAGGTGGGCATTGGCCTGGAATTCAAATATACTATCCTCCAATCAAGTTTAATCCACTTGATGGTAGCTATGAAACAATGGAGCAAGCAAAACTTAGACTTCAAAAACATGCTTATAAGACAAAAGCACATACAGTGTTATTTGACTTGGAAGATGGATGTAGACAAAAAGCTATGAGTAGAGAGCTTTTAATTCAAGAGTTACCAAAATTTCCAGAGAGAGATTTTCAAATAGCTATTAGAATAAATCCTTTTAGAACTGATGAGTATGAAGAAGATTTAAAAATGTTAAAACAAGTACACAAATATATTGATGCAATTGTTTTAGCAAAAGCTGGTGAGGTTTATGGGGACGCTGAGATTAGAGATTTATCTTCTTGGTTAGTTTCTATTGGTAGTAATTTACAAATTCAACCAATTATTGAGCATCCAAAGTCACTTCAAATAGCTGATAAGCTTATGAGTCACTCAACAGTACAACACGTTGTATTTGGTATCCATGACTTCTCAAAAGCAATGGCTTACAAAATCACACCTGAGGGTTGGATTGATGAGTTAGAGACTTTCTTTAATATGCTTACAATGGAAGCTAGAATTAAAGGTAAAGGTGTAATTGGTGGTGTTGAAGTATTACTTACTCCAAACTCTTTACCTGATTCTTGTGTTGAGAAAAAAGATATTAGAAGATGGTTAGATTTACATGGTGATGATGCATCAAGACATGTTTATGCTCATGCACAAAGAGAAACGGCTATGGGATTAACAGGTAAACAAGTTATTACTCCAAATCATATCAATGTTTGTAAAGTTGCTTTTACACCATCTCCAAAAGAGACAGCAAAAGATATTGAAATCTTAAAAGCTGCTCTTGAAGCAGATGCACTTTTAAGTGGAGCTATTAGATATAAAGGTGAGATGTTAGATCCACCAATGTTTGGTAAATCATTACAAAATCTTTTAAGAGGTTATGCCTTAAGAAGTTTAAGTAAAGAAGATCAAGCTTTCGCATTAACAGTACTAAACAAAATGCCGTTACATACATTTAAAGAAAACTGGCCATACGGTCAAATATAGTAAGGAATATAATATGAGTTCAACAATAAAAATCGACGTACCTGAATTTTTAAATATTGGTGTAGCTTGTACATCTGCTCACGTAGGAACACCTAAAGAGAACAGTACAGCTATGATAATAGAAGATGATAAATTAGGAACTGATGAGATAACTTATAAAGATTTAGCTACAAGATCAGATCAAGTTGCTAATTTCCTTACAAGTATTGGAATTGGTGCAAGAGATAGGGTTTTAGTTTGTTTAAAAAACTCTTTAGCTTATCCAATCTCTTTCTTTGGTGCTATAAAAGCGGGAATCATTGCAGTTCCTACTTCTACACTTTTGAGTGGTTCAGAAGTTAAGTACCTAGCAGAAGATTCACAAGCTAGTGCTATTGTATTATCAGCATCTATGTATAAAAACTTACTGCCATATTTAGAAAATGTGGATAACTTAAAAACAATTATAGTTGCAGGAATAGATAGTGTAGATGAACTTGAAAAACCAAAAGGTATTAAAGTTTACTCTTTAAGTGAGATTTTAAAAAATGGTGATGCAACACCAAATCACTATAAATCAAAATCAGGAGAGCCTGCATATTTAGTATATACATCAGGAACAACTGGTTATCCAAAGGGTGTTTTACATTCACATAGATCATTAGTAGGAAGAACTCCTGCAACTGAGTATTGGTTTGATTTTAAAGAGAATGATAGAATCATGCACTCTGGTAAATTCAACTGGACATATGTATTAGGTTCAGCTCTTATGGATCCATTGTTTAATGGTCATACGGTTATTGCTTATGAAGGTGCAAATGATGCATCTACTTGGATTAATTTGATTAAAAAACATCAATGTACTATATTCATTGGAGTTCCAACTATTTATAGACAAATTATTCAAAAAACAGATTTTACAATTAAAGATTGTCCAAGTCTAAGATATTGTATGAGTGCTGGTGAGCATTTATCTGATGAGATGTTAGGACTTTGGAGAGAAAAATTCAACCAAGATATCTTTGAAGCAATCGGGATGAGTGAATGTTCTTATTATATTTCACACTCTAAAAACAACCCAATTAGACCTGGAAGTGCAGGATTTGTTCAACCAGGACATATTGTAAAACTTCTAGACCCTGAAACTTTAGAAGAGGTAGCCTTAGAAGAAGAAGGGATGATTTGTATAGGAGTTGATGATCCAGGACTGTTTTTAGAGTACTGGCAACTTGAAGAAGAGACATCAAAAGCTAGACATGATGGTTACTTCTTTACAGGTGATTATGCAAAAAGAGATAAAGATGGATATATATGGTTCATAGGTAGAAAAGATGATATTATCAATACTTTTGGGTTTAGAGTATCTCCACATGAAATCGAAAGAGTTGTAAAAACTCATGATGCAGTTGCTGATTGTGTTGCTTTTGGTTTAGATATTGGTAAAGATAAAACAATAGTTGCTATTGCTGTAATTGGACATGAAGATTTAAGTGCTGAAAAAGAGGCTGAAATATTAGCATTCTCTCAAGCTAATTTAGCAAAATATAAAGCACCAAAAGAGATTTTTGCACTTAAAGATTATCCAAGAACAAAAAATGGAAAAGTTCTTAGAAAACAACTTGTAAAACAACTGCATGAACAACATCACGCTAAAGAGAGTGGTGAAGAAGTTATTGAATATAAAGCAAGAAGATCAATGATTTTTGTTCCTGCATATAATAAAAAGTTTGTTAAAAAAGCAAAATCAATACTAGCAGATAGTGTAGTATTTGATTTAGAAGCAATTTTACATGAGCAAAAAGAGACTGCAAGAAATGTAATAAGAGAAGTATACAAAGAAGAGGGTTCAAAATTTGGAGAATCTGAGAGAATACTAAGAGTAAATGCAGTTGGAAGTGAAGAGTTCAAAAAAGATATGGCACTTGCAGGTGAACTTGATATAGATGGGATATTATTCTCATTAATTGAAACAGTTGAACAAGTAGCCCAAGCTGAAAAAGCCTTGATGGAAGTTAATCCAAACCTAACTATGATGGTTATGATTGAAACTCCACTTGCGATTTTAAACTCGCCTGATATTTGTGCATCTAGTACTAAATTAGAAGTTGTAGTTGTGGGTTCTAATAACTTATCAAATAGACTTCAAATAGATATTAAAAGAGGTTCAAAAGCGATGTTTAATTATCTAGCTCGTATTGCCTTATCTGCAAAAGCATATGGTAAAACAGTTATTGATGGACCTCATTATGATGTTCATGATGAGTTTGCTTGTGAAGCTTCAACTAAAGATGCCTATGATTTAGGTTTTGATGGAAAAGCTTTAATTCATCCAGTACAAGCTGAGTATATCAATGATATCTTTACTCCAAAAAGAAAAGAAGTTCAAGAGTATGAAGAGATGATTGCTAAGTTTGATGAAGCTGCAAAAGAGGGTAAAGAAGTAATTCAATACAAAGATAAATTAGTGGATACAAGTAGAATCAAGTGGGCTAAAAAGATGATAACATTATATGAAACATATAAATCATTGGGTCAAAATCTATTTGGTAAATAAGGGAGAAATATGTCTAAAATAAGCACTAAAATCAATTTTGGAAACTTTTTTGAAGATTTTACTATCGGTCAAAAAATAATTCATCCACTTCCTAGAACAATAACAGATGGTGATGTATCTTTTTACATCGCCTTAACTGGAAGTAGATTTGCTTTACATTCATCTGATTTGTTAGCACAAAAGATGGGTTATGAGAAAAAACCTCTTGATGATTTATTGATGTTCCATTTAACATTTGGAAAATCAGTTCAAGATATCTCTTTAAATGCAATTGCAAACTTAGGTTATGCAGAAGTATCTTTTCCTAATCCTGTATTTGTAGGTGATACTGTAAGACTAGAAACTGAAGTAATTGGCTTAAAAGAGAACTCAAATGGTAAAAGTGGAGTAGTTTATGTTCACTCTATTGGATATAACCAAGATGAAAAAGAGGTTTTAAATCTTAAAAGATGGGTTATGGTTCACAAAAAAGATAAAGAGACAATCTTAGGTACAAATGATGTTCCTACTTTTGAAAAAACTTTACCAATAGGAAGTAGTATTAATATCCCAGTTCAAAAAGATATTGACACAGATGCAACTGGTGGAAAATACTTTTTTGAAGATTATGAAGCAGGTGAAAGATTAAACCATCCAGAGGGAATCACTGTTGATAATAGTGACCATACACTAGCAACTAAACTTTATCAAAATAATGCAAAAGTTCATTTTGATGATTTTATGATGCAAAGTAGCCCTATGAAACAGCGACTTATGTATGGAGGTCATGTTATCTCAATAGCAAGAAGTAACTCTTTTAATGGTTTGCAAAATGCACAATGGCTTTACTCAATAAATAGTGGAGCTCATGCAAACCCAACATTTGCAGGTGATACTATTTATGCATTTACTGAAATTATTGAGACTATTGAACTTGATAATAGAGATGATATTGGACTTTTAAGATTAAGAACGGTTGGTCTTAAAAATATGAAAGCCCAAGATGTTGAATCTACTTTCGATGAAAATGGAAAGTATATTAAAAATGTAGTTTTAGATTTAGATTACACAGTTGTAATCCCAAGAAAACAAAAGTAAAAAATTAAATTTTAAAAAAGGAAAATAATATGACACACCCTAATGAAGCACTATTTGAATCTGGTAAATCTTTACCAATCATCCCAACTTGTGAGCACTTTGCAGGTAGCGAGAAACTTATTTTAAAAGGTTTCGAGATGCAAAAGAAACTTGGACCTGTTTTTGATATCACTTGTGATTGTGAAGATGGAGCTGAGACTGGTAAAGAAGTTGAACATGCAGAGATGATTGTTAGAGTTGTAAACTCTGATGCTAACCCATATGCAATGGCAGGAACAAGAATCCATGATGCTGCACATCCTGATTGGAGACAAGATGTTGATATCTTAGTTCCTGGTGCTGGTGAAAAGTTAGCATATATAACTTTACCAAAATCAACTTCTTATGAAGATGCAAAAATGCAAATTGAGTATATTCAAGAGGTAGCTAAAAAAGCTGGAATTACAAGAGAGATTCCAATTCATATCTTAATTGAGACTCATGGAGCATTACAAGATGTAGAGAAAACTGCAACTTTACCTTGGTTACAAGTTTTAGATTTCGGTCTTATGGACTTTGTATCAGGTTACCAAGGTGCAATCCCAGCTATTAATATGAGAAGCCCAGGTCAATTTGAGCATAGATTAATTGGAGCTGCAAAAGCTAAAGTATGTCAAGCAGCTATCCAAAATCATGTTATTCCTTGTCACAATGTTACATTAGATTTAAAAAATCCATACCAAACATTTAAAGATGCAGAAAGAGCTAGAAATGAGTTCGGATTTATGAGAATGTGGTCAATTTACCCAACACAAGTACAAGCAATCGTTGATGCTATGAAACCAGACTTTACAGAACTTGAAGCTGCACAAAATATTTTATTAGCTGCACAAGATGCTGAGTGGGGACCTATTCAATATGAAGGTGAGTTACATGATAGAGCAACATATAGATATTTCTGGGAATTAGTTCAAAGAGCACATTTCTCAGGGGCTAAAATGTTAGATGAAGTTACAAAAAGATTTTTTGCTTAATTAAAATTCTTAAGCTAAATTTATAGATAAGAGGGTAACCTTTTATCTGTAATTTAATATGAAAGGATATATGATGAAAAAGCTCGTCAAGGTCGCCAACTATGGTGAGAAGAGTTTAAACCCCAGGTAGATTTTTAGACAATATAATTTAACTACCCACATAAACTTCACGAAAAAATTCTCACTCAAATAAATAATCATCCAAAAAACAAAAAAACACATTGTCACAAATTTAAAAAATTGAAGGCAAAAAAATGAATAGACACAATATAAAATTAGATGAATTAAAAGATTATTTAGGATTTGGTGTTGCAGGAAACTTTGCAAACCACTTAGGAGAAGCTGGAGAAGCTGATGAATTTTCAGTAATAAAAACAGATGAAAAAGATGCACCAAAGGGATTGTTTCCTTTTTATATTCCAAATCATGACAGCTTTTTATCACAGTTTCCCATTTGTACAGATGAGATAACTCACAACGATATAGAACACTTACAAGTTGAAGCTGAGGTTGGATTAATCTGTGATTTTGTATATGAAAATGATAAATTAGTAGATTTAAAACCAAAATATTTTGGTGCATTTAATGACTGCTCAAACAGAATCCAAGATGGAAACAAACTAAGTACCAAAAAGAACTGGGGAAAAGGTTCAAAAGGTATTGCCCATGACTTTATAGAAATAGATAGTTTTGAAGAAGATGGTATATTAAACAAGTTTCATATTGCTTCGTTTATTAGACGTGATGGGATTTTAAGGGATTATGGAACAGTTAGTGCTGTACGATCATACTCTTACTTTTTCAATCAACTTAAAACTTGGATGATAGATAAGTTTAATACCCAAGAAGATTTGGGACCATTGGAAGAGTTGCCACCTTTTATAAAAGATATAAATAAACACAAAGGTCTTTTAATAGCAGCAGGAGCTACAGCGTATACTGAGTTTGGGAAACATCATTTTTTAGAAAGAGGAGATGAGATTTTTATATATGTTTATAATGCTCACTTCCACTCATTTGAAGATATTATGCAAGATATGGCAGGCTCTGATGTTTTTTTATCACAGTGTTCTAAACTTCATCAAATAGTTAAATAAACTTTTTCAATAATCTCTTTGTTTTTTGTTATATAATTAACAAAAAAAGGGAGCAATTATTATGAAGTATAGAATAGAAAAAGATACTATGGGCGAAATAAAAGTTCCAAATGACAAATATTGGGCAGCTCAAACCCAAAGAAGTTTGGAGAATTTTCCCATAGGTATTGAAAAAATGCCCCAAGAGATAATCAAAGCCTTTGCTTATTTGAAAAAATCATGTGCAGTGGTAAACTATGACTTACAAAAACTTCCCCTAGAAAAAAAAGATGCCATAATCAAAGTATGTGATGAGATTATTGAAGGTAAATTAGATGATAACTTTCCTTTAGCCGTATGGCAAACAGGAAGTGGAACCCAATCAAATATGAATCTAAATGAAGTGATAGCTTCAAGAGCAACTGAACTTTTAGGAAAAGATTTTAGAATAGAAAAACTAATCCATCCAAATGATGATGTAAATAAAGCTCAAAGTTCAAATGACACATATCCTAGTGCCATGAGAATAGCCTTTGTCTTAGAGATACAATCTCAACTAATCCCTGCAATAAATCAATTAAAAACTACACTAGAAAGTAAGTGTAAAGAGTTTGAAGATATTATCAAAATAGGAAGAACACATCTACAAGATGCCACGCCACTTACTCTAGGTCAAGAGTTTTCAGCCTATGTTGATATGTTAGAAAAAGCACTTAATCAAATAGATGATAGTATGAAATATATATGTGAGCTTGCCATTGGTGGAACAGCAGTTGGTACTGGACTAAATGCTCACCCAGATTTTTCACATCTTGTTTGTGAGAATTTGAATATTAATACAAAAACAAAGTATAAATTTGTATCTCATCCAAATAAATTTCACTCTTTAACATCACACGATGGGGAAGTGTTTTTAAGTGGAGCCTTAAATGCCCTTGCTTCAAACCTTATGAAAATAGCAAATGATATAAGATGGTTAGCTTCAGGGCCACGATGTGGAATAGGGGAGTTAAATATCCCTGAAAATGAACCGGGAAGTTCAATCATGCCTGGAAAAGTAAATCCAACCCAAAGTGAAGCTATGACAATGGTTGCAGTGCAAGTTATGGGAAATCATACAACAGTAAGTGTAAGTGCTAGCCAAGGAAACTTTGAGTTAAATGTATTTAAGCCAGTCATTGCTTATAACATCTTGCAGTCAATTAGACTTCTAAGTGATACCATGAAAGCATTTAATGATAACTGCGCAGTTGGAATAAGTGCAAACAAAAAGAATATAGAAAAATATCTAAATGACTCTTTGATGTTAGTAACAGCTCTAAATCCATATATTGGATATGAAAAAGCTGCCCTTATAGCAAAAACAGCTCACAAAAATGGAACAACTCTAAAAGAAGAGGCTCTTAGTTTAGGCCTATTAACAGCAGAACAATTTGATGAGTATGTAAAACCTCAAGAGATGGTAAGACCTAAAGCTTAAAGGTCAACCATCGCTTTAAATCTTACACCACATCTTCCTATATTTTCTACATTGATATGCATCTTTTCATTGATTCTTTCATCTTCTATAAACTGTTTTTTTATCTCTAAAATAAGAGGTGTAGTTTTTCCCGGGATTTTAACAGTGTCATAATACTCACAAAAAAGTGCACTTTGAGAAGAAGAAATCATAGGTGGAAAACCTTCAAGTATCTTTTGAACTTCTATTTCATACTCTTCTATTTCACTTTGTTCTTTTGGCAACATTGTTGAAGAGAGTTTTACTTTTTCTACATTGTCTTTGTTTACAAAACAGATTGTTGCTTTTTTAGTTTTTAGAATATTTGCTAAGCTATCTTTTGGGCTTCCATCCTCTTTTATTCCAATTGCAACTATTAAAGCTGCTGGGTTACTTGATATTGGTATAAAATATGAAAAAGGGGCTGCATTTAATACTCCATCATTATCTGTTACTATCCACGCAATTGGTCTTGGAACTACTGTATCTGACATAATTTTATATCTATTTAAATCACTTATCTCTTCATAATCAAGAATCATAAAAGTACCTTTGTTTTTATTTATTATATTTAGTTTTTGGTTAATGCCATTTGAAACCTTTAAGTGCTGATTAATCAATTAAATCATAAAATAATCAAATAAAGAGCTAATATAAAAGGGTTATAGGTGAAAATAATTTTTATACTTATATTTACAATTTCTTCAATTTTTGCAATATCACCTAAAGATTTATTAGGAACATGGGAAATGAGTAACTTAAGTGAAAAAAGAGCAAATATCTCTTTTGGTTTATACAATAGTTATAATGAACCTTTTGATATAAAGTTTATGGAAAACTATATTGTAAAATATCATGGAGAAGAACACAAAAGTTATTATGTTCTAGATGCAGATAAAATTTTTGTATCTAAGCATAAACCTTTTAATGGAGAGTTTTTAAATTCAAAAGCTATTGATATCTATGAAATAGTTAAAAAATTAAATAAAAAAGATACAAATAAAAAAGAGTGTTATGAAATCCATATTTTACAAAAGGCACTTTATGGGATTTATAGTAGAAGAGGTAATCAAAAGATGTGTAGGTAAAAAAAAGAGGGAATACCCTCTTTTTTGTTTATTTGATTAAAGGATCTGTAAGTCCTAGATAATACATACCAATAAGACCAATAATTCCCGCAATTAAACAATAATAAATAGTAGGTATTATTGTTTTTCTTAAGGTTTCACCTTCTTGATCAAGTAATCCAACTGTAGCAGAAGCTGCAACAACATTGTGTATTGCTATCATATTACCAGCAGCAGCTCCAACAGCTTGAAGTGCTATCATAAGAGCCGTTGAAAGTCCAAGTGCATCTGCAACTCCAAATTGAAATTGACTTAACATCATATTTGAAACAGTATTACTTCCTGCAATAAAAGCTCCTAGGGCACCAATTAGTGGAGCAAATAATGGATAAATATCACCAACTGAAGTTGCCACAAAGTTTGCCATAGCAACTGGCATAGAATCAAACCCCGCACCATTTACTCCTGAGTTGATAAGTATTCTTACTAATGGAATAGTAAATATAAGTACAAAACCAGCACCTAACATTACTTTTGAAGACTCACCTAGTGCTTCTTTCATCTCTTTAAATTCCATTTTGTGTAGAAAATAAGTGATTAAAACTACAAGTACTAAGATACCACCTGGTAAATAAAGAGGAACAATAGAGTAACCTAAGCCTTCACCTAAAATATCTTTAAAAGGAATAACCCAAGATTTAACAAAAGCTTTTGCTTCATCTGAAACCCTAGTAATTACTAAAATAAGTGCCACAAGAACATATGGAACCCAAGCTTTTGCTAAAGACATATCAACTTTAGTATTCATAGCATCAAGGTTCATCTCAAGTTTTGATACCCAATGAACAGGCCACATCTCTTTTGGAGCAAAATCCCAAGTATCTTTAGGGATTAAAAACCCTTTTTTAGCTGCAAATATTACAATTGGAAGTCCAACTAAAGCCCCAATAAGAGAAGGGAACTCAGCACCTAAAAATATACCAGTTAGTGCGTAAGGAATTGTAAATGCTAATCCACCAAAAATAGCAAAAGGTAAGATAGATAAGCCTTCTGTCCATGATCTGTTTTGACCAAAAAACCTAGTCATCATAATAATCATAAATAGTGGAATCAAAGTACCAGTTATAGCATGAATAACTGCAACTTCGCTAGTGATTAGTTGTAAGTAAGTTTCCCAGTTTGAACCTACAGCTTCTAAAGATGCACCAATAGTTTGTGCATCTAAACCTTTGTTAACACCTATTAAAATAGGTGTTCCAACTGCACCAAATGATACCGGAGTACTTTGTATCATCATACCTATCATAACAGCTGCCATGGCTGGGAATCCAATAGCAACCATAAGTGGTGCTGCAATAGCAGCTGGTGTTCCAAATCCTGAAGCACCTTCAATAAAAGAACCAAATAACCAAGCGATAATAATAACTTGTACTCTTCTATCAGGACTTACATTATTGAATCCTTCTCTGATAACTTTTATTGCACCTGAGTGTTTAAGAGTATTGAGCAATAATATTGCCCCAAAGATTATCCATAAAACTGCAATAGTGATAAGTAAACCTTGAACAGTAGATGCAAGTATTCTATTAAAACTAACTTGCCATATATAAAAGGCCACAACTGTTGTTACTATATAAACAACAGGCATCGCTTTTTTTGCTGGAAGTCTAAATCCCACCAACAAGATAGCTGCCACAAAAATAGGAAGAGCCGCAAAAAGGGCTTGTGTGCTTATTTCCATAAAATCTCCTTAATAATTAGAATTAAATATTAATTAAAGAAAATGATATTTGTATGATAAAAGTAGCATTAACATAGCATTTTTAATAAAAGAACTAAACTGAAACAATAAGCGACATAAAACCCAAGATTAAGTAAAATCCTCACAAAAAGATATTAGGAATTGATAATGAAATACGTAGGAGCACACGTAAGCGCAAGTGGTGGAGTATACAATGCACCCATAAATGCAACAGCAATAGGGGCAAAAGCCTTTGCACTTTTTACAAAAAACCAAAGACAATGGGCAGCAAAACCTTTAGAAAATGATGTTCTTGATAAGTGGTTTGAAGAGATGGACAAATGTGGAATACTACCAAAACATATTTTACCACATGACAGTTACCTTATAAACTTAGGTCATCCTGTAGAGGAAAATAGACAAAAATCTTTAGATGGATTTATACACGAAATTGAGCGATGTGAAATCCTAAAACTAGACAGACTAAACTTTCACCCAGGAAGTCACTTGCGAAAGATAAGTGAAGAAGAGTGCCTAGACAATATAGCCCTTTCTATGAACAAAGCAATAGATGCAACAAATGACATAAAACTAGTAATAGAAAACACAGCAGGACAAGGAAGTAACCTAGGATACAAGTTCGAACACTTAGCTTACATCATAGATAAAATAGAAGATAAAAGTAGAGTTGGAGTATGTATAGACACCTGTCACATGTTTACAGCAGGATATGATATAAGAACAAGAGAAGCCTATGATAAAACATGGAAAGAGTTTGATGAGGTAGTAGGAAGAGAATACCTAATGGGTATGCATATAAACGACTCAAAACCAGATTTAGGAAGTAGAGTAGATAGACATGATAGTTTGGGTCAAGGAAAGATTGGTTGGGATGCTTTTGGGTTTATTATGAATGATGAGAGGATGGATGATATTCCGTTGGTTCTTGAAACTATCAATGAAGAGATTTGGGCTCAAGAAATTCAAGACTTGTATAATTTAGTAGAAAAATAAAATCTCACTATTCTTAAAAATAGTTTAAAACACTATTTTTAAGCCCTTATTTACTTATATTCATCAAAAATTTCATTTTAATCTATACTTCACAGATATATAATAAAGCTAATATAATAAAGGTATAGATAATGATAGACAAAAATCAACAAAATAATGACAATATAGCAAATATGAGCAGTTCTGCTAAACTATTTTTTAGTAACTATGAGCAGTTTAAAACAAAAGCTGTTCCAAGTGAAATTAAACTTTTTAATAGCTATTTTCCTATGATGGATGCTTTACCTCACTTAAAAAAGAAAAATGTACTTGATAAGTGTCCTATATATGATTTGTTTGGTAAGAGTACCAAAATCATTTATGAGCAATATGACTGCGTTGATATTGATTCTATTAAGATAAATAGCAATAAGATTTTAATCAATTTCATAGTTAGTTCAAGTATTCCAGAAAGTTTTATTGAAGATATGACTCAAAATATCAAAAATAATACTTATGCAAATAGTGAATTTACTGTAAAAGTAACTAATGTAGATACATATGACTATGGGAAAATAGATATTATTTATAGTATTGATGAAAGAAATACTATATTTGATGAAGCGGAACTTATAGATATCTATCATGGATTAAGTGTGCTTAATCTAAACCCTGAACTACAAGATAAAGTAAAAAATATGCTTATAAAAGCTTTCTAGATTTTCCAAAAGAGGAGTTACTCCTCTTTTTCATAAATCACTCTATTTCTTCCCTCATCTTTTGCTTTATATAAAGCTTTGTCTGCTCTTTCATAAATAGTTTCGTAAGTATCTTTATTTAAAATATTTTTAGCAACTCCGATGCTGATTGTTATTTTAAGTAAATTATTCCCATAGTCAAAAATAGTATTTTCAATATTTTGTCTTATTCTTTGGGCGATGTTTATAGCATTTTCTTTGTTTTTTTCATCTAGAAGTATCATAAACTCTTCTCCACCTATTCTTCCTATATAATCTTTTTTTGAGATAATCTTTCTTATATTGTTGATGGCATCTTTTAAAATATAGTCTCCACATAAGTGTCCATAAGTATCATTTATCTTTTTAAAAAAATCAATATCTAACACTAAGAGATGAAACTCTTTTGTATCAATCCAGACTTCACACATATCTTTTATAGCAACTTTATTGAATATTTTTGTTAGTCCATCAATTGAAGCTTTTACTTCTAGGTGTGATATCTTTTTATTTAAAGTAGAGACATCATTCATACAAATTAGATATTTGCCCATATCAAGTTTAGATACATCAAAAGTAAAATAAAAGTTGTCATCTCCCATAATCTGAAATTTTGCAGGGATGTTTTTTGAAGAGTAGTATTGTGCAATATTTAGAAGATTTTTTTGAGTATTATTATCTACTAAAACAATATTTGATAAGAAATTATCTTCTGAGGTGAATGTATCTACAAACTTTTTATTTACACTTTGTATCTTATCCCCTTGGGTTATCATGATGATATTTTGTTGTGTATCTAGGACAGATTTTAAAAAATCTCTCTCTTTTTTTAGTTTTTCATGTTGTTTTATATCTATTGAAAGAAGCATTTCATTTAATTTTTTTGCTAAAAATGAAATCTCATCGTCATAGTTGTCTTTTATTATTATCTCTAGGTTATTATTTTCAGAGATCTTTTTTACTTTGTTTGAGATTTTGATAATCCTATCTGAAAAAAATATTTTTATAAAAATATAAAATATCATGATGATAAGTAAAAAACAAATAGATACGCAATATAATATAAAATTCATATTTGATTTTAGTTCTTGATATATATATCTTTTACTTTTTATACTAAAATAAAAGTTTTTATTCTCAAATTCATCAAAATATCTTACATATGTAAAAAGGTAGTTTTCATCCACATTTACAGTTTTGTATTTTATATTTAGTTTTTTATTTTTGATAGTGTTAAACTTATCAAAATCCACACTATTTATAAGTGAGACATACTCTTGTAGTACATCAGATATATTGGATAAAAAGTGAGAATCAATCGCCCTTGAAAAGTATATATATCCTATAGTTTGAGTGTTCCTGTTTTTTATCTCTTTTATATCAAAAATAGATTTTTCATAATCGGTAGTCATATAAAAGATCTCTTTTTTCTTATTTATATATTTTTTTATATCTTTAGTTTTAATGAAATTAATTAATTCAGTTGAGACACTCAACATCTCATTTGAACTAATATCATAACTTTTACCAAAAAGAAATTTTTTATCTTTATCAAAAATCAAAAAATTACTGATATTTAGTTCTTCCATTAAATTACTATCACTAAAATATGTTTTAAGTTGTGCATGATCTGATTTATTGATTATATCTCGGAGTCTTTCATTTTCTTGAAATTCGTATGCGATTTTTTTTAGATACTCACTATTGAAGTCTATTATATTGTGTAGTTTTAGAATATTTCTTTGTATTATTTTATCTTCAAGTATTTGAGACTTTTGAATTCTATTTTGTACAAGACCCGAAATAAAGGTTATTATAATAAGACTAATTAGAGTAAATAATAATGCCATTTTTTTGCTTATTTTCATTGGTATTCCCTAAAAATAAATTTTTTAGGAATATAACATAATTAGTATTAAATAATAATGATTATCAATATAAAATATTAATTAATTGAAAATTCATAATTAATTTTAATAATAACTTATGTAAAATAGGAAAAATACCAAGGAAATTTTTTTATGATAATACTAGTTTTACTTTCTCCTTTTTTAATAGCTTTAGGATGGGTTTTATATGTAGACTCCTCAAATATAGATATGATTGAAAAGTTTTATAAAAACGAATCTTGCAATACGATTTATAATTATAAATCAAGATATAAAGGTTTGTGTAACGATAATATTACAATAATAAACAACAAGTTTAGTATTGATTTTTCAAAAAATGTTTATATAAAATATGATGATATTAGAAATATTACGCGGGTAAATAAAGATATTTTAATACAAAATTCTAAAGGTGAAGAAAAATTATACTTTAAAGAAAAAGTCCATAGTGATATATTTTATGAACAGTTAAACAAAAGATTAAAATAGAGTATCTTATTTTAAGATTTGTTGATGTATTATTGATATTTAGCTAAGAAATTTTAAATAGATAATTAAAAATAGGAATAACAATTAATGAATGAATTGATTAAATTTATAAAGAGTATAGATTTAGAAAAAGAAGAACTATTTGTACAGTTGAAGTGTAATTTAGAAGAGGGGAAAATACTTCAGCATCTTACAAAAGAGTATATAAATGGCAGAGATGCTTTGATGGTGATAGATATTTTATCAGAATTTTATGATGTAAAAAAATATGAGCACTTAGAAAAACTTGAAGTGATAAAATCATTACTTGAGCTTGGTTGGTTAGTTCAAAACTCATTTACACCAATAAAACTAAGTGAGTTATCAAAATTGGAGTTACTGAACTCTAGTGTATCTTTAACACCATCATTTTTAAGACTTATGGAAGATGGTTCTATGGATATGTCTCTACCTGAGATTACAAAATACAGTGATCACTTGGAGTATTTGCAAGATCAGTTTTTCAAAATAGATTTAGCTCAAAAGTTAAATGTAGTAAAACACAACTTTGACGAAAAGTCACCAAATATAAAAAGACTAAAATCAAAACTTACACTTTTAGAAAATAGAATCAAAGAGAGAGTACAAGCTACTCCAAATGAAATCATGCTTGTGGGCTTTTTTAAAGAAAATGACCTAAACGAACATGAGCAGATGATATTTATAGCACTTCTTAAAGAGGAGTATTCAGGTGGAGATGAATCAATAAGAGATATGAATTCACTTATTGAGCTAATCTCACATGATGATTATGAGAAAATCAAAAACAGAAGTCTGCTAGAAGAGAGTTCAAAGTTGGTTTCAACAGGACTTGTTGATTATGATGAGATGCTAACACCTTTTGGTGGGATAAATAGAAACTTTTATATTCCTGATGAGGTTTTATATAAGATTTCACACCCAACAAAAAAGAAAACAAGAACATCTAAAATCAAAATCGACAACGTGATAAAAGAGCAAGATATGTTTGAGTTAATATCAACTGATAAGACTATGGAGGATGTTGTATTAAATCCAAAAACAAGAGAGACGCTAGATGCACTTTTGCAACAAGTTGACAAAAAGGTAATAAATAGACTAAAAGAGTGGGGAATAAAAGATAGAAAAAAAGGTATTGATGCCAGAATTATCTTTTATGGGGTTGCAGGTACTGGTAAAACTTTGACTGCCCTTGCCCTTGCAAAATCACTTAAAAGACAAGTTTTAGCTTTTGATTGTTCTAAAATACTCTCTATGTATGTGGGTGAGAGTGAAAAAAATGTTAGAAAAATCTTTGAAACATACGTAGATATAAGAGATAAAACAAAATCAGAGCCAATTTTATTACTAAATGAAGCTGATCAGTTTTTAAGTTCTAGGGTGACAGAGTCTACAAGTGGTAGTGATAAAATGCACAATCAAATGCAAAATATCTTTTTAGAGCAAATAGAGCGTTTCGACGGAATACTTATTGCAACTACAAATCTTTTGGAGAGCTTAGATAAAGCATTTTCAAGAAGATTCAACTATAAAATAGAATTTGTTAAGCCAAACAAAGTTCAAAGACTAGAACTGTGGAAAAAGTTATTACCTGAAAACATCCCATTGGATAGTGATTTTGATATGGAAAAAATATCTGAAGTTGAACTAACAGGTGGTCAGATAGAGCTAGTTATAAAGAACACTGCATATAAAGTAGCAGTTATGGATGAACCAATCTTTAGAATGGAAGATTTCAAAGAACAAATTTCTAAAGAACAACGGTCTCAATTTGACACTGAAAATAAAGTTGGATTTTTCTAAAACTGTTTCTAAATCTCTATATAAAATTATAATATTAGTATAATAAATTTATATTAATCTAAGCCTAGATTAATATAAATCCATTAATTATTGTTTTTTACCTATAAATATAAATTTTTTAAATAACAATGTTAAGAATGACTGATTTTAGGCTAAGCTATTTTTAAACTAACGCAGTTTTGCGGTAGATTTATTAAGTCTAGATTTAAAATATTTTTGCTAGTATCTAGCTGAATATAAATTAAAATGAAAAAACTAAATTCTTTAAATACAAAGAAATTAAGGATATAAATATGACTCATATGGATTTCGCTCATCCGTATTTTGGTGTTTTTATGATGTTTGTTTTAACCTTTGGGGCATTTTTTGCAACAATTTGGTTAGCAAGACTTGTAAGTCGAAAAATGGCAAGACTTGATACAGAAAAACTTAAAACTACATATTATGAATGTGGACCAGAAGTTACAAAGCAACCAAACACTATCTCTGTGCAGTTTTATCTTATGGCACTGCTATTTATCTTATTTGATATAGAGATAATATTTATGTTTCCATGGGCTGTTGACTTTAAAGTCTTAGGTTGGTTTGGATTTATAGAGATGATTCTATTTATCGTACTACTAACTATTGGCTTTATTTATGCATGGAAAAAAGGAGCGCTTGAATGGCACAGCATAAAATAAAATATTTTCAAGATGGGGGAGCACCTATTGCTCTTACAACTGTTGACAAAATTGTAAACTTTGGAAGAAGTAACTCCTTATGGCCTTTAACTTATGGTTTGGCTTGCTGTGCAATTGAGATGATGGCAACAGGGGCTTCAAGATTTGACTTCGATAGATTTGGAACAATATTTAGAGCTAGTCCAAGACAAGCTGATGTTATCGTTGTAGCTGGAACACTTACAAAAAAACATGCTGAATATATGAGAAGACTATATGACCAAATGCCAGATCCTAAATGGGTTATCTCTATGGGAAGTTGTGCAAATACTGGTGGTATGTTTAACACTTATGCCACAGTTCAAGGGGTAGACAGAGTAATACCTGTAGATATTTATCTTCCAGGTTGTGCACCAAGACCTGAAACACTACAATATGCTCTTATGATGCTTCAAAAGAAAATAAGAAGAGAGTCTGCATTTTTATCTAAAAAGAAAAAGAGGTTAGTATAATGAGAAAATATACTCCTAAAGATGATGTTCAAAAAAAATCATATTATAATGATAGATTTTATGTAACACCAACAATTCCTAGACTTGACCCTTCAAGTGATGAAATATATGCAAAAGATATTGAATCATTAAAATCAAAAGTAACTATACACGATAGTTATATAGAAAATGGTGAGTTAGTTATATATATAAATCCACAAGACAATGTAAAAACACTAACACTTTTAAGAGATGAGCTAGAATATGACATGCTTATGGAGCTTTCAGCTATAGATTATATCGCTACTAGAAAAGGTTTTGAGATTTTTTATGAAATGCTTTCTATGAGTAAACATAAAAGAATGAGAGTTAAGTGTTTCATTGAAGAAAAACAAACAATAGAGTCAGTTTATGGTGTGTTTAAAATGGCAAACTGGTCTGAGCGAGAAATGTTTGACATGTATGGAGTAAAAATCCTAAACCACCCAAATATGAAAAGAATACTTATGCCAGATGATTGGTATGACCATCCCTTGAAAAAAACATATCCACTTCACGGTGATGAAGTTGCACAATGGTACGAAGTAGACCATATCTTTGGAAAAGAAGCTAGAGATGAGATAGGTCCAGAAGAGAGAGATGATGCAGCCGTTGATAGATATGATACTACAAGATTCTCAAGACTTGGACATGAAGTTCCTTTTGGAACAGAAATTACAGAAGGTAATGAGACACAAACACCACTTGGATATACAGAAGAGGGTGGAGTGAAACTATTTGGAAAACGAATCATTAAAGATTTAGATGAAAAAAAATCTAAAATATTAGATAAGAGAAGGTAAATCATGCAACAAACCAATAGACTAAAACCTTTCTTTGAAAATATAAATTTTGAAAGAGCTGATAACACTATGGTGGTTAACTTTGGACCACAACATCCATCTGCTCATGGACAAATGAGACTAATCCTAGAACTTCAAGGTGAAGAGATAATAAAATCAAGACCTCATGTTGGATATCTTCATAGAGGAATGGAGAAGATGGCTGAGAATATGATTTATAATGAATTCTTGCCAACAACGGACAGAATGGATTATATTGCTGCAACTTCTAACAACTACGGTTTTGCCCTTGCTGTTGAAAAACTTCTGGGAATAGAGGCTCCAAGACGTGCAGAGATAATTAGAACTATGCTTTTAGAGATAAACAGAATCATGTCTCACCTTTTTTGGCTTGCAACTCACGCCTTAGATGTTGGTGCTATGTCAGTTTTCCTTTATGCCTTTAGAGAAAGAGAGTTTGCAATAGATTTAATCGAAGATTATTGTGGAGCTAGACTAACTCACAGTGCAGTTAGAATTGGAGGAGTACCTTTAGATTTACCAGATAATTGGTGTGAAGATTTAGAGAAGTATATAGGTATCCTAGAGGCAGAAGTTACAAAATATGAAGCCCTATTAACAGATAATAGAATCTGGAGAATGAGACTTGAAAATGTTGGTGTAATAAGTAATGAGATGGCAAAATCTTGGGGATGTTCAGGACCAATACTTAGAGCAACTGGTCAAAAGTGGGATTTAAGAAAAGAGATGCCTTATGGAATATATCCAGAGCTTGACTTTGATGTACCAGTTGCAACTGCTGGAGATAGTTTTGCAAGATATGAATTACATATGCAAGAACTAAGGGAAAGTTCTAAAATCTTAAGACAATTAATACCTATGTATAAAGAGTCAAAATGTGAACTTATGGCGCATGAGCCTCAATATATCTCAGCTTCAAAAGAAGATATTATGACTCAAAATTATGCCTTGATGCAACACTTTGTTTTAGTAACACAAGGTATGAGACCACCAAAGGGTGAAGTTTATGTGGCAACAGAATCACCAAAGGGTGAGTTAGGTTTTATGATTGTAAGTGATGGAAGCCCATATGCTTATAAGTTGAAACTTAGAGCTCCATCTTTTTGGCATACAGGACTTTTAGAAGAATTATTAGTTGGTCACCAATTAGCTGACGTTGTTACTATTATTGGTAACTTAAACGTAGTTTTTGGTGAGATTGACAGATAAGGGAGTAGGTTTATGAAAAGATATGATTTAAGACCATTAAAAGATAATTTCTACTCTAGAATGTTAGAACTAATGGATAAAGATATAAAAGATGGTGAAAATGCAATATTTCTTTTTGAAATAGGAGATTTTACACATATCCAAAAATCAGCAGATGAGATTTATGAAGCTGGATATACACTTATGAACTCAATTAAGTTCAATGAAGTAGATTGGACAATAGTTGTTAAAAAAGTAAAACCAGAGCCAAGATTAGTTGAAGAAGTTCAAGAAGAGTCAGATGAAGATGATGACGATGATGATGAAGAGTAAAATATGAATTTAGAATTAGTTTCAAAAAGTGATTATATTGTCTGCCTAGGGGCAATGATTTCAAAAGATTCACCAAAAATGAATGATTTGATTATAGAGGCAATTGCAAAAAATGAGGCAGAGTTTATCTATATGCATCCAATTGATGATATTGATTTAAAACTTTACTGTACACAGTTTGTAAAATATGAAGTTGGAAGTGAAGAGGGTATTTTAGCATTGCTTCTAGAGTATTTTACTAAAGATAGAAATAATGATTTAGAAGAGTATTTATCTGATTTAGATATTGGATATATTTCAGCTGAGAGTAGTGCGGGAGAAGAAGAGTTTGAAGAGATGGTAAAGCGTTCTTCAAATAAAACTACTAAAACTATTATTTTGGGAGAAGATTTATTTACTCACGAAAGAGTTGCCAATATCTCTTCTATGATAAAAGTTCTTGAAGAGTTTAGTGGATTTAATATTATTTTATTATCAGATATTATTTTACAAGCAAGTGCCAAGTTAGAAGATGTGGCAGAACTCAAATCTTATAATGGAACAGTGGCTTATAAATATGTTAGCAGTGAAGATGAGTTTATATATGGAAGTGAATCATTTTCAAGAGTTGCTAAGGTGTCAAATAAGGATAATGTTTCTATAAATTATAAAAATGAGACTCTTCAAAGAACTTTTAAACTAGATAAAAACTTACAAGGAACTATTGCTTTATGTGGTGTAAAAAATGATGATGAGAGTTTTTTATCACAAGGGTATAGATATAAGCAAGTAAAAATTGAAAAGGTTGATGCATTATGAGTGAAATGATTACTTTAACAATTGATGGAAAAGAGCTAAAAGCTAAAGAGGGAGAAACAGTATTAAATGTTGCCCGTGCAAATGGAATATTTATACCAGCACTTTGTTATTTAACTAGATGTTCACCTACACTTGCCTGTAGATTATGTCTTGTAGAATCTGCTGGAAAACAAATCTATGCCTGTAATGCCAAAGTAAAAGATGGCATGGAAGTTACAACTACAACTGAAAATATAGAAAAAGAAAGACGTGCAATAATGGAGGTTTATGATGTAAACCATCCATTACAATGTGGAGTTTGTGACCAAAGTGGTGATTGTGAACTTCAAAACTATACTCTTTATCAAAAAGTTGATTCTCAAAGTTATGCCATAAAAGATGTAAATAGACCAACTGAACACTGGGGAGTTATGAACTATGACCCAGGACTTTGTATTGTTTGTGAAAAGTGTGTAACAGTATGTAAAGATATGATTGGTTCAAATGCTCTTTCAACTGTAAAAAGAGGGGCAGAGGCTATTGAAGGTAAGTTTAAAACTACTATGCCAAAAGATGCTTACTCTATGTGGAATAAACTAAACAAATCACTTATTGGCTTTGAAGAAGATAAGTGTGTTGATTGTGGTGAATGTATCTCTGTTTGTCCTGTTGGAGCGCTTGTATCAAATGATTTCCAATATAAAACAAACTCATGGGAACTAACACGAATACCTGCATCAAACTCTCACTCAAGTGATTGTTCACTTATCTATTATGAAGTAAAACATGAATCAATAGTAAACCATGATGTTAAAAAAATCTATAGAGTAACAAATGAACACCACTATGCATCACTAAATGGTGCTGCTAGATTTGCTTATGATTTTGAAAACAGAGTTGAAAGTCAAGATGAAATAGCTTTTGATAAAGCAATTGAGGCATTTAAAAAAGCTGATACTATTAAGTTTAACTCATTTATTACAAATGAAGAGGCTCATATTTTACAAAAGCTAAAAGAGAAGTTTGGATATAAACTTATAAATAGTGATGCCTTAGCTTACAAAAAGTTCCTTGAAGCATATTCAAGCGTTAGTGGAAAAACTCTTTATAGTGCAGACTTAAAAGATATCCACAGCTCAAACTTTGTAATTTCTGTTGGGTCTTATTTAAAATCTGATTCTCCAAATACAAAATATGCCTTTAATAACTCAGTTGTTATGAATAAAGGAGCTGGACTATATTTTCATCCAATAGGTGATCCAGTAATGGAACAGTGTGGTAAAAGAGGAAAAACAACAGAGTTTATCTATCACAACCCACTTGCTGAAGAGTCTGTTTTATATTTTATTTTAGATAAATTTGGAGCTGATTTACCAGAATCTATTCAAGCAACACTTGATTCATATAAAGAGACAAGATTAAAATCTATTACAGAGATGATAAAAGAAAAAGTTGTATCTGTAGTAAAAGATGAAGAAACAGGTGAAGAAAAAGAAGTAACTAAAATGGTTCCTAAAAAAGTTACTAAAGAAGTTGAGTTTGAATATACAAGACTTTTAGATGAGATAAATTGTGATGCAACACTAATTGATACAATTGAAGCTATGAAAGATAAAAAAGATAGATACACTTTGATTTTAGGTGAAGATTTAATAACTCATGCAAACTCACAAAATCTTGCAAAACTAGCTGCCTTGATAGAAAAACATACACAATTTAAAGTAGTGATTATCCCAACTTCTACAAACACTTTAGGTGTGAGCTTGATTTGTGATTTAGATGAAGAAGAAGGGTCTTATTGCGTAGGATATAACGTAAAAGCAGATTTCCAATTATCAGCCCTAGGAGATGGTGATTTAGATATGCCAGCTCTTAATCAGCAAGAAGGAACTTTTACAAATATAGATAAAAGAGTTGTTCCTACAAATGTAGCCTTACCTTATAACGGTTATGTTTTAAATGACATTGCAAATGTTTTATTAGAAGCAGAAGTTGAACACACAATAGAATATACAAAATCTTTACCAGTAGCGAAAGGCTTTAAAGCAGTTGAGTTTGATAGTTTAACTAACTACTTCTCAAATGACTGGAGTGAAAATAGAGGTTATGTATTAGATTCTTTAGACATAGAGACAAATGATGAACTAGGTGAAAAACAAAACCAAACTTTTGAAATAACAGATGAACAAATCACTATTTACAAAGCAAACCCAATCAATCAATTCAATGAATTCACAGCAATTGCCCATGAGTTTAAAGATGATTTAGAAAGTGGAATGTTTGCAAATGAGACATTATTGGCTGAGTTAGAACTAAGTGTTGGAGATAAAGTCTTATTAAGTGCAAATGGATGTGAAATCCAAGTAAATGTTTATGCTGATAATCAAGTATCAGGAAAAATTGCTTATGTATCAACTTTTGAGAAAGAGTTAAATACAAAAGCACTTTTTACTGGATATAGATTTACAAGTGCAAATGTGAAAAAGGTGTAATATGGAGACAAGTATTTTAATAGAAACAGTTGTAAAAGCTATTGTTATATTAGCAGTATTTTCTGCAATTGCCGGTTTTACAACTTATATTGAGCGAAAAATATTGGCTTTTATGCAAAGAAGATTGGGGCCTACAAATGTTGGACCCTATGGAATCTTGCAACTTGTTTGTGATGGTATAAAACTATTTACAAAAGAGGACTTTATACCTCAAAACTCTGTAAAACCTATATTTATGGTTGCACCAATTATCACAGCAGCAACTGCTTTTATTGCTATGACAGCAGTTCCATTTTTCCCTGAGTTTGAGATTTTTGGTTATACAATAAGACCAATTATTGCAGATATTAATGTGGGTGTATTATTTGTAATGGGTGTTGCTTCAGTTGGACTTTATGGACCACTTTTAGCTGGGATGAGTTCTGGAAATAAGTGGGCACTTTTAGGAGGTGCGAGAACTGCCATTCAACTACTATCGTATGAAGTTGTATCTGGACTTGCACTTTTAGCTCCACTTATGCTGGTTGGTTCTTTATCTTTGATTGATATAAATGCTTATCAAAGTGAAGGCTTCACTTCTTGGATAGTATGGACACAGCCTTTAGCATTTGTTCTTTTTGTAATGGCTGGGTTTGCAGAGACAAATAGAACACCTTTTGATTTACTTGAGCATGAAGCTGAAATTGTTGCAGGGTATGCAACAGAGTATTCAGGTATGAGATGGGGGATGTTTTTTATAGGTGAGTATGCGAATCTATTTACAGTCTCATTTTTGATTTCACTAATTTTTCTTGGTGGATACAATGATTTATGGTTTATCCCTGGTGGATTAGCGATTATTTTAAAAGTATCATTTTTAATATTTTTCTTCTTATGGACAAGAGCTTCTTGGCCACATGTAAGACCAGATCAATTGATGTGGTTATGTTGGAAAATCTTAATGCCACTTGCAGTAGTTAATATTTTAATTACTGGCTTTGTGATGATGTTTTAGGAGCAGTGATGAAATTAGATGAATTAAAAAATAGAAATATAAGCGAACATGATTATATCAATATTCAAAAGAATAGTTTCCCTGAAACTCCATGGCAAGAGTTTAAACAGATATTTAAAAGATCAATAAAAGGTGAACTTTTTACAGGACTAAAAGTTACTTTTATCATGATGAAAGAAGCATTGTTTAATAACAATATGCACACAGTTCAATATCCAATTGAAAAACTTCCAATAGGACCAAGATATAGAGCTGTACATAAACTTCTAGGACTTTTAGAATCGGGAGAAAATAGATGTATTGGTTGTGGACTTTGTGAAAAGATTTGTATCTCTGATTGTATTAGAATGGATACAAGAATTGATGAAAACTCTAGAAAAGAGGTTTTAGAATACACAATAAACTTTGGTAGATGTATCTTTTGTGGATATTGTGCTGAGGTTTGTCCTGAGCTTGCCATTGTTCATGGTGGAAGATATGAAAATGCAAGTGAACAACGAGCTCACTTTGTGGTTAAAGACGATTTATTGACTCCACTTGATAAATTGGCTTCTCAACAAGAGTATCCAGGTTTTGGTGCAGTATCTCCAGATGCTGACGAAAAAATCAAAAAAACTCCATTAGAGTATTAGGAGAGATGATGTTTGAAATAGTAGCTTTTTACCTATTTGCAATATTGACAATAGTGATGTTCTCAATAACTGTATTTACAAATAACGCACTTTATGCACTTAGTGCCCTTGCAGCTGGTATGATATTTATCTCTGCTTTTTTCTTTTTGTTAAATGCTGACTTTTTAGGTGTTGTTCAAATTGTAGTTTATACAGGTGCAGTTATGGCACTTTATGCCTTTGGGATGATGTTCTTTGATTCTATGAGTGAAGTAAAAGAGAGAATCCAAAACCCTAGATTAGTTTTTTTACTAAGTGGAATGGCAGCTGTAATTATTGTGATTGTTTTTGTCTCTCCAATTGTATCTGATAATATTATTGCCGAATATGCAGTTCATCCAGAGTATGGAAATACTCAAGATGTGGGTGTTGTTTTATTTACTAAATTTTTAGTTCCATTTGAAGTTGCAGCTGTAATGTTATTAGTTGCAATGATAGGTGGAATTATATTAGCAGGGAAAAAGATGGATGTATCATATTCAGAACTAAGTGAAGATGAAATAGATGCACTAGAATCATCAAATGAAAAGGATAGCAAATGAGTTTAAATGCATATTTAATACTTTCAGCACTTCTATTTTGTATAGGATTGATTGGGGTTATTAGAAGAAAAAATCTTTTAATGCTATTTTTTGCAACAGAAATAATGCTAAATGCTGTAAACATAGGACTTGCTGCTGTTTCTCATTTTCATCAAGACCTTACAGGTCAGATGTTTGCATTTTTTATAATCGCAATTGCTGCAAGTGAAGTTGCTATTGGATTGGGATTACTTATTTTATTATATAAAAGAAAAAATTCAATCAACTTAGACACTTTACAAAGTATGGAGGGGTAGATGGAAAAGTTTATATACATAGCACTATTTGCACCCCTTGTAGGATCACTTGTTGCGGCACTATTTTCAATGAAACCAAAAACTTTGTTTACTGGTATTTTCACAAGTTTTATGTTAGCTGTTTCATTGCTTGCTTCTTTAGTCTTACTTTTTCATATATATTCAACAGGAGAGAGTATAAGTGTAAAACTTATGGACTGGATTGTTATAGGAAACCTTAGTATTCCATTTGGATTTGTAGCAGATGCAGTTAGTGTTACTATGATGTGTGTTGTAACTATGGTATCTACTATGGTACATATTCACTCTATTGGATATATGGACCACGACAAATCATTTAATAGATTTTTTGCATGGTTATCAGCTTTCGTTTTTTCTATGATGATTCTTGTTATGAGTGATAACTTTGCAGGGCTATTTATAGGTTGGGAAGGAGTTGGTTTATGTTCTTGGGGACTAATTGGGTTTTGGTATCACAAAGAGGATAAAGCACTTACAAGTGATATCTATAACTCACCATATTCAACACTATCTCCATACTCATCAATCTCTCCTGGGTATGCTGCAAATGAAGCCTTTATCATGAATAGAGTAGCAGACCTTGGTATGTTGATTGGACTATTCTTGATTTATTGGAACTTAGGCTCACTACAATATGATGTGGTATTTGCTGAAATTGGAACACTTTCTCATGGTTTAGTTGTGGCAATAGCAGCATTTTTATTTATTGGAGCTATGGGTAAATCAGCACAATTTCCTTTTAATCAATGGCTTGCAAATGCAATGGAAGGTCCAACACCAGTATCTGCACTTATTCACGCAGCTACTATGGTAACAGCTGGGGTTTATTTGGTTGTAAGAGCAAATGAGATTTTTACTGTTGTTCCTGAAGTTGGATATTTTATAGCTTGTCTTGGTGCTTTTGTTGCAATATTTGCAGCTTCTCAAGCACTAGTGGCAACTAATATTAAAAAAATCATCGCCTTCTCAACACTAAGTCAGCTTGGATATATGTTTGTAGCTGCTGGACTTGGAGCTTATTGGGTAGCACTATTTCATCTAGCAACTCATGCATTTTTTAAATCAGTTCTCTTCTTAGGGGCTGGAAATGTTATGCATGCTACAAATGATGAGATAAATATCAAAAATATGGGTGGACTTCATAAGCATATGAAAGCAACATCTATTATTATGACAATTGCTTCAACTGCATTAGCTGGTATCTTCCCACTTGCAGGTTTCTTCTCAAAAGATTTAATCTTAGAGGTAGCATTTGGACATCATGCTTATATTTTATGGGCAATTTTATGGATAACAGCTGGGCTTACAGCATTTTATTCATTTAGACTTATTATGTATGTATTTCATGGAGAAGAGAACTTTAAAAAGTTTGGTTATCACCCACATGAAACTTATCCATTTGTAATTGCAGCTATGACACCACTTGCTATTTTAGCAATTATCGCAGGATGGTTCCAAGATGCTTTTGTGGGAATGATTACAAAAGTTTTACCAAAACTTGAAATTCATGTTGACCACTCAACACTAAATATTTTAATAGCAGTAACAAGTGCCATTGCAATAGCAGGTATTTTATTTGCAGTATTCAAACATAAAAAAAGTGGTACATACTTTAGTGAAAAGCTGAAAAATAGAGCTTGTTATAAACTATTGGCAAACCAATATTTTATGCCACACTTTTTAGAGTATGTAATAAACAGACCTTATTTAGCAATGAGTAAGTTTGCATGGAAAGAGATTGATCTTAAAGTAATTGACTCTATTGTTGATGGTATTGGAAAAATTGTTTATGCATCAGGTAAAGAGGCAAGACCTATTCAATCAGGTAACTTATCGTCACTATTAAAAGTGATGGTTTACGGTCTTGTAATACTATTAGTTCTAAGTGTAGCGCTTGGGTTTTTAAAGTAAAGGGTTAGAAGGTATGGAACATATTTTATCAATTTTAATATTTTTTCCGGCATTTGCTGCATTTATAGGGTTTTTAGTAAAGAGTGATTCTATTAGAACTTATGCAATTATTGTCACAGCACTTGAGTTTTTGATTTCACTTATCTTATGGTATGGCTTTGATAGTTCAACACCAGATATGCAGTTCATGGAATCAATTCCATTAATTAGCTCTTATGGGATTAATTATGTTGTAGGAATAGATGGTATTTCACTATTTTTAGTTCTTATGACTACATTTATGACAATGATTTCAATTATTGGATTAACAGAGACTAGGTCTTTAAAAAATATGCTAATCACTGTGTTGTTTTTAGAGATGACTATGGTGGGAGTATTTTTAGCTTTAGATGCCATTGTCTTTTATCTATTTTGGGAACTTTCACTTATACCTATGCTGTATATCATAGGTGCATGGGGTGGAAACTTAAGAATTTATGCTTCAATTAAATTCTTTATTTATACCTTTACAGGTTCACTTGTAATGCTTATTGGTATGCTTTATTTAGGGTATGTTTATTATGTGACAACAGGAACATGGAGTTTTAATATCTTAGATTGGAATATGCTTTTACTTCCATTTGACATGCAACTTTGGCTATTTGTAGCATTTTTCTTAGGATTTGCTATCAAAGTTCCAATGGTACCATTTCATACTTGGCTTCCTTATGCCCACGGTCAAGCACCAACAATTGGTTCTGTAATACTAGCTGCAGTGTTACTAAAAATGGGAACTTATGGATTTATTAGATTCTCTCTTCCTCTTTTTCCTGATGGAACAGTCTATTTTATGATACCAATGGCAATATTAGCTCTTATAGCTATAGTATACACTGCAATGGTAGCTTATGGACAAGAGGATATAAAACAAGTAATTGCTTACTCTTCTGTTTCTCATATGGGTGTAATTATTTTAGGAACATTTGCACTAAATGTTGAAGGTATTGGTGGGTCAATTTTCTTAATGATTTCCCATGGTATTGTTTCAGGTGCACTGTTCATGCTTGTGGGTGTGATTTATGATAGAAGGCATACGAAAATGATGAGTGAATTTGGTGGATTGGCAAGAGTGATGCCAAAATATGCAACTATATTTGCAATCATGCTTATGGCTTCAGTTGGATTGCCTTTAACTATTGGTTTTGTAGGAGAGTTTTTATCTCTATTAGGATTCTTTAAAGTATCACCAGTGATGACTTTAATAGCAGGACTTACTATTATTTTAGGTGCAGTTTATATGTTAGTTTTATATAAAAAGACTTTCTTTGGACCAATAACAAATCCAAAAAATGAGAATCTTGAAGATGCAAAAGGAAGAGAACTTGTTGCTTTAATTCCTTTGGTTGCATTAGTTATTATTTTAGGGATTTATCCAAAACCAATATTAGAGCCTGTTAATACTTCGGTAAAACATTTAGTGGAAGTTATGAAGATAAAAGCTCAACAGCCAGCTTCTACAGCACAAATCTTATCGTCAAATACAATTGGGGAGGCAAAATAATGATACCAGCTATTTCAATTGATTTTGCAAGTTTAAACTTTGGAACTATAGTTCCTATGTTAGTTGCTATTGTTGGAGCCTTGGTTATTTTATGTGTTGATTTAGCAAATAAAAAACTTGATAAATCTCTATATATTATTTTGGCAGTTCTATTTTTGATTGTAGATTTAGGAACGCTAGTAGGATACAACGGCGATGTAAGAGGTATGTTTGATTTGATGTTGGTTGATGGTATTTCAATACTTTCACAATCAATTATTATCATTGCTTCAATTTTGTTTATTTTATTGTCATTTACAAAACAAAGATTTAATGAACAACGATATCCTGAGTATTATGCATTATATTTGTTTATGATTGCAGGTTTTCAGTTTATGGTAAGTTCTGATTCACTTATTTTGATATTTGTTGGATTAGAAACTGCATCAATGGCACTTTATACAATGATTGCTATGCATAATAGAATAAACGCAATTGAAGCAGCAATCAAATACTTTACAATGGGTGCCTTAGCAGCTGGACTATTTGCTTTTGGTTCACTTATCTTTTATGCTCTAACAGGAACTGTAGAACTTGGTAAAATATCTGAAGTATTAGTGGCATCTGATTTTGAAAACTATCCATTTGTTTTATTAGGTGTTGTATTTATACTTTCAGCTTTAGGATTTAAACTTTCACTTGTACCATTTCATGTTTGGGTTGCTGATGTATATGAAGGCTCAACTGCTTCACTTGCAGGGTTTATGTCTATTGTTCCAAAAATGGCAGGTTTTGTAGTAGCTCTTAGATTTTTTGAAATATTTGTTTCTTCAGGAAATCTATTTGTAGAAGCGATTTTATATGGTGTGGTAATTTTGACTATGACTATACCAAATATCATAGCCCTATTACAAAAAGATATAAATAGAATGCTTGCTTACTCATCTATTTCAAATGCTGGGTTTGCCTTATCTGCTATTTTAATAGGAACAACACAAGCCACAACTGCTATGTTTTTATATTGGATTTTGTTTTTAGTTACAAATCTTGGTGGATTTGCAATGTTATGGCTAAATAGAAATAAAGATTATAAAACATTTAAATCAGACCATGATATGGAAAAATATGCGGGACTTATAAAAATATCTCCAATGACAGCAGTTATTATGGGACTATTTTTACTCTCCCTTGCAGGTATTCCTCCCTTTGCACTGTTTTGGGGTAAAATGTATCTATTAGGTGCTGCTGTAAATGCTGGATATGTAGTATTAGCAGTAATCATGGCTTTAAACTCTGCAATTGCAGCTTACTATTACCTAAGACCAATTGTATATATGTTCTTAAAAGAACCAGTTGTTGATGGTATAAAATATATGGAAAATGCAACAACTACGAGTAAAGTAGTAGTTGGAGCTTGTGCAATATTTACTATAGTTTCAATATTCTTTATTGAAAATATTTTAGAAGTGATTTCTTATTATATTCAGATTTCTGGTTATTAGAAAAATTGCAAGGTCATAAACTGACCTTGCAAAAATTTAGTTAGAATTTTTCATTCCTTTTCCCATACCTTGGCCTTGACCCATGCCTTGACCTTTATTCATACCTTTTTGGCTTTTTTTCTCACTCATATTTTTCATTTGCCCTTCTAGCAGTTCCATTTTACTTAGTTGTTTATCTGAGTTAGTATCAAACTGTTCAAAAGTTGGAGCATTCCCTGCATTTTTCATTCTCATACCTTGTTCTGCTTTTGCATTCATTCTTTTTTCTCTTAAATCATAAAATTCAGTTTGCGAAATAGAACCATTTTTGTCACTATCATAAGCTTCAAAACTCATAGGACCTTTTTTTGTAAAATCTGTAGCACCTAGTGCTGCAACAAGTGAACCAGAAACCAAAGTCATAATGACTAATTTATATGCTTTCATAACATTCTCCTTAATTAACATAACTAATTATACTCTTTTAACTTAACATTATGTTAACAATATGGAAAAATAAAAATATTTGCATAACCAAAGATAAAACCATAACTTGCTACAATCTTTTGATTAAAAAAGAAGGATAGAATTTGAGAAAAATTAGTGTTGCACACTCTCCGGATGCTGATGATATTTTTATGTATTATGCTATAAAATTTGGTTGGGTTACTCCAAAAGATGCAGTTTTTGAAAATATTGCTGATGATATTGAGAGTTTAAACCAAGCTACAATAAATGGTGTGTATGACATCTGTGCAATCTCATTTGCGCTGTATCCTTTTGTAAAAGATGATTATGCTCTTTTGAAAACAGCAGTTTCGTTTGGAAATGGCTATGGACCAAAGTTAGTAAAGAAAAAAGATGTAAGATTAAAGAAAAACTTTAAAGTAGCACTTAGTGGCGAGTTTACGACAAATGCTCTGTTATTTAAAATTGCATATCCAGATGCAAGAGTTACATATATGAACTTTTTAGAAATAGAACAAGCTGTATTGGATGGTGTTGTTGATGCAGGTGTTTTAATACATGAGTCAATACTTACCTTTGATGATAGTTTGGAAGTTGAACGTGAGCTTTGGGATATCTGGCAAGAGTTAGCTGGTAAAGAGTTGCCTCTTCCTCTTGGTGGTATGTGTTTAAGAAGATCAATTCCTTTAACTCATGCAATTGATTATGAAAATACTTTAATAAAAGCAGTAAAAGTAGCAAATAAAAATAAACATATACTTTCTGATATGTTAATAGAAAGAGGACTTATAAGAGTTGATGCACCAACCCTTGATAAGTATTTAGACCTTTATGCAAATGATGATTCTATTGAGTTAAGTGAACTTCAATATGAGGCTTTAGATAAACTTTATGAACTAGGGTTTAAACATGGTTTTTACGAAAACCTTATTAAGTCACGAGAATTTTTAATACCTAGTGAATATGAAGAACTAAGAGCAAAATAATTGATGGAAAACTATTTTGAGCAAATAGATTTTAAAAAATATAGTTCCATTAAGATTGGTCCTCTTGTTGATGTTTTAGTTATAAATGAGATAGGTGATTATAGTGAGTACCAAATAATAGGACAAGCTAATAATATACTTGTATCAGCTACTCCTCCAAAGTTTGCAAAACTTGGCAAAGCTTTTGATTATATAGAACAAAAAGAAGATAAACTACATGTAGGGTGTGCTACAAAATCTGGAAAGCTTTTATCTTATGCAAAAAGAAATAATCTAGCAAATTTTGAATTTCTTGGTAAACTTCCTGGAAATCTTGGTGGTTTGATTAAGATGAATGCAGGCTTAAAAGAGTGGGAGATATTTAATTATATAGACTCAATCAAAACAAAAGATGGCTATATTAAAAAAGAAGATGTACAATACGGATACCGATATACAAATATAGATACTATAGTTTATGAACTTGTATTTAATATATCTAGTGGATATAGTAAAGAGATGAATGAACTATTTTCTAAAATGCGAAACAATCAACCACAAACTCCTAGTGCAGGAAGCTGTTTTAAAAATCCACTTGGAGATAGTGCAGGAAGATTGATAGAGCAAGTTGGATTAAAAGGGTTTAATAAAAATGGCATGTCCTTTTCAAAAGTACATGCAAATTTTTTAGTAAATGATGGTGGTGGAACTTTTGAAGATGCAATATTTTTAATAAATCTTGCAAAGCAGAAGGTAAAATCAGAGTTTAATATCGATTTACAAACGGAAGTTATAATTTTTTAGCTAAAAATGTTAATTTTAAAGCTTAAGTGCTTTTAATCTAATTATGTTAGAATTCGTGTTCGAAAAAAATTAGTGGGGTTATTTTTATAGTGAAAAATTTAGTTATCGTAGAGTCACCAGCAAAAGCAAAAACAATTTCAAAATTCCTTGGACCGGATTATAAGGTTATGGCATCAATGGGCCATGTAAGAGATTTACCAAAGTCAAAATTAGGCTTTGATCCAGCGGATAATTTTAAACCTCAATATCTTATTTCCACAGATAAAAGAAAAGTAATTGCTGATTTGAAAAAAGAGATAACAAAAGATACAACTATCTACCTCGCGGCCGATGAGGATAGGGAGGGAGAAGCTATTGCATGGCATCTTATCCCAGCACTTAAAGTTGAAAAAAACCCACTAAAAAGAATAGTATTTCATGAGATTACAAAGGGCGCAATTTTAAAAGCCTTAGAAAATCCAAGAGAAGTAAATCAACATCTAGTTGATGCACAACAAGCAAGAAGAATCCTTGATAGAGCAGTTGGATATGAGCTTTCTCCACTATTATGGAAAAAAGTAAGATATGGACTTAGTGCTGGAAGAGTTCAAAGTGTTGCTGTTAGAATCATAGTTGATAGAGAAAATGAGATTAGAGCTTTTGTTCCAGAAGAGTTTTGGAAAGTAAAAGCAGACTTTATAAATCCTGAATTAAAAACAGAACTTGCAAAAATCAATGGAAAAGTAAAAAAAATCAAAAATGAGCAAGAAGCTAAAGTAATCGAGGCTTCTATCAATCAAGGTGATTTTGACCTTTTTGATATTGAAGAGAGTGAAAGTAAAAGAAACCCAGCAGCTCCTTTTACAACTTCAACACTTCAACAAGAAGCAAGTAGAAAACTTGGATATTCTGTAAAACAGACTATGGTAATAGCACAACAACTTTATGAGGGAAATATTCAAAATATCCCAAATCATACAGGTGGTTTGATTACATATATGAGAACTGACTCCTTAAATCTTTCAGCAGTTGCAACAAGTGCTGCTAAAGAAGTGATTGAAAAAGAGTATGGAACTGAATACAGCTTAAAAAGTCCAAGAGTGTACAAATCAAAAGCAAAAGGGGCACAAGAGGCTCACGAAGCTATTAGACCTGTTGATTTAAGTTTGAAACCTAGCATGATAAAAGCTTATGTTGATAATGCACAGTATAGACTTTACAGTCTTATTTGGAAAAGAACACTTGCTACTCAAATGCAAACAGCAAAAATAGCAAACACTACATATAAAATAAGTGCAGGAAAAGATAAAGAGTACGAGTTTCAAGTAAAGGGTCAAAGAATTATTTTCCCTGGTTTTATGAAAGTTTATACAGAAGGTAGTGATAATCCTGAATCTGCACTTGATAGCAGTGAAAAGATACTTCCTACTATAAAAGTTGGTACAAAATTAGATTTAGAAAATCTTGATTTAGAACAAAACTTTACAAAACCACCAGCACGTTATACTGAAGCTTCGTTAGTTAAAAAGTTAGAGAGTGAAGGAATTGGAAGACCATCTACTTATGCTCCCACAATCTCAACTATTCAAGCAAGGGAATATATTACAAAATCTGAGGACAAAAAGTTAATACCTACTCCAACAGGTGAAATAGTAAACTCGTTTTTAACTGACCATTTTCCTCATATCTTGGACTTAGGATTTACAGCAAAAGTTGAAGAAGAGTTTGATGATATTGCTGATGGAAAGATTGCTTGGCAGCAAGTTATGCAAGACTTTTATGGTGATTTTAAAAAAACAATAGACGAAAAAGAAGAGAGTGTAAATAAAGAAGATTATTTACAAATAAGAGAAATAGGGATGCATCCAAAATTAGGAAAGCCTGTAAGTGCAAGAGTTGGTAGGTTTGGACCTTTTGTTCAAATTGGAACAAAAGATGATGAAGAAAAACCTCTTTTTGCAGCTATTCCAGAGCATTTAAATATGGATACTATTACTATGGATGAGGCTTTGTATTTATTTACTCTTCCTAGAGTTGTTGGACAAACAACAGAAGGTGAAGATATAAAAGCAAATATAGGAAGATTTGGTCCATATTTACAAGTAAAAACTAAATATTATTCACTAAAAGAAGATGATCCTTATACTATAGAACTACCACGAGCTTTAGAGCTTATCAAACACCTTGATGAAGAGAAAGCAAAGGCAACTATAAAGAACTTTGAAAAAGAGAAAATTATTGTTCTTGAAGGACGATATGGTCCATATATTAAACAAGGTAGAAAAAACTATAAAATTCCAAAAGGTAAAGATGCTACTTCTTTAGAGTTGGAAGATTGTTTAAGTATCATAGAAAATGATTCAAAAACTACAAAAAGAGCTCCTGCAAAAAAAGCACCAGCTAAAAAAACACCAGCAAAGAAAGCACCTGCAAAAAAAACCACGACTAAGAAAACGACTGCTAAAAAAGAGAAATAATCTTGAAAATAGCAGTTCTTTCTGATAGTCATAAAAAAGTTGATTTAACAAAAGAGGCTATTGACTTTTTAAAAGCAAAGGGCGCACAATACTTGATTCATGCAGGTGACTTGTGCTTACGTGAGAATTTAGAACTTCTAAAAAGTTCATCTTTACCTTATGTGTGTGTATATGGCAATAATGACAACTCTTTAGTTCATCTTTCAAATGAATTTAAAATAGAGAATGAGCCATATTATTTTAAAATAGAGGATATAAAGTTTAAACTTATGCATCTTCCTTTTTATATGACTGGCGATTGTGATGTTGTCATTTTTGGACATACTCATATCTTTGAAAGTGAATATAAAGGGAATACTTTATTTTTAAATCCTGGTGAAATATGTGCGAGAGAAAAACCTCTTAGTGAGTGCGTATTGTTGGAAATTAACCCAAATGAGTATATAATTAACTATTACTCAAAAAATATAAATGAAAAAGAATTTTTAAAAAAAGAGATAAAATATGAGCGATAATAAAGAGATATTTTTATGTGCCATTTGTAATATTGAAAGTGGTACTTGTAATGAAGACTGTAAATTTTGTACACAAAGTGTAAAATATAAAGCAGATATATTAAGATATAAAAGAAAAGAGATAGAACAAGTTGTAGAAGAAGCAAAAAGAGCAAAGGCAAATAATGCTAATGGATTTTGCCTTGTAACAGCAGGAAAAGGCTTAGATGACAAAAGATTAAAGTTTGTTGTTGAAGCAGCTAAAGCTGTAAAAAAAGAGAATTTAGGACTTATTTTAATTGCTTGTAATGGAACTGCTAGTGTTGAACAACTGCAAACGCTTAAAGAGGCTGGGGTTGATGCTTATAATCATAACCTTGAAACAGCAGAAGACTTTTATCCTGAGATTGTTACAACTCATACTTGGCAAGAGAGATATCAAACTTGTAAAAATGTAAAAGAAGTAGGATTAAGACTTGTATGTGGTGGAATTTTTGGTCTTGGAGAAACCCAAGAACAAAGAGTATCAATGCTTGAATCAATCGCATCTTTAGAGCCTATGAATGTACCTTTAAACTTTTTTCATCCAAATGAAGCTTTACCAATAGTAAGTAATAGTGTTTCAAGAGAAGAGGCATTTGAATTAATCAGTTTAGCCCGAAATTTGGTTCCAAATGCAATGAAAATAATGGTTGCTGGTGGAAGAGAACTTATGTTTGGGGAAGAGCAATATAAGATTTTTGAAAAAGGCGCAAATGCCTTCGTAATAGGAGACTATTTAACTACTTCAGGGAAGTCTCCAGTAGAAGATATGAAAGAGCTTGAAAAACTAGGATTTAAAATCAAAAGAGAAAGAGATTAATAAAAACAAATGGCAGAAGAAATCCTAATAATAATCTCAATTTCGATAATAATTTTTATCTCTCCTTTGGTATCGAAATTTACAAAGATACCAACGGTTCCTGTTGAGATTATATTGGGAGCACTTGCTGTTTATTTTTCTTTGATTGTTGAGCACACTATTTTAGAGCTAGTTGCAGAACTTGGATTCTTATATTTGATGTTTTTAGCAGGTCTTGAAGTTGATTTAAAAAAGATAATCAATTCGGACCCCTTAATTCTTAAAAAGTCGTTAGTTTATAATGGGGTATTATTCTCCCTTTCTTTTTTAATAGCATGGTATTTCGAACTAAGTAATGTATTTGTAGTTACTCTTCCTTTAATCTCTATTGGTATGCTAGCAGCATTAAGAAAAGAGTATGGAGATGAAGACTGGGTCTCTATGGCAATACTTGTAGGTCTTGTAGGAGAGATTGTTTCTATTATAGTTTTAACAACAGTTTCTGCAGGATTAGAGCTTGGATTAGGTTGGGAATTTGCTAAAACAATGATGTTGTTTATGGTGTTCTTATTTAGTTTATTAGTAGTATACAAAGTCTTTCATAACTTATTATGGTGGTATCCTGAAATAAAAAGATATCTTATGCCAGATGATGATCATCAAGAACAAGATATAAGAGTCTCTATGGCTATTTTCTTTTTATTGATTACTATTATGATTTATTTAAAACTAGAAGTGGCATTTGGAGCATTTATTGCAGGTACTTTTATAAAGACATTTTTTGAGCATAATAAAGCTCTTCCCACAAAACTAGAGCACTTTGGTTTTGGTTGGCTAGTTCCAATATTTTTTATATCTGTAGGTTCTTCTTTTGAGCTTGAAGCACTATTTCATGATGGACTTTTTCTTAAAGCCTTAACAATAGTAGGGGCTATGATTTTTATTAGGTTCGTAGCATCATTTTTATTTATGAAAGAGTTAAAGGGTGGGAAGTTTCTTTTAATAGGGCTTTCTCATTCAATGCCGCTTACTCTTTTGATTGCAGTAACGACATTGGCTTATCATAATCATAGTATCACTCAGTTTTATTATTATGCATTTATTCTAGCTTCTATTTTAGAAGTTTTAATTGTAATGATAATAATAAAACTGCTAACTTATTTCTTATTTAGAAACAATGTAAACCAAGCTATCATCAAATGATATATCATAGTTAGAAGGCATATCTTCTACTAAAATAACCACTCTAAAAAATTGATCTTCTTTGTGATTTCCAGCTACAAGTTGTTTAAAATTTGTAGAGTCTAAATCTAACTTTTTAGTAAAAAATGAAACATTTCCTTTGAAGTCAACAATTAATTTTTTCTCATCTTCTAAATAAAACTTTTTCATAATTTTATATTTTGTATTTAAAGTCATTTTATCATCTGAATACTCAACAGTTAAAAATGGTAAAACCTTTAAACTTTTAACTTCCATTTGCATATCATCTTGCATTTTTGGTTCATCTTGAGCTGTCATTTCTTCTGGTCTTGGTTTTACATAAATAACAGGACCTCTCTCTTCAAGCTCTTTGGCTTTAGCAACAGCTTTAGCTTTTTCCATTTTTGCTTTTGCAGCTTCTTTTTTTGCAGCTTCAACTTTTTTTAGTGCTTCTTGAAGCATCTGTTCTTTTTTTATTTGAGCCTCTTTTTCCATTTGCTCTTTTTTCATCTCTTCTTCACTTTTTGCAACAGCAGATGGTAAAGGTTTATTTACATCGCCCTCATGCAAAATAGGGGTCATATCTTCTAGTTCAATATCTTGGTTTTTTTCCATAAACTCAGCTGGGTAGTTTTGGTCTATTTCCATAAGTCTTGCAACTTCATCATCATATGCTTTTGTTGGCATAAACGGATTTTCCCTTGCTTGCAAAGAAGCAACAATAAGTAGTGATGTAACAATTAAAGGTAAAGATTTCATTCTTCTGGCTCCAAATTTTTTAATTCAAAATACTCTTTTTGTAATCTCGCATTACTCTCTTGAAGTCTATTTATTTCACTAGTTAAATAAGACTTCTTATTTTTAAGTGATTTATAAACCTCAAAAGAATTTACTCCAAAGAGTAAGTTTGCCACATGATAGCTTAGAAAAAGCGTAATAGCAATAGAAATTATTGCTATTACAGTAAATCGTTTTATCTCTTTATTTACATAACGTTTACTTTTCTTTTGCATATTATAATACTATTTTTTAGAAAAAGGTTGTTTCCCTAAATATTCAGCATAAGCAATTTCAGCACCAATTTCTAAAAGTCTGTTATATTTAGCGATTCTATCACTTCTTGCTGTACTTCCTGTTTTGATTTGTCCACAATTTAATGCAACTGCAAAATCAGCAATAAACGCATCTTCTGATTCTCCAGATCTATGTGACATAACACAATTATAATTGTTTCTTTGTGCCAATCTGATTGTTTGCATTGTTTCACTAACTGACCCTATTTGATTAGGCTTAATTAAAATTGAGTTTGCAATTCCTTTTTGAATACCTTCTGCAAGAATATTTGCATTTGTTACAAATAAATCATCACCTACTAATTGAACTTTTGAACCTAGTTCTTCAGTTAATATTTTCCAACCATCCCAATCGTCTTCACTTAATCCATCTTCGATAGATACAATTGGATATTTTGCACAAAGGTCAGCATAATAAGCAACTAACTCTTTTGAAGTCAATTCTCTATTTTCTGATTTTAGTACATAAAGACCTTTGTCATTAATGATTTCAGATGCAGCAACATCAAGTGCGATTGCAATTTGTTCACCAGCTTTATATCCAGCTTTTTCAATTGCAGTCATAATAACTTGGATTGGTTCTTCGTTTGATTTTAAGTTTGGAGCAAATCCACCCTCATCACCAACTGCTGTACTCTCACCCATCTCATCAATTACTTTTTTTAAGTTTTGGTAAATCTCTGCTGTTGCTCTTAAACCTTCATTGAAGTTTTCAAAACCAACTGGCATAATCATATACTCTTGAAAATCAACTGAGTTATTTGCGTGTTCTCCACCGTTTATAATATTGAACATAGGCACAGGCATAGTCATTGCATTTGCTCCACCTAAGTATCTATATAATGGAATTTGTAAAGAAGCAGCAGCAGCTCGTGCTACTGCCATAGAAACACCAAGAACTGCATTTGCACCAAGATTTGAATAGTTGTCTGTTCCATCAATATCTTTCATAGTTGCATCAACTTCTGCTTGATTATAAGGGCTTAAACCAATTAATTCATTTGCAATTGTTGAATTTACATTTTCAACTGCTTTTAAAACACCCTTTCCTAAAAATCTTTTATCGCCATCTCTTAATTCTAAAGCTTCTCTTTTACCAGTACTTGCACCACTTGGAACGATTGCACTTTGTTTTGTACCATCACTTAAAATAACTGTTGCTCTAACTGTTGGATTTCCTCTTGAATCTAATACTTCATCAGCATAAATGTTATCAATATATACCACGTAGGTCTCCTATAAATATTTAAATTTCTTAGATTTTATCTAAAAAATCATTTTAAAGTTCTTTTATGGTTTTAGGGATTTTTAATTATTTTGTGTAGTGGAGGTAAGTGTAGTTTTGTAAATAGTTAAATCTAAGAGAAAAATCTCTTAGATATTAATCTTCACCTTCTTCTGAGCTTTCATCACCTTCAAATGGTACTGCATCATTTACACCCATTGCTTCAAGGATTTTTTCTTCAATCTCTTTGGCTATTTCTGGATTTTCTCTTAAGAATACTTTTGAGTTCTCTTTACCTTGACCTATTTTACTGTCGTTATAAGAGAACCAAGCTCCTGCTTTATCAACGATGTCTAATTTTACACCATAATCAACAAGTTCACCCATTTTAGAAATACCTTCTCCAAACATGATGTCAAATTCTGCTTGTTTGAATGGAGGTGCAACTTTATTTTTTACAACTTTTACTTTTACTCTATTTCCTATTGAGTTTTCAGCTTGTTTAAGTGTTGCAATTCTTCTAATATCAAGTCTAACAGAAGAGTAAAATTTAAGTGCATTTCCACCAGTTGTTGTTTCTGGACTCCCATATCCTGTCATACCGATTTTCATTCTAATTTGGTTGATGAAAATTACTGTACAGTTCATTTTATGTAAAATACCAGTGATTTTTCTTAAAGCTTTACTCATAAGTCTAGCTTGAACACCAACTTGTTGGTCATCCATATCCCCATCAATTTCTACTTTTGGAGTAAGTGCGGCAACTGAATCAATTACGATTAAGTCTACAGCTCCACTTCTAATAACAGTTTCAAGTATCTCTAAAGCTTGCTCTCCAAAGTCTGGTTGAGAAACAAGTAAGTTATCTGTATCTACTCCTAAATTTTTAGCATAAATAACATCAAGTGCATGTTCTGCATCAATAAAAGCACAAACTCCACCTTGTCTTTGGCACTCAGCAATTGCATGTAAAGTTAGTGTAGTTTTACCTGAAGATTCAGGTCCATATATCTCTATGACTCTTCCCTTTGGTAATCCTCCAACACCTAATGCTAAGTCAAGTCCTAATGAACCTGTACTAATAGCTTCTACTGGAACAGTCTCCTTATCTCCAAGTCTTACAAGTGAGCCTTTTCCAAAAGCCTTGTCAATTTGTTTAATAGCTAAATCTAGTGATTTCTTTTGATTTTCATCCATGTTTTTTTCCTGCATCTTATTAATTTTGTGTATTTTATCAGAAATAGTTTTAATTGGGAAAAATTATTACAAATTGTAATAAAATTTATTCTTGATTTTCTTTTTTTGTCTCTTCATCTATTTTTTGAACAGTCTCAATTGTCTTTATGTGGGAGTTTACTCTTTTTTTCATAGTAAACTTTTTTATATGTTTGGCAAGTATTTTTGTATATTTCTTATAATTTCTTGAACCCTTCTCAAAGGTAGCAAGTTTTTTCTGGATTTTGATAATATCTTCTGAAATAAAATTTTCTGACATAAAATACCTAATTTTTAATTTATTAAATTATTACATATTCGCTCTTAAAATAAAAGTTAAATAATATATTAGGTAAAATAAAACAATTATAATAAAGGGCCGTAAATGTTTAATGAGAAAAATATTTTAATTACTGGTGGGACTGGAAGTTTTGGTAAGAAATTTACACAAATGATACTTAAAAGGTATAAACCAAATAAAATTATAATTTTTTCAAGAGATGAACTTAAACAGTATGAAATGTCCCAAGATTACAATGACAAGTGTATGAGATACTTTATTGGAGATGTAAGGGATGCCAATAGACTTAAAAAAGCTATGAATGATGTGGATTATGTTATCCATGCTGCAGCTTTAAAACATGTTCCAATTGCAGAATACAATCCAATGGAGTGTATAAAAACAAATATTGATGGTGCACAAAATGTAATTGATGCTGCCATTGATAATAGAGTTAAAAAAGTAATTGCCTTGTCAACTGATAAAGCCGCAAACCCAGTAAATCTTTATGGAGCGACAAAATTAGTATCTGATAAACTTTTTGTTGCAGCAAATAACTTAGTAGGGAAAAGAGATATCTCTTTTTCAGTTGTAAGGTATGGAAATGTTTTAGGAAGTCGGGGTTCAGTAGTTCCTTATTTTGAGAAGCTAATTAGAAATGGTGCCAAAGCTTTACCAATTACAGATGAAAAAATGACAAGATTTATGATAACACTTGAGCAAGGTGTCGATTTTGTTCTTAAAAACTTTGAGCGAATGAAAGGTGGAGAAATATTTGTACCAAAAATTCCATCTATGAAAATAGTAGATTTAGCAAAGGCAATGGCTCCAAGTTTACCCCTTGATATTGTAGGAATTAGACCTGGTGAGAAACTTCATGAAATAATGTGTCCCTCAGATGATTCACATTTAACAATAGAGTTTGAAGATCATTTTGTAATAGGTCCAACAATAAAATTTCATTCAGTACGAAATTATCTTGAGAATAATTTAAGAGAAATTGGTATGCAAGTTGAACAAGGTTTTGAATATAACTCAACTAAAAATGATGAATGGCTAGATGAAAAAGAGTTTTTAAATTTAATAAAAGGCCTTTAGTTAAATTATGAATAATAAAACAGATGAAAATATAGTTTGGCATAAACAAACAGTAGAAAAAGAAGATAGAGTACGATTATTATCTCAAAAACCATCAATATTGTGGTTTACAGGATTAAGTGCTAGTGGGAAATCAACTATTGCAAATGCTGTTGAAGCAGAACTTTTTAGAATGCAAAGAAAAACTTATTTGTTGGATGGTGATAATGTAAGACATGGCTTAAATAAAGATCTTGGTTTTTCTGAAATGAATAGAGTTGAAAATATAAGAAGAGTAGGAGAAGTTAGTAAATTATTTGTAGATGCTGGACTTATAGTGTTAACAGCTTTTATAAGTCCTTTTAAATCAGATCGACAAATTGCAAGCTCATTAGTTAAATATGATGAATTTATTGAAATATTTATTGATACCCCTATTAGTATTTGTGAACAACGAGATCCCAAAGGTTTATATAAAAAAGCTAGAGAGGGTGGACTTAAAAATTTCACAGGAATTGATTCCCCATATGAAGAGCCAGAAAATCCTCAAATTCATATAAGAACAGACAAACATTCTATTCAAGAGTGTGTAGATATAATTATAAACTACTTAATTAAGTTTGGTTATATAGAGGGTAATCTTGAATATGCAATTTAGAGGTTTTAATGTATAGAGATACTAATTTAAGATCAGTAACTAAAGGTATTAGTTGGAGATTTGTTGCAACTACTACAACTATTATTATTGTTTATATATTTTTTGGAAGACTTGATTTAGCAATTGCAGCTGGTGTAATTGAAACTGTTTTAAAAGTAGGACTGTATTGGGCACATGAAAGAGCATGGTTTAAAATAAAATGGGGAAGAAAAAAAATAGAACCTTTTAATCTTTGGTTTACTGGATTACCACTTTCAGGTAAAACAACATTGGCAAATAGAGTTTATGAAGAGTTATCTAACTTTGAAATTCCTTTGGAGCGAATTGATTCTAAAGATATTAGAGATTTAATTCCTGGTATTGGGTATACGAGGGAAGATAGAAATAGGCACATGCATAGAATTGGACATTTGATTAAAACTTTACAAAATAACTCAGTATCAACTGTTGCTTCATTCGTAAGTCCATATACAGAGTCAAGAAAAGCTATAAGAGAAATGGTTAAGAACAATATTGTAGTATATGTTAAAGCAGAACTTGAAACTTGTAAAAAAAGAGATATTAATGGTAAATATGAAAAAGCCTTAAGGGGTGAGTATGAAAATTTTACGGGTGTTAATGATGTATATGAAGAACCACAGCATGCAGAAATTATAATAGATACAGACAAACTAAGCATAGATGAATCTGTAGAAGTCATTATCAAATATATAAAGAGTAATTATATAAAATGATGAATTTTATTCCCTATAGCAAACAAAATATTTTAGATGATGACATAGAAGCAGTAGTAAAAACTTTAAAAAGTGATTATTTAACTACTGGGCCAAAAATAAAAGAGTTTGAAGAGGCTCTTTGTAAATATACTAGAGCTGAATATTGTGTGGCTGTTTCAAATGGAACAGCTGCTTTACATTTGGCTTCTCTTGTACTTTTAAAGGAAAATGATAAAGTCCTTACAACTGTAAACTCTTTTTTAGCAACCTCAAATTCAATTCTTTACGTAAAGGCAAAACCAAATTTTGTGGATATTTGTGAAGATGGAAATATAGATTTAGATCTTTGTGAAGAAGAGTTAAAAAAAGACTCTTCGATAAAAGCAATTTATGTGGTTCATTTTTCAGGACTTAGTGTAAATCAAAAGAAATTAAAAGAGTTAAGAGATAAATATAAGGTAAAGATTCTTGAAGATTGTGCACACTCTATTGGGGCAATTAATGATGGTGTAAAAGCGGGATCTTGTTTAAATAGTGATATTTCAACTTTTTCTTTTCATCCGGTAAAAGGTTTTACTACAGGTGAGGGTGGAGCTATTACTACAAACTCAAAAGAGCTTTATGAAAAGCTTTTGCTTTTGAGAAATCATGGAATGAAAGCAAAACCTGAAATTGGACCTTGGCATTATGACATGACAGAATTGGGATTTAATTATAGGCTTACAGATATAGCTTGTGCTTTGGGAATCTCTCAACTAAATAGATTAGATGGGTTTTTAGATAAAAGACGAGTATTAGCTAAAAGGTATTGTGAGATTTTAGAAAAATATGATTTTGTAAAACCTATATATGATTTTACTAATGAATCTGCTTATCATCTTTTTGTTGTAAATATTGACTTTGATAAGTTTGGTATTGATAAAAAAGATTTTGTGACTAAAATGAGAGAAAAGAATATTGGTTTACAATTTCATTATATCCCTATTAATAAACAACCATATTATAAAGATTTAGGATATGGAACTGAAAATACCCCTATGATGGATAAGTATTATAAAGAAGCTATTTCTTTTCCTCTTTATCCAAATTTGTCTATTGAAGAACAAGATTATGTAATTGCTTCAATGTTAGAGGTGTTGGATGTCTAAGTGTATTTGTATAATACCTGCTCGAGGTGGAAGTAAAAGAATTCCAAAAAAAAACATAAAAGATTTTTTTGGAAAACCTCTTATTGCATATACAATTGAAACAGCATTAAAATCAAAATTATTTGATAAAGTAGTAGTTTCTACAGATGATGAAACTATTGCTAAGGTTGCTAAAGAGTATGGGGCTGAAGTTCCTTTTTTAAGACCAGTTGAATTAAGTGATGATTTTACAGGAACAGGTGCAGTAATTGGACATGCTCTGTCTTTTTTGCAAAAGCAAGGTGAAAAGTATGATTTTCTTTGTAGTATCTATGCAACAGCACCACTACTACAAGTGAAGTATATACAAAAGGGCTTAGAGAGACTTCAAAATAGTGATGCTGTTAACTCTTTTAGTGCAACTTCTATGCCCTTTCCTATTCAGAGAACTTTTAAAATCAACGATGACAGATGTGAGATGTTTTGGCCTGAAAACTTTTCCAAAAGAAGTCAAGACTTGGAAGAAGCCTATCAAGATGCAGGGCAGTTTTATTGGAAAAACTTATATAAACAATCTAGTGATGTGATGTTTGGTAAAGATTCAATTCCTATTGTTCTTCCTAGGTTTTTAGTTCAAGATATTGATACTTTAGAAGATTGGGAGAGAGCTGAAGTTTTATATGAAGTTTTAAAAATACAAAAGAAAATTTCATGAAAAATATTTTAATTAGAGCTGATTCTTCTTCTAAAATTGGCATTGGGCATATCATGAGGGATTTGGTTTTAGTACAGCAATATTTTAACTCAAATATAACTTTTGCTTGCCAAGACTTAGAGGGAAATATAAATAGCAAAATCTTAGAAGCAGGTTATGATTTAAAAATATTAAACTCAAATGATGTAGAAGAGTTAGATGCTTTAATCAAGAGTTTAAATATAGATTTCTTAATCATTGACCATTATGAGATAGATTATAATGTTGAGGAAGAAATTAAAAATCAAAATCCTACCTTGAGAGTTTTAGTTTTTGATGATACTTATGAAAAACATCATTGTGATATTTTGTTAAATCACAACATTTATGCCCAAGAAAAAAACTATAAAGATTTAGTGTCACCTTCTTGTGAGTTAAGATGTGGTGAAAAATATACTTTAATACGAGAAGAGTTTAAGTACTATGAGCACCTAAGAAGAAATAAATCAAAAAAGAAAAAAATATTAATAGCTTTTGGGGGAAGTGATTTTGATAATATTTCATTAAAAGTATTAAAAAGTTTAAAAAAGAAAAAAGATATAAAAATCTATCTTTTAACAACTAATGCAAATAAAAATATAAAGACTCTAAAAGAGTTTATAAAAGATTTTGAAAATATAAAATTAATAATAAATAGTAAAAATGTAGCCAAACTAATCCATAAAATAGACCTAGCAATAGTAAGTCCAAGTACAATACTACATGAAATAATATATTTAAATAAAGAGTTTATCGCCATACAAACAGCTACAAATCAAAAGTTTATGATGAAGTATCTAAAAAAGAACAGATATGCTTGTATGAAAAGGTTTTCTAAAAAAGATTTTTTGAAAAAATTTGAGGCAAAGATATGAATAAAATAGTACTAAAAGATTATCTTCTCTTATCAAATGAAGAGCATAAAGAACTTTTGGACATAAGAAATAAAGAGTACATAAGAGAAGTCTCTTTAGATACAGATGTTATCGAGTTTGTAAATCATATTAGTTTTGTAAAGGGCTTAAAAAATAGTGATAAAAAGTTTTTTGCCATAATTTTTGAAGATAAAATCATAGGTGGAGTAAATATTTTTAATATAAAAGAAGATATTAAATGGGGAGTTTTCTTTTTAGAAGAAGCAAATATTATGATTAAATCCCTAGTGCCACTCTATTTTTTAGAATATATTTTTAAAACTTATCAAAAAGAAGAGATATTTTTAGATGTTAAAAAAGAGAATATCAATACAATATCTTATGACAAAAACTTAGGCTTTAATATTTTCAAAGAAGATGATAAAATAATATCTATGAAGATGAGCAAAGATGAGTTTGAAAATGCAAAAGAGAAGGCATTTTTAAAAAGAGTGATGAAACAGTTTAAAAAGTTTGATTTTGAGATAATTTCTTATGAGGGAGTTGACGTTTGAAAATAGGAAAGTTTAATTTTACTACAGATAAAACATATATAGTAGCAGAACTTAGCGCAAATCATAATGGCTCTTTAAAAACTGCCCTTGATACAATAAAAGCGGCAAAAGAAACCGGGGCTGATGCCATCAAAATCCAAACTTATAGAGCCGATACCATAACCTTAGATTGTAAAAAAGATGATTTTATGATAGATGGTGGAACATTGTGGGATGGGAAGAGTCTTTACGAACTTTATGAAGAGGCTTATACACCTTGGGAGTGGCATGAAGAGCTTTTTTCTTATGCTAGAAGCCTTGATATGGATATTTTTTCAACTCCTTTTGATAAAAGCTCTGTTGATTTTTTAGAGCAGTTTAACCCAAGTGCTTACAAAATAGCCTCTTTTGAAATCACTGATTATGAGCTTGTAGAGTATGTAGCTTCTAAAATGAAACCCATAATCATAAGTACAGGAATAGCTACATATGAAGAGATAGAAGATGTGGTAAATATTTGTAAAAGAGTTGGAAATAAAGAGATAATACTTTTAAAATGTACAAGTGCTTATCCAGCACCAATGGAGTTGGCAAATTTGAAAATGATACCAGATATGGCTGAAACATTTGAAGTAATAAGTGGATTTTCAGATCATACTATTGGAAGTACTGCTCCCATAGCCGCTGTAACCCTTGGAGCTAGAGTTATAGAAAAACATTTTATCTTGGATAAATCTATTGGGGGGCCGGATAGTGAGTTCTCAATGGATAAAGTTGAATTTACGAAGATGGTAAAAGATATAAGAGATACAGAAAAACTTCTTGGAAGAGTTGATTATCGACTTGATGAAAAAAGAGAATCTCAAAGAAGATTTTGTAGAAGTTTATACGTATGTAAAGATATAAAAAAAGGTGAAATCTTTTCACAAGAGAATATAAAAAGTGTAAGACCAGGATATGGTAAACATCCTAAATATAAAAAAGATATAATAGGAACAAAGGCAACAAAAGATTATACTTTGGGCGATAGGGTAGAGTAGGAGAAAAGATGACAGAAAAAATAGAAAATATAATATGTGAGACTCTAGTTGAACTAAATGAAGAGTTAGGAAATGAAAACTTTGAGAATCCTACAAGTAAAACAAAACTTTATGGAACTAATGGCATGGATTCACTAGCTTTAGTATCTTTTATAACTGACTTAGAAGAGCGAATTAGTGATGAGTTTGATAAAGATATTGTTTTAGCAGATGAAAAGGCTATGAGCGCTAAAACTTCTCCATTTCGAAGTGTTGAAAGTCTAACAATTTATATTAAATCACTTTTGGAAGAGTAATGAGTCAAATTATAGTTATAACTGGAACATCAAAAGGAATAGGGCAAGCTTTAGCAAACTACTATTTAAAAAATGGTGAGATAGTAATAGGTTGCTCAAGGGGTGAGAGTTCTATAAAGCATGATAACTATAGACACTTTTCTTTAGAAGTAAATGACGAAAAAGCAGTTATAAAGATGATTAGAGAAGTAAAAAAAGAGTTTGGTAAAATCGATATCTTATTAAACAATGCTGGAATGGCATCTATGAATCATATCCTTACAACATCTGTATCAAGTGTAGAAAAAATATTTGCTACAAACTTTTTAGGTACATTTATCTTTACAAGAGAAGTATCAAAAGTGATGATGAAACAAAAGTATGGAAGAATTGTAAACTATACAACAGTTGCAAGTGCTCTTAGACTTGAAGGGGAAGCAATATACGCTGCAAGTAAAGCAGCAATAGAAAACTTTACACAAACCTCTGCAAAAGAGCTAGCACCTTTTAATATAACAGTAAATGCCATAGGCCCAACACCTGTTCAAACAGACCTAATAAAAGCAGTTCCAAAAGATAAAATAGATGAGCTTTTGGCAAAACAAGCCATAAAAAGATTTGGACAGTTTAATGATATAAAAAATGTGATTGATTTTTTTATTAGCAAAAAGAGTGATTTTATAACAGGGCAGATAATATATCTTGGTGGGGTTTCTAACTGATGAATTATTTATTTGATAAATTTTCTATATTTAAGGAGTTAGATGCCATTATAATTGAAGGTAAGAGTTACTCTTATGAGAATTTATTAGAAAAAATCCTTGAGTATAAAAAGATATTAGAAAATAAAATAGAAACATCAAGTGTAGTTGCTATTTTAGGTGATTATTCTTTTGAAAATATAGCTTTGTTTTTTGCTTTATATGATAATAAAAATATAATAGTACCCATAACTACAAGTTTAGAAAACTTGCAAAACGAATATATGCAAGAATCATTTTGTGAATATAGTATAAAAATTGATGGTGAAATAAAAATAGATAATTTACCTGTAAATAGTTCCCATGAGATGATAAAAACTCTAAAGAAGAATAATAACTCAGGGTTAGTACTTTTTTCAAGTGGAAGCACAGGTAAACCAAAAGCTATGATACACAATCTAGACAACTTAATAAGCACATATAAAGACAAAAGAGCAAAAGCTATGAATATGCTTGTATTTTTGATGTTTGACCATATAGGTGGATTAAATACACTATTTAATGCCTTTTCAATGGGAGCTTGTCTAATCATCCCCAAAAATAGAGATGCTAAAACAATTTGTGAGCTTATCCAAGATTATAAAATCATGGTATTACCCTCTAGTCCTACATTTTTGAATCTTATTTTAATCTCAGGGGAGTATTTAAACTATAACTTGCGAACTCTTCGAATGATAACTTATGGAACTGAAGCTATGCCAGAATCACTTTTGATAAAACTAAAAGAGATATTTCCAAGGGTAAAATTTCTACAAACCTTTGGTACAAGTGAGACAGGAATTAGCACTACAAGTTCTAAATCATCTGATTCTTTGTATATGAAAATAGAAGATGAAAACCAAGAGTATAAGATAGTAGAAGGGGAACTTTGGCTTAGAAGTAAAACCCAAGTTTTAGGATACTTAAATGCGAGCATGGACTCTTTTACAAGCGATGGTTGGTTTAAAACTGGCGATTTAGTTGAAGAGATAGAAGATGGTTATCTAAAAATCATAGGTCGAGGAAAAGAAGTAATCAACGTAGGTGGAGAAAAAGTCCTACCTGCTGAGGTTGAATCAGTTGTTTTATCTATGGATGAGATAGAAGATTGTATGGTTTATGGCGAGCAAAATGCAATTACAGGACAAACAGTTGTTTGTGATGTGGTTTGTTCACAAGCGCTTGATAAAAAAGAGTTAAAGAAACTTATAAGAAGTTTTTGTAAACAAAAGCTAAATAACTATAAAATACCTACAAAGATAAATTTGGTTGAGAAAACAAACTTTTCTGATAGATTTAAAAAAATAAGAAAGAAAGAGAAATAGTGAAAAAAGTAATATTATTTGGTACAGGCAATGGATCTAAAGAATATTTGTTAAAATATGGAAGTGAATTAGATGTAGTAGCAATAGTTGATAATGATAAAGAAAAAGAGGGTACTATATATCAAGACAATTTAATAATATCTTCTCCATCTTCAATAGCTAGTTTTGATTATGATGAAATAATTATTGTTTCACAATGGGCAAAAGAGATTTCTAGTCAACTTGAAAAAGAGTTAAATGTTGATATTTCAAAAATTTACATTCCTCCTAAAAAAGATATAAAAGATGTACAAAGACCATTTGAAGATCCTAATACAAGGGAATTGGCAAGAGAAATAATAAAAAAATTATCTTATTATGCTATTGAAGATAATATTCCTTTGTTAGTTGACTTTGGGACATTACTTGGAATAGTAAGAGATAATGATGTTATTTTATGGGATGATGATGTTGATTTCTCAATTGTTAATCTACCCTTAGATGTTGAATTTGAAACGTGGTTGCTAAATGCAATTGGAAAAATTAACTTACCAGTTAATCTTAATATTAAATCTAAAATAGTTGATAATAAACAAGTTAGTTTTATACTATTTTTTAAACATGAATCATACAAAACATTTAGCATTTCAATTAGTTTAAGAGAATTAAAAGATGATAGGTATATTCATCTACCTAGTGGCGGAATGTGGTATTCTCCACAAAAGTTTTTTGATAAATATGAAATAATAGAATGGGATAAACATAAAGTAATGGTTCCTTTTTGTTATAAAGAGTATTTGGAATTTTTATATGGTGATTGGAAAAAACCTAAAAAGGATATAACAATGACAGACTATGCAAATTTAGGTGAAGTCAAATATGAGGACTTTATAAAATCTGGTGATGGATATAAGGAAATAATGTGAAAAAAATCTATGTAGGAATGAGTGCAGATTTAGTACACCCTGGTCATATGAATATATTAAAAGTAGCTTCTGAATTGGGTGAAGTAACAGTAGGACTTTTAACAGATAAAGCAATAGCAAGTTATAAAAGACTTCCTTACATGACATATGAACAACGAAAAGTTGTAATAGAGAATATTAAAGGGGTAAAGGAAGTTATACCTCAAAATACACTTGATTATAGACCAAACCTTGAACTTGTAAAACCAGATATCGTTGTCCATGGAGATGACTGGAAAGAGGGGGTGCAAAGTAAAACTAGACAGCAAGTTATTGAAACGCTATCTCAATGGGGTGGAAAATTAGTTGAACCTTCTTATACTGATGGTATATCATCAACGGCTTTAAATAAGTCATTAAAAGAGTTAGGTACAACTCCAGATATTAGAAGATCTAGACTAAGAAGACTTATTGATTCAAAAGAAATAGTGCGAGTTATGGAATCACATAATGCATTAAGTGGTTTAATTACTGAAAATATAAAAGCAGAAAATGGAACAGAATACGATGGTATGTGGTCAAGTTCACTTACTGATTCAACTTCAAAAGGTAAACCTGATATTGAAGCAGTCGATGTAACTACAAGAATAAATACAATTAATGAAATATTTGAAGTAACAACAAAACCTATGATTTATGATGCAGATACAGGTGGAATAGCTGAACATTTTGCTTTTACAGTTAGAACATTAGAGAGAACAGGAATAAGTGCTGTAATAATTGAAGATAAAACAGGATTAAAGAAGAACTCTTTATTTGGTAACGATGTAGCACAAACTCAAGACACAATAGAAAATTTTTGCCAAAAAATTCAAACTGGTAAAAAAGCTCAAATTACTGATGATTTTATGATTATTGCAAGAATTGAGAGCCTTATATTGGAAAAGGGAATTGATGATGCGATAACTCGTGCAAAATCCTATATTGAAGCTGGAGCTGATGGTATAATGATTCATTCAAGACAAAAAGAGCCAGATGAAGTAATTGAGTTTTGTAGACAACTAAGAGAATATAATGAAAATATTCCAATTATTGCTGTTCCTACTTCATATAATCAAATTACAGCAAAAGATTTATCAAAAGCAGGAGTTAATGTAGTAATATACGCAAACCACATGTTAAGAGCTGCATACCCAGGTATGAAAAATGTTGCAAAATCAATTTTAGATAATGACAGAAGTTTTGAAGCAGAAAAAGAGCTCCTTTCAATTAAAGAGATTTTAGATTTGATTCCAGGAACTAAATAATGCCATTAGACACAAAGGTTTTTGTTAATCGTTTAATAAAAGAACATTATACTCATTTGTGTGTAGTACCTTGTAGTTTTGCAAAATATGTAATAAATGAAGCTATTAATAATCCAAATATAGAGTATGTACCCTGTGCAAGTGAAGCTGTAGCTTGTTCCATCGCAGCTGGACTTAAAATGTCAGATAAAAAACCTATAGTTATTGTGCAGTCTTCAGGTGTTACAAATATGGGCTCATGTATTACGAGTTTACTTAAACCTTATGGTGTGACTTTTCCTATACTAACAAGTTGGAGAACATACAAAGAAGGGGATAGTGAGATACAACATCAACATTTAGCAACACAACTGCCAAGTTTAATAGAAGCCTATGGATATGAACATACTATCTTAGATAATGAAAATCTTAATAATGCAATTTCACAAGTAAACAGTTGTGATAATACAAATACTATTTGTATACTTAAAAAAGATAGCTTCACAAAAGTTGCTTTAGATGAAAAACATATTATAGATTTATCAAAGTATATACCAAGAAGTAAATATTTAATCAATCTTAATGAAAAGTTTAAAGATACCCAAACTCTTTTTATAGGGACAACTGGAAATACTGCCCGAGAAATGTATAGTTTTATGCCAGATACGAACAACTTTTATATGGCAGGAAACATGGGGGGAGCATTAAGTCTAGGCTTAGGTTCTTCAATGGCAGGTAAAAAAGTATTTGTTTGTGGTGGTGATGCTGAATTTGTGATGCACATGGGTGGATTAACAACGGCAGGGAGATACAACCATGAAATAGATTTAACATACATATTGTTCGATAATGAGTCTAATAAATCTACAGGTGGGCAAAATACTTATCAAAAACATTTAGATTATATAAATATCGCAAAAAGCTCTGGATTAGATGTTTTTACTGAGCTTATAGTTACAGTAGAAGATTTTACTAAGATAATAGATAAGTTTGATTCTAAATCAGGTTTAAAATTTTTATGTGTAAAATGTGGAGTTGATGAAGAAACTCCACGGCCTCCATTAAAGATAGTGAAAGTGAATAAATTATAAATGAAAGAGGATTTCACTTATTATATGCCAACAAAAATTGTGTATGGGAATGAATCTTTAAAAGATTTAGATAAATATATAAATGGTAGAAAAACATTATTGGTTACTTCTGAAGGTTTTGTTAAAAGGGGTTTAGTTGATAAAGTTAAATCTATAACTTCAAATATAGTCGAAGTTATAAGTGATATAAAGTCTCATCCAGAGTTTACAGATTTAAAAAAAGTATACAATTTTATAAAGAATATTGATTATGAATTGATTTTGGCTATGGGAGGAGGAAGTGTACTAGATGCTTCTAAGTTTTTCTCAGTTCAAAACCAAGAAAAAGATTACCAATTTGTAGAAGATATAATAAAAGGGAAAAGAGAGAAAAAAGAATATATAATAACTCCTACTATATCTATACCTACAACAGCAGGTACGGGAAGTGAGATAACTCCATGGGCAACAATCTGGGATATGGAAGAGAAGAAAAAATATTCTTTATATTTATCTGAACTTTTTAGTGAAGTTGCACTTTACGATGCAACTTTAACTTTGAGTGTTCCTAAAAATATCACTATTCAAACAGGTTTAGATACTCTTTCTCATGCACTTGAATCTATTTGGAATAAAAATGCGAATCCAATAACGGTAGGATATGCTATAAAATCTGCAAAATTAATAATTGAAAATTTAGTAAAATTATCAAATGACTTAGATAATTTAGAATATAGAAATAATATTATGAAAGCTTGTATGTATGCAGGTTTAGCATTTTCTAATACTCAAACAGCAGTTGCTCATGCTATGAGTTATTATATTACAGCTAATAAAGGTATTCCTCATGGAATAGCTTGTAGTTTTACTCTTCCAATGCTTATTGATAAAGTTATTGGAAAATACGATTTTATTGATAATGCATTATTTGATATATTTGGAGAGTTAAGTTCAAATAAATTAAGAGATATATATCAAGTGTTAAATATATCAACAAAGTTTAGTGATTATAATATAGATAAAGAAGAAATTGAAAGTTTATTGTTTTCTTTACAAAATAATCAAAGAGCTGGAAATAGTTTAGTTTCTATGTAGAAAATTTTTCATATTTAAACATCTTTAGAATACTATTCTTAGAAAGATTAATAATTTCTCTTTTATCTTTTTCAAATACTTTTTTCGCTTTTTTAAAGTCTTTAACAATCAGGTTTAAACCATATTTTGTTGTATCTCTATCAATAGTTAGGTTTTCACTTGCATAATTTAAATCAATACCCAATAAATATATTTTTCTAAAACCTAAGTAGTATGCAAGTTGTAAGCATAAATGCAAAGTTGAACTTGAAATATAAAGTTTTTTACTTATATCTTTTGAGAACTTAGTTTTTCTATAATTTTTATCAAAATAGTTAAAGTATGTAAAATCTTCACTGTAAAAATAGTAAGAAGAATTTTTCTCTTTTATCCTCTTTTTATAACTTTTTGGTAGAAAAAGATATTTTGTATGGATATTTTTAATGGTTGAAATATTTTCATTTAGAAATAGTTTATCACTTTCTATAAAAAAAGTTGGCTCAAAATCATTTGAATTAATAGACTCGAAATGATTCCCAAAAATGATTGTAAACTGGTCTTTTAATAAAGATTTGTCAAATTCATGAAATGAAGAACCTTGTCCTAGTATAAAACAAGTTTTATCTTTGAATCTATCTTTTAATTCTATATTTCTTTTTATAACAGTATCTTTAAGTTTATCTTTAAGTAAGGTATCAATTAGTAGATTCTGTTTTATTCCTAAGATATCTTTTTTATACAATTTACTAGGAGATTGTTTTTGATAAGAATTAATAATAGAGATATTTTCTAAATATTTTAAATAAGAAGTAAGGTCATTATTTTTAATAAATTCTAAATTCTCTTTTTGTAAATAAGGAGAGGTTTTTATTTTATTATGAATATATTTATAGTATTTGGGTAAAGAACTTTTATTAGAAAACTCTTTTGTTCTTTTTACTAAGAGATTGATTCTTTTAAAACATCTTATAATAAACTCTTTTTTGTATTGTTTATAGCAATTGTACTCATTCAAGAAGTCAAATGTAATATCAAAAATAGAAAATATATCATCAATTTGTTTATTATCAATGCTTCTAGTAATCGAACCTTCCCTTATTCTCCAATTATATAAAACATTGTTTGAAAATGTTACAGATTCAGCAAAAAAATATAATTTAAAAATAAAAGCTATATCTTCATAATACATATCATGGAACTTTAAGTTATTCTTAGAAAACAACTCTTTTTTATATATTGAATCCCATACTACTGATGTATATTTTAAAGACAATATGCTCTTAAAATATGTTGTATCAAATGTTGAAGTTATTATTTTTGAATATTGACTTGTTTGAGTACCATCCTCTTTTATTCTCTTATATCTGCATTTGACAATGTCTGAGTTATTCTTTTCTGCAATTGAATAAAGTTCTTCGAGCATAGTATCTTCAATAAAATCATCAGAATCAATAAAGGATAAGTATTTTGATGTTGAATAATCTATCCCAATATTCCTAGCTGCACCCTGTCCTTTATTATCTTGATTTATTATGATAATTCTAGAGTCTTTTTTTTCATATTCTTTTAGTATATTAAAAGAATTATCTGTAGAACCATCATTTATCAATATTATTTCAATATCTTTAAAAGATTGAGCAATAATTGAATCTATACATTCTTTTAAATAATTTTCTACATTGTAAACTGGTACAATTACACTTATTTTTGGCATTTATATCTCAAATATTTTAATTTTTTTTAAGTCTACATTTTCTTTTTCTAAGTTTTTTAAAATCTCTTTTTCTCTACCTAATACGGATATTAAAAGAATATCAAAATTGATATTCTTTATTTTAGAGATAGATATGAATTTTTTGGTTTCTTGTGAAATATTAGTGTTTCTGTCTGTAATATAAACTATTTTTTCTTTTAGTAGCAGTTCAATGTTTTTACCTAGAGTTCCATAACCATATAAAATTATATTTTTATAGTTATTTTTAATATTTTCTAATTGATTAAAAAGTTGACTAAATTGTCTTGAAAATAAAAGTTTATTATCAATAGGTTGTTTGATGGAAAAGTTCTTGTAAAATGTACTATCATAAACTAAATCAATATTTGGTGCATAATTAGCAATAATTTTTATAGATTCTATTTGTGCTAATTTTGCTTGTTGTTTATGGAGTCCACCGGCTAGCATATTTGCTATTATCTTATTTGTAAATTGAAACTTGTTATTATTTATAAAGCATTTTAAATAAAAATCATGATCTCCTGCAATTTTATATTCTAGACTATACTTACATTTTTTCATAAGTGAAGTTTTTATAAAACTTGCTTGATGCCAACAAGGAACAGTAACCCAAACTTTTTCTAATCCATGAGGAGGTTTGTATGTAATCTTATTTTCATCTACAAAGTTTATAGCACCATTATAAAGTTCAGTATCAATATTTACATTATTTATAAAGTCAGTTATTGTTGAACTATTGAAAAATGTATCTCCTGCATTCATAAATAGTATCCACTCTCCTGTAGCTTTTTCAATACCTTTATTCATTGCATCATAAATACCAAAGTCAGGTTCACTAATCCAATAAGATATATTTTCTTTATATTCTTTTATAGTATCAACACTATTATCTGAACTTGCTCCATCAATTATTATATATTCTATATTTGGATAATCTTGTTCAATTATACTTTTTATGGTCTTATTTAAATATCTTTCAGCATTATAAGTTACTGTAACGACAGATACTTTAATATTTGTCAAAATATCAACTCAAATCTAAACAAATAATTCTATTAGGGGTGATACCAATTTCTTCTAATGATTGAATAACTTCAATAGATCGTCCAAAAACACTTAATAAAATTTTATTGTTATTTTCAAATAATTTCTTTATGGGAAAAATCTCTTTTCCAAATAATTTATTTCCATGTTTTTTATCATCAATATCAACTAGATAACTTATTATCTCTGGAATAAATCCTAATATAAGTTTTGCACCTGTTCCTGATCCATATAAAATGATAGTATCATTTTCTTTTTTTAATGAATTTAATGTTTTTTCTAATTGATTTAATTGTAAAGAAAATATCATACTTTTTGAGGATACTCCACTTATTAATTTAAGATCATCTAAAAAAAAATTTAATTCTTCATTTTTTAGATTTGTCTCTAATTTCTTTATATTAGAAAAGTCATGCTTGTGTTTGCTGGTAGATGTCTCAATAAAGTTAATTATTTTTTCTTCTTTAGTATCCCAAATATTTTTTATTTGTGAAATAGTGTTTCTAGCTCTTTCTCCTATAATTTTGTGATTAGATAAATCCAAAGGAATTAAATCCTTTGGATTGTAAAGTAATCCATTAACCCCGTGAGTAATATATTCATTCATTGTTGGTAAGTCTGGTGAAATTATACATTTTCCATAAGCCATAGCTTCTAAAAATGCTTGTCCTATCCCTTCATTATATCTAGGCTGAATAAAGATATCACAGTTTTTTATTTTATCAATTAATTCATCTTTATCATTAAACCAACTAGAAAAAGTGATATTAAATTCTGTAATATCACTTTCCTTTGGTTTTTGAAACCATAAATCATTAGTCTCTTTAGCTTCAATTCTATGAATGTGTACTGAGTTTACTTGACTTTTATTAATAAGTTTTTTTATTAATTCCCAATTTAAACTTTTACTTCTTTGCCAAAAAAAGATGTCTACTTTTGTTTTATATTCTTTTTTCTGACAATCTGTCACTATATTTGGAGCATATTGTAAATATATATTATGTCTAATTCCTAAAATCTTCAATTTGTTATACAGGGATTTTGAGAAATTAATAAATTTATATTCATAATATTTACTCCATTGAGAATATGTTTTGTTAAGTTCATTATCATACATTGGAATTAATGTAATATTTTGACATTTAAACTGTTTTAAATCATTCACATCTAAAAGAATCTGAAACATTACAATGCAATCATAGTCTTTTTGCCAAATATAACTATTTTTAATTTCCATAGATGCTACTCTAGGTAATGTCCAAAAAAAATCTACATTATAATTTTTCTCAAGAATATCAATAAAAAATTGTGTAGACTTAGTTTTTTGGTGAAAACTATGTCCTAAATATAAAATATTTTTCATTTGTATAACTCTTGTTCTTTTTTTATCATCTCAATTATTATTTCTTTAAATTCTTTTGAATGCTCAAAACCTAAAATTGCTTTAATTTTTGATGTATTACCACTAAGTGGTGTTTTTTCGCTTGCTCTAAAAAATCTATCATCCACTTTTACATAATCTTTATAATCTAACTCTAAATATGAAAAAGCTATATCTAAAAATTCTCTAACACTATGAAGTTTACCTGTTGCCATTATATAATCATCTGCACAATCATGTTGTAATATTTTCCACATCATTACGATATAGTCAGGAGCATAACCCCAGTCTCTAAGTGCATCCAAATTACCTAAATACAAATCTTTTATAAATCCTTTCTTTATCTTTACTGCAGAAGTGATAATTTTTTTCGTAACAAACTGATTTCCTCTTCGAGGACTTTCATGATTGTACATAATCCCAGTACATGCAAAAATATTTTCTTTTTCTCTATAGTTTTTAATTAAATAATGACTAGATACTTTTGAAATACCATAGATACTTTTAGGATTAAATGGTGTATTCTCATTTTGAGGTGATTCGTTTGGTTCTCCAAACATTTCACTTGTTCCTGCAAAAAAGAGTTTACACTTTGGATTAATTTCTTTTATTGTTGATAATATATAATGAGTAGAACTAAAATTATTATTTATAGTTTGAAATTCTTCATCAAAAGAGTAATCAACAAAAGTAGAACCTGCTAAATGATAACATTCATCTGGCATAACTTTTGATACTATCTTATAAATTGAGAGATGGTCGCTTAAACTTCCTACATGCAAAGTAATTTTATCTCCAATTTGAGATATATTTTTAATCTTTTCACTATTTTCAAGGCTTTCTCTTCTGATGATACCATGTACATCATAATTCTTTGATAATAATAATTCAGCTAAATATGAACCATCTTGACCAGTTATTCCTGTTATTAATGCAGTTTTCTTCATCTATATCCTAAATTATTTTTAATTCATTAGTAATTAAATCATTAATATCTATAATTTTACTACTTTGTACTTTAATCTCTTGTAAATAATCTTTTATTTCTTGTGATTTATTTAACACGGCAATAATTAGTTTATCATAATTGATGTTATTGATATTAGATGGATGAAAAATATTAGTATTATTAATTTTTGAATAATCTTTATCTATAAATATAATTTTTCTCTTTTTTAAAATATATTGAAGATATTGACCAAAATATCCATAGCCATAAATAACATAAGATTTATTAGGAGACAATAATTCATTTAGCTTATTTCCTAATAAATTTAGATTATCTACTTTAGATAAGCATTCAATTCCTTTACAAAATTCATTATTGGTAATTTTATTTAAATTCTCTAAACTTTTTTGTTTATATAAATGTATATATTCCTGTGCTATCTTTGTAGCTGAAAAATTAGATACAATTTTTTTTATGGCATTTTCAGATAAGTTTTTATATTTCTTATTATATAAAATCCATTTTATTCCATGTGCTAAATCTTGAATATCATATTTATTAGCTAAATAACCATCTTTTTTATGGCTAATTATTTCACTTGGACCTCCGGCATCTTTAAAACAAATGGCTGGTGTTCCACATAGCATTGCTTCAGCAATTGTTTTGCCAAATGGTTCAAATAAAGATGGGGCTACAAATAGTTCTGAAGCACAATAAATGTTTCTTAATGTAGTTTTACCTACATATCCAAAATATAAAAAATCATAATTTATTTTTTTTAAAAATTCATTATTAGTTTGTCCAAAAATTAAAATTAAAAATTTTTCATTAGATATTAATTCTAGTGCTTTTATAAAATAGTCTAAACCTTTATGTGGATCTTCTAAGTTATTTGATCCAATAGAAATTATTCTTTTGTTACTTTTTATAGATAAATTATTTTTCGCTTCCTGTGGAGAAATTTTATGAAAAATAGTGTCATCAACATTATTGTAAATTAATCTTATATCAAAATCTTTAAATAAAGAACTTTTCTTTGCGTCATTTACCATTTGTTGACTTATTCCAATGATAGTGATATTTTTTTGTTTAATATATATTTTTTTTCTTAATAAATTTTGATATGTAATATCTTTTTCATCAGCACTTTTAATTAAATGACAATTACCACACTCATTTTGATAATTATTACAATCAAGTGGATGATGACAACCTCCACTCATTGGCCACCAATCTCTTAGTGTCCATATGATTGGCTTGTTTATTTTAGCAATATCTTCTACTGATAATAAAGCTCTGCATATCCAATGTAAGTGAACAATATCTGGGTTTATATCTTTAATTTTATCTATTAATGTAGGTGAATCTATTAATGCATTAGACATTATTCTTAGACCACTTTTATAAAATCTTGTTGGAAATGTGTCTAAATTATTTCTAATCATTACCTCATTATCATCATAAATCTTAATAATTGTATTATCTCTTAAAACTTTATCTTGGACTAATAAAATTGAATCAATACCTAGATTTATAAGCTTTTTATGTAATATAAACATACCTTGAGCTGCACCACCACTATAATCAAATGTATTTAAATGAAGAACTTTCATTACTTATCTTTAGTACAAAAATATATTTCACCACAATCCCCAATACCCATTTTTTCTCTTTCTTGAGGAGATAGAAAATCATCCGGATATATTACATTAACTTTAAAATTAGATTCTTCTAATCGGTCTTTATAATCTATACCATAGTTTCTAACATGATCTGCTTGTCCAAAAACTTTTGTTCTCTCAATAGGATCAACAATAGAAAAATCTTCAAATGTTGGTTTGTCTATATTAACTATAGGAACATTTAAAATAGCCCAGCCATCTTTTTTTAATACTCTATTTAACTCTCTCATAGCTTTTTTATCATCAACAATATGTTCTAGAACATGACTACAATATACTGCATCAAAACTATTATCTTCAAATTTTATATTTGTTATATCCATTTTTACCATGGCATTTTCATCATGTAAGTCTGCTGAGATATAACTATCTTTTAGTAAGTTTTTAAATATTTTTTGAAATATTTGTTCTGGTGCAATATGGAGCATTTTTATATGTGTATTATTTAAAATGGCTGTCTGTTTTGTTAGATATAGCCAAACTAATCTATCTCTTTCAACTGATCTACAAGTAGGACACATAGCATCTTTTCTCATAGCTACTCCATAAGGTTTAAATTCTTCTGCGCTAGTTTCACAAATTGGGCAGTATCTTTTCATTATCTATCCTTATTTAACGCTTATTAATTAATTTTTTATTATATATATTATATTTAGTAAACACATTTTTTATTTGTAAATTATTTCCTGTTTCTTCATCAATATTTATTGTACAAAGGCCTATCTCTTGCGTACCATCAATAAAGTCAAGATTCATATATTTATTATTTTCTTGTTTAACAATTTTACATTTTACATCTTTTTTTAAACTCATAGCTTTTAACCATACGTCGTCATTATTAGGAGTTAAACTTAAAAAAAAATCTGATTTTAAAACATCTTCATAAAAACAACCAGGGAAATATAAAACACCTCCAACTCCTGTTGGAAAAATATCAAAGCCTGCTTGAAAATCGTTTGTACAATAGTCCCATTTATTATATGATTCTAATTCTCCATTTTCAGTATACTTAATTTTATGTCCCCTCATACAGTGTATAATATTTGGTTCTTTTTCATAGGCATCTAAAAGTTCTTCAATAATAGTATTTTTATAAAAAATATCGTCATCAAAAGTAATTATTAAATCATTAGGGAATTTTTTTAACGTTGGAATGAGTTTTTGAAATACTTTTATATCATCACAATATTCTATTTCTAAACCTTTTTTTTGAAGAAGTTTTAATTCATTAGGAATTTCACTTTCTAAGTATTCACCTTTAGTTAACCACAATATAACTTTATCAGCTTTAACTGTTTGGCCTAAAATTGTCTCTATAGCTAAATGGACTGTTTTTATTCTTGTGCTATGTGTTGTAAGGGTTGCAATAATTTGTATATTTTTCATTATTTAATCTTTGAAATTGATAGTTTTAATATATTTTTTTTATTCATGTGACATTTACTTATTAAGTAATTTTCTATTTCTGCTTCTTTTCCTAAAGTAGAGATAAGAACATAGCCAATTTCTATATCTTTTAGTGTATCTGGGTTAACAATATCAATATTGTGTTCTTCCTTTAAAACCTTATAATTTTTATCTACAATACAAACTATATTTTTTTTATATTTATGATAAATAATTTGACCAATATTGCCAAATCCATATAAAACAAATCGTTTGTTCTGTAAAGTATTTGATAGTTGAACATTAAGATTATTTAAGAATTTTATTAATAATTGATTATTATTTGGTGTAGAAATAAGATTTTTATAAAATTTATTTGAAAATATATCCATAGGATCCTTTAAATATTTAGCTTGTAAATGCATTGCTTCTGCCCATGCTAATACATTATTTTGTTGTGATATACCACCTTCAAGACATTTTGCAATGGGCATATTAATAAACTTGAATTTACATCCTTCAATAAAACAACGAAAGAAAAAACCATAATCGGAAGAAATTTTCATACTGCTATCAAACATAAATTTTTTCATAAGTGACATTTCTGTAAAAGAGGCTTGATGATTTACGAATACTGAATCATAGGCATAATCTAAACCTAATGTTTTTTGATATACGGAGTAGTTTTCTCCCCTTAAAATATCTCCACATATTATTTGATAGTCTTCATTAAAATTTTTCGAAACATTTGAAATCGTATTTGTTTCGGAAAACATGTCACCTGCATTCATGAAGTTAATCCATGAGCCAGTTGCAATATCTATCCCTTTATTCATAGCATCATACAAGCCATTATCTGGTTCACTAATCCAATAGCTTATATATTTTTCATATTTTTTGATTATATCGATAGTTCCATCTGTACTATTACCATCAATAATTATATATTCAATATTTTTATAATTTTGTTCAATAATATTTTTTATAGTTCTTTCAAGAAATTGTTCGGCATTGTATGTTACAGTAATTATAGATACTAGAGGCGGTTTCATACTTTAGTTCCTTTGATGTTTTAATGATATTTTGATTTTAGTAAATATTATTTAAATTGTTTTGTGTCTTTTAATGATTTAAATTTTGTTATAATTCAATTGTAATAATTTTATTTTTTGGAACAGAGAGCTCTTTTACAAGATATCTTTTAATTTCTTTTTCTCTTCCTAATACACTAATGAGGATTTTATCATATTTCATATTTCTTAAAGTTGAAGGATGGTTATTATTATCATTCATATCTATATATCCAATAATTTTTTCTGGAATTAGTTTTTGAATGGTTTTCCCAATAGTTCCATATCCATAAAGTATAATATTTTCATCTATTAAACTTATTTGTTCAAAGAATTTATTAAAGTTTTTAGAAAAGTATATTTCTTTTTCTGAATTTTCTTTTTGTACGTATTTGTTAAATGTCTCTATATAGAGATTAGATAGTTTTATGTCTGTCGATTCTTTAAAATTATTTTTAGAATATTTAAGCTCTTTTAATATTTTTTTATAAAGTTTAATATACTTAGGAATAACTATCTCTTCACTGAAATTACTTAGAACCTTTTTTCTTGCATTTTTGCAAAGTTCATCATAATTTGGGTGATGTAGTATCCATTCAATTCCATCTGCAAGGTCCTGAGTATTAAATGCTTTTGCAAGATATCCATTTATCTTATGGTCAATTATATCAGGAATACCACCTATATTAAAGGCTACTACAGGTAGAGAAGAAGAAAAGGCTTCAATAATAACATTTGGTAAGTTTTCTTGAAGACTTGGTACTATCATGACATCAGATAGATTATATAATTCAATTAAGACTTGATCATCTTCAATTTTACCAAAAGAGTTGATATGAAAATTATTAAAATTTTCAATATTGTCATCATTTCCAAAAATTAAAAGTTCAATATTTTTAGATTTTAGTTTTGATAATGAATCTAGTAATAAATGATAGCCTTTATTCAAATCAGATGTTGAAGACATTGCACCAAAAATAACAATTTTCTTATTTTTAGAAATTTTATATTTTTTTCTTAGTGAATCTTTATTTATATTTACATAATATTCTGAATTGATAGGATTTGGTAAGTTAATTATATTAAATTTATTTATTAAGGAACTTTTTTTTGCTTTATTTGTTACCCATTTACTTAAACCAATAACATATGTATTTTTATTTAGGTTATTAAATACTTTTTTCTTTCTATTCCAATTAATATTACTAATATCATTGATTTCATTACTATTTAATATGTGGCAATTACCACATTCATTTTTGTAGTTAATACATTCTCCCATAATGTGACAACCACCTGTAAAAAGCCAATTATCATGCATAGTAAAGACAATTGGTTTAGTTATTTTTCCAATATCTTCAATTGAAAGAAAAGAATTGGTTATCCAATGTAGGTGTACAATATCTGCATCACTTTCATTTATATAGTTAATTAAATTAGAATTTGAAATTATTGAATTTGAAAAGTAAGTTTTTATATTTATATAATTAGTTAAAAGTATAGTATCAAAGGTTAACATCTCTGAGTTATCAAATGTTAATACAGAATTATCATTAGAAGTACTTTTTTGTACAAGGAGTTCAGCCTCTATATTAAATTTTAATAAGCCACTGTAAAGTCTATATGCTGCTCTTGCTGCACCACCTTTAGAATCAAAAGAGTTAACTATTAGTATTTTCAATATAATTACCTTCACACAACATAAGTCGTCTTAATTCATAAATATTTTCTCCATGTCTTGCATGTCCAGATATCGTAGTTGTAGCAGTCAAAAGTTTTAATTCTTTAACAACGTCAAATTCTTTTTTTCCACATGAATTTTTATCACCAAAAGGATATGCAAAATGCTTTACATCTTTTTTAATAAAGTTAGTAATAGTCTTATTTGCTAGATTAATTTCATTTATTATTTCATCTTTATTTAATTTACTTAACACAAAATGATTTACTGTATGTCCACCTATAGTACAAAGTGAGTCATTCGATAATTCTAGTATTTCATTCCAATCCAATGTTAATAATTTTGAATATTTATACCAGTCTATAGAATATAAGTTAAAAAGATTATTTAACTCATCATATAGATTTTTTTGGTCCAAGTTCATTATTATCTCTCTTATTTTCATAAAAGTATTTATTTTTTCTTCTTCTGAAAAACACTTAAAATAAGAGGAATTATTAAGTGAAATTTCATTATTACAAATAACTAATTCCTCTAAATTATACCACCATAAAATAGCTTTTTTATCAGGAAACTTTGTTGTAATATATATTAAAAATGGTACATTATATTTTTTAAAAATAGGATATGCATGGGTATAATTATCTTTGTATCCATCATCAAGTGTCATTACTATTTTTTTTGAAACAGTAGTTTTATATTTTAAGATTTGACTTAATTCATCCATAGATATAAATTCATAACCCTTTTCTTTAGCATCAATTATGAATTTTTCTAGAAATTCAGGTGTAATTTTCATATTTTCATTTGGAAAAAGTTTATTATTTTCAAAGGGAAAGACTCTATGAAGCATATAAATTTTACAAATATTTAAATTATGCATTTTTAGTAGCTTTTATTGTAATAAGAATCTGGTAGTCTTTGTCTTTGTAGAATAATTCTTCTTTTGTTAACTCTTCTGCACTTAGACCATCTAAAAAAGATTTTGCAGCAAAAACATTTCCATAATAATTTACTTCAACATTTCCTTTTCCAAACACATTTTCAAAAGCAAGTTTTATGGATAAATCAGTAAATCTCCAATAATCACCCCATCTATCCATATCGTATCTTGATATTTGGCTTAATCCAGCAACTGTAGCTAACACAATACCTTTTGGTTTAAGTATATGGTGGATTCCTAGAATGGCTTTTTGAAAGTCATAAATAAAATTTAGTGTTTGAGTACATATAAAACAGTCAATGTCATCTTTTGGCAAAGAAGAAATATTTGTTAAGTCTCCAACAATAGTAGCATTGGGATTTTCATTATTATTATGAAGTATTTCATATCTTACAATTTCTGAACCAAATTCTTTACTATATGTATCTTCTGCAATTTCAAGTGTGACACCTTTTATTTCACTTGAGTTGTTTTTTAAAAAATCTTCTATATATACTCTGTCAATTGCAGTTCCTCTGTCTAATCCAAATACATTTGAAATAGGAATTAGCTTATTATTTTTCATTTTTGTATCCAAAAATATTTAATTGATTATCAAATCCTGCAGAAGTTAAAATATTACAAAATGGATGATCCGATTTTACTCCTACATGTTCTATATAATATCTAAACCCATTATCTTCTAATATATTAAGTATAACTGACAATGATTGTTTTTCATTTTTAAAAGAGTGATACTCTATAAATAAATTCTTTACATTTTTAAGCTCATTTTGGCATTCTAATAATACTTCTGTTTCAGCACCTTCAATGTCAATTTTTAGAAAATCAACTTTATTATTTCTTAAATAAGTACTTAATGTTACGGTTTCTATTTGTATGAGATTATCCATTTCATCCTTAATGGCAATTCTTCCACCATCGGAACCTTCAGAAAAAAACTTTAAAGTAGTTTCTTCTTTCCATAAACCTTTATTTATAAGTTCTATATTGTTAAATTCAAAAGAATTAATATTGTATTTTAAATAATTAAAAATTCTTTTGTCTGGTTCAAATGCTATAATTTTTGCATTTGGATATATTTTTTTAAAATAAATTAAGCTTAATCCAATATTTGCTCCACAGTCAATAATAAATGGAGTTTTACTTGAAGATTCAAATTTATATATTTCTTGACCAAATAATTCTCTATTTAAAAAAATCAAGGATCCAGAATCTGGTACTTTAATTTTTTTATTAAAAAAATTTAAAGAAACTTCTTTAAATCTAGCCATTTTTCTTAACTCTTTATATTCACTATCAATAAATCTTTTTTCAGTCATCTTATAAAATATCCTTTAGTGCATTTTGAAAGCTTTTTTTAAATGAATAATTTTTAAAAGTTTTAAAACAATTTTCTACAAAATATGAATAGTTTGTGTCTATAATATTTATTGAATTTAAAATATTTTCTTTTTTATTAAAAACTTTTCCCACATTATTGTTCTCTATATATTTTTTCATGAAAGGTATGTTATTCCCTATTACTGGAACTCCACATCGCATAAAATCAAATAATTTACCAGATGAACCTGCTGCATATTTTAAGTTTAAATCAAGGGGATTATATGAAATATATCCAAAATCAGCAGATGAAAATATTTTATATTTTTCACTGAATGGTATGATATCTTCTGATAAAAAAATATTTTTGTCATCAACTTTTGATAATATATACTTTCTAAATTTATCATTAGGTATCCAGCCATGTAAAATAACTACATATCTTTCATCTTGGAATAAATTTGATTCAATTAGTTCATCTATTCCAGTAGTTTCAAGTAATGTTCCTGTTGCTAGAATAATTTTTTTACTTTTTGGAATATTAAATTTTTTTCTTAAATAGGTATTCTTATTTTTTATTAGAGTTTCTTCATATGAACTATTCCATACATGCGAGCAAGATTTTTTATCTATTTTATTAAGAATTGAAAGAATCCTAATCCTATATTTATCTTGTGTAATAGTTACTGTTGCATATTTGTTAAAATAAATTTCTAGGTCTTTCAGTTTATCTTTTATATCATAAATCTCTAATGAAAAGTAAACAAGTTTTAAATTTTGCATTTTTCTAAAAAGAATCCCTGCTTTTATAAGTCCTTCTATATCAAATGCTATTATAAATTTATAAATTTTTTTTTTCATATTTTTGATTTCTAAAATATGCTTTTTAAGTAAGTTTGTGGAATTTATATTTTGATTGTAATAAATAGAGTTTAAGTTTTTGTGTTTTATAAATGTATTTGATATTTTTAAATTGTCACAAAAAGTGTCTTGTTTTAAATATAAGTCAATGTTATAATCTTTTTTTAAAAGTAATAATATTGTATTAATTAAGGGTGAAGATATCCCCAGCCAACCATAATTAGTTACTATAGCTACTGATTTCATTTTGATAAGATCTCTCCAACAAATAAAATTCTATTTATTTCTATTTTTTCTTTATATAATAATTTAAAGTGGCTACAAAATTTTGTTTGAAACCATTCTTCCGTATACCATGAAGGCACTGGTGGAGTTTTCTCTAAATCTCCACCGTAGAGTCCTAATGGCATAAATTCAATAAGTACATTTTTTTTACCAAAGCTACCTATAAGTTCAAAAATAAAATCAATATCATAAGATGAACTTAATAATAAATGGTGAGTAAGTGCTAGGGCTAATACCATGTCCGCTTTAGGGCGGTCTGATAAAACTAAATAGTAGTCATCAACTATATCATTATATAAAGGAGTAATTTTTTTATCTCCAATATTATGAAAAAGTTTATTAATGGCACTATGGTCTTTATCTATACAAACTACATGTTTTACAGAAGATATTTCATTTAATATAATATTAGCAAACATACCTGCATTAGATGCTAAATCTATTATATTCTTTGGGTTATATTGTTTAATTTGTTGAATAATTTTTGTAACTCTATTTTCACTATTTAAATCATAATCAGATTCAAAATTGTCATGATAGTTACTCCATGTAGTAATTTGATTTTTTAAATTGATTATCTCAATATCTTCTTTTAGTTCTTTTATTGATAATCTTTGTTTCAAGTTATATTGTTTGTCAAGTGGGATAACTTTTTGATAAATTTCATTAGGAATATAATATGCCATTCCTTTAATTGATTCCTGATACTCATACTTATCATCCAATGACATAAGTTGGAGTAGTTTCATATAACTATTTATAAACTCTTCATACGCTACCCATTTACTACTACGTGTGACTACAAAACTATCTAAATCAATAAAAATACTTTTTCCATAAAAAAACATTGTATTTAAAAAATGTGCATCTCTAATTTCATATCCATATTTATTAGCTATCTCATTAACTAAAAGTGTTGTTTTTGCAGAATCTTTAAGCATCTCAAAAGACCATTGTAAAAACATATTTCTTAATGGTATCTTTTCATGTTCTATAACAAGTTTATATTCTTTTAATTGAACATTTGCAATGTTTGTTTTAGGAAACAGTTTTTTATTTACTAATTCTTCAATAAGGCCAGAATTCATCAATTGTAGAATTTCTTCTATTTTATCATCATTTATACCTCTAAAAACTCTTTTATTTTTGTAAATGTATACTTTACCATAGTGAGCTTGTAACCTTAAATGACTTGCTTCATGTAAATAATTATCATCTATTTTAATATCCATACACCATTCCAACTTTTAAAATTTATTTTATTTTTACTTAGCCATTCATATCTATTTAGAACTTTAAAACCAGTTTTCTCAATAACAAGTTCAAGTTCAGTGTCAAAAAAATATCTCATTTTATGTAATTCATTTTTTTGTATAATATTTTTAGATAATTTGTTTTCAATAAATATATTGTAGCTAACGTTAACTAAATTTTTTTGGCATTCTAATGTTGGTTCTGCAATTCTTGTAACATTAATATTTTCATTCTCTAATCTTTTTATTCTAGTTGTTGGTAAATCAGTTAATACCGCTGGTCCATACCAAAAATCAAATATAAAAATACCGTTTGTATTTAAATGATTTTTCGCAACCTCAAAAGCCTTTGTAACTTCTTCATTAGAGTTTTGATAACTCATTACATGAAATAAGGAAATAATAACATCAAATTTTTTATTCAAATTCAAATCTTGAATTTTTGATTGACTGAAAGTTAATCTGTCCCTTTTCCCTTGTGCTCTTTTCTTTGCAACTTTAAGCATATCTTCACTTAAATCAATACCATGAATGGTATACCCTTTGTTACAAAAAAGTTCTGCATGTTTTCCAGTTCCACAACCCATATCAAGAATAGTTTTTGCTTGAGGAAAATTTGATTTAATTAAATCTTCTACATAATCAACTTCTTTTTCATAATCTTTGTCACTATAAAGTAAATCGTAGTATTGTGAATATAAATCTCCAAATTGACTCATTTTAAAACCTTATGTAATACTTCTGACACTTTTTCTATTTGTTCTATAGTTAAAGCTAAACCACTTGGTATATAAAAACCTTTTTCATAAAGTTTTTCACTATACGGTAAGTTATCCTCTAAAAATAATCCCATTTTATTAAATACTGGTTGTTTATGCATAGGATAAAAAAATGGTCTGCTACCTATTTTATATTCTCCAAGTTCTGATATAATATCTTTTGCATTTTTTGAGCATGTATCTTTTAATGTAATCGCATATACCCAATAAATATTTTTACAATAATCTGTTTTTTGTATTGGTAAATTAATTGTCTCAATATCTTTTAATAAATCATGATATGTATTTCCTATCCATCTTTTCTTCTCAATTACTGTATCGATTTGTTCAAGTTGTGCAACACCAAGTGCTGCCTGCATATTTGTCATTCGATAATTCCATCCAAGTTCTTCATGAATAAATCTATCAGGAGTAAAACAAAGATTTCTTAAACTCTTGGCTCTTTTATCAATATTTTCATTATTTGTTAGAATCATACCACCTTCACCAGTAGTTATCTGTTTATTTGGATAAAAACTAAATATACTTATGTCTCCAAAACTACCGCACTTTTTACCTTTGTATTCTTGTCCATGTACTTCTGCTGCATCTTCTATAATTTTAAGGTTATACTTTTTTGCAAGTTCTAATATTGGATCAATATCTACGGCAAGTCCAAATATATGGACTATCATAATAGCTTTTGTTTTTTTTGTTATTTTTGATTCAATATCTTCAACTATCATATTAAATGTATCAAAATGACTATCTACAAGTACGGGCTTAATGCCTTGTGTAACTAAAGATTGTGCGCAAGAAATAATCGTAAATGAGGGTATTATTACTTCATCATTTTTTTTTAAATTTAAGGCTTTTACTGCTATATCAAGTGCTGCACTTCCATTTGCACAAGCAGTAGCATGTTTTCGTCCTATATAAGATGCCATTTCTTTTTCAAATCTTTGGATAAATGGACCTTCACTACTTATCCAGCCTGTATCTATACATTCATTTAGATATTTTTTTTCATTACCATTAAAGATTGGAGTATTTACTGGTATCATTATTTTATTTCTAACTTTTCTTTTGAAATATGGACAAATCTTGTTTTATCTTCATCTCCTAGGTATGGACCTTGCTTTATTTCAATCATTTCAATATCTTCCAATACTTCAAATCCATGTCCTCCACTAGCAAGTAGTATTACATCCCCTTTTTCAAGAATTCTACTTTCTAAGTATTCTTTTTCTTGTGTGTAAAAATCTATACGAAGCTTGCCTTCTCTTATTACTAAAACTTCTTGAGTCATATGAACATCTCTAGTTACTTTATTATGAATATGTGCATCAATTTTTTTGCCTTTTTTATGTGACATATAAGCAAGTTGTTGAGAATAATCATTTGGCGTAAAAAACTCTACACCTTCTTTTTTGTAATTGTTTTTAATAATAATGGCTATTTGTTGATTATCATGAATGATTGTTTTAATCATTTATTAGACCTACATATTTGCAAATTATTTTTCCTTGTAGTGCAAGATTTTCAATATTATATTGTTCTTTAACTAAATTATATCCATTTTGAGCAAGATTATTTTTTGTTAGTTTATTTTCAATTAAATCAACAATTTTTTGATAAAAAATATTAGGTTCATCAGCTATTAATATATTTTCACCATCTGTTATAGGTATTCCTTCTGCACCTAATGTCGTAGATACTATTGCCTTTTTACAAGCCATTGCCTCTAAAATCTTAAACCTTGTTCCAGATTCAAAACGTAAAGGAACCAATACTACATCAACATGTTTTAAATATGGTAATACACTTTCAACTTTGCCTACCACATGTATATTTTGATTACTTAAATCACCAACTATTTCAGTGGATTTTTTTCCCAAGATATATAATTTTAAATTTGGATATTTAATTATTAAGTTTGAAAATACTTTATCTACAAACCAACGAGTAGCATCTTCCATTGGAGAATTTTTCCAAAAAGTTCCTGCTAAATATAAAGAAGGAGATGTTATATTATAAATATTTTCTATAGTAGTTTGATATGATGATAAATCAATTACATTAGAGAAAAGATGGATTTTATTTTTATTTTTTGTTAGTGACTTATAATATTCCATATCAATTTCAGAAACTGCAGTTGTTACATTACAAAAATTAACCCAATCTTTTTCTTCATGTTCCTTAATTTTACCTTCTTCTGCAACTTCTAATCTTCTTTCTTGATTGTTTTCTACATCTAGTTCTCTAAGAATGAATTTAGACCAAACGCTATCAGTATCACAGACTAAAGGTATATTTGTTATTGACTTTAAGTATTTCATTAGAACATATGATATATTACCATAGCCAAACCAAATTAAATCAGGTTTTTCATTTTCTAAAATTTGTGGCCAAAAGACATCTTTAGGAATATGAGGATCTAAATAATAAACTTTTTCAGATAAATTATTTAAAAAATTATTAGATTCATTAGTTAGCCTTAATTTGGGCAGTCTAATATAGCATACAAGGTTACTGATTTTAGATAATGCTTTAATTGATGTTTCAATTCTTAACTCGGGTCCTCCTATTGATGGAAAACCAAATACTGGTGATGTAAACAATATTTTCATTGTACTATAAACCTTTTTTATTGATAATGTTATTTATCCATAAAAAAACTTTATAATTAATGAATAATACAAATTTTTTTTACTCAAATTTTAATTCATCTATTTTACGTTCTTCTTCTAATAATAAATCTACAGTGTCAAAAAAAGAAATATTGTATCCTCAGTTTAATTTTTTTTTGTTTTGATAAATATCTTTGATTTAATTGGGTATAAAAAGGTTTTTATTTAGGATGATTTTGTTTTTACTAAGATTTATTTCTATAGAATATAATAGCTTATCTCTCTAATGCTTAATACTTCTGAACATATTATATTGTTATTTTTACTTTCTAACTAGGATATTCCAAAATTTATATAGGTATCTCTAACTAAACAATAAGTGCTTTCAAAGTAATACAAGTGTACTATTATTTAACTCTATTTCTTATTTAAAATAACAACTAACAAAAATAAATTTAAAGGGAATCTTAATGAATGTTATAGAAGATACATTAAGAAAAAAACTTGAGTATAATTCGAAGCAAAATATAAAAGAATATTTTAATAATTTAGAGGTTAAAGACCTTGTAATTTATTCAATTGGATTTAACTGTAAGAATTTATTGAAAAGTATATCTGAATTGGATGATGTACAAATACTAGATATTTACAATTTTGATGATGGTAGCTTTATTGATTTTTCTCATCACTGTAAATATACAAAGAAAAAAGTGACAATTGTTATTATATATTTTGGCTATCCCATGTTTCTAGATTCATTAGTAACTCATTATGAAAATAATTGTGTTATTGTAGATTTAATGTATGATTTATCTTTAAGCATATTCCTAACAAATAATGAATTTAAGCATAAACTTTGGTATAACATAGAAAAATTGGTAAAAGTTATACCAGTTAATCAAGCTAAAGATATATTAGGAAAATCATATAGCACCTATTTTCAGCTGTTTCATGAGCTATTAAATAAAGCAGGTTATTTAAATAGTAATACTTTAATATTTCAATATAGAAGTGATTTTGATTATTTGCTAGAATTAGTCGATAACTCGTTGACCTTTGCTGGTATTAAAACATCTTTGAACAAAGAAAATGAAAAGGTATTTTATGGAGAAGAATTAATTCGTAAGTTTAATAACTGCTGTGTCTTAGCAAGTCCTTTATATGCTTCTCGTAGTAAATATGGATTTTTGTTAGAATACTCTTTTATTCATGAAGAATTTCACATTAAAGCTAATCAACATGTTAAGAAAAATATTTTTATTAATAAGTTTATTGAAAGATTTAGTACTTGCATTTGGTTTAAAATACAGGCAATTAATGTAAATAGGCAAAGTATCTCATTGGGCTATCCTAAATTAGATAATTTTATAAAATATTATCAGACTAATAAACAAAAGACTTCAAATATAGTGTTTATGGCTAGTGTTTATAGTGATATAACATTGGAATACAGTGCAACTGAAACTGATGAATTTTTTTTAGATGACATTGTCAAAAAATATTACAATCAAAAAGTAATATATCGACCACACCCTTTTTCCTTAAGTAATACTATTGTAAAAGGTAGGATTCATAGATTGAATAATTACAATAATTTCTACTTAGATGATTCATCATCATATTTTGATGTATTATCTAAAAATCAAGTATTGATTTCCGAAGGATTTGGTTCATCTGTTTATATGTATGCTACAGCCACTTTAAAACCAGTTATATTTTATTTACCAAATAAAGATTATCTGAATCGAATGGAAGGATTTTATGGAAAAAATTTAACTGTTATTGGTGACATTGCAGAGACTAGAAATGAGTTGTTTTCACTAATTAATAAACATTTAAATGACATTGAATATATGAAAAAAAAATCGCGTGATATAGAATTATTTAGGAACAAAAATATTTCAAATATTGGTGATTCAAAAAATGCACTAATAAAATTTTTGAATAATTACTCTCATTTGGTTTCAAAAAATAAATTAACATCATTTTATCAGGATAAGTTAGTAAAATTATCTAAGGCTAAAATAAAAACATATTTTGATTTAATTAAAAATAATAAGCTTATTATTTATGGGGCAGGAGAACATTTTGATAATGTACTGCAAAAACTATATAACTTTAGAAATTTAAATATTTGTTTTACTGATTCTAATAAAGAATTATGGGGAAAAGAAAAAGACGGAATAAATATTATTTCAAAGTTAGATATAAAGAGTACTGATTATATAATTATTTCAAGTAAAAAGTATGAGCAAGAAATTTATAATGAATTAAGAGATCAATATAGCAATATAATTTTACTATATGAAAATCAAGAAATTAATAATGAAATTGAAACAATATTTGCTGACTATTATCAAATAATTTTATTTTGGTTCAATATTATTAAAATAGAACATTTTATTGATCAAGATACTTTAAATGATATTCTCAATAAAGATATAACATCATTTAAGGAACTTTCTTTACAATGTTTAAAGGCTAGTAGAATTAATTTCAATTATACTAACTCTCTGGAACTATATTTTAAAAAAGATAGTCTATATCTTATGAAAAACAATTATTTTCCTAAAAATATTGAATAATATAAAAATAGTAAATAGACTTAGAACTTTTCAATTTAAAGAAAAGAATAGATTATTTATGTAGTATAGAAAATATCGATAATATGATAATATTTTTAAGTCTTCTTAGATATAATTATTTTTAAAATGAAATATCTTAATTAGGTAAATGTAATACAATGGTAATATGGATAACAGGTCTAAGTGGTAGTGGTAAAACAACAATAAGTAGAGAGGTGTATAATAGTCTTAAAGAAGATTATCCTAATACAGTTTTATTAGATGGAGATATTATTAGAGAAGCCTTAAATCACTCATATGGTTACACTATTGAAGAAAGAAGAGTTGGTGCTAGACAAATTCACGGTTTGTGCAATATGCTAGATAAAGAAGGTATGATTGTAATTTGCGCAACAATGAGTTTGTTTTATGAAATTCATGAATTAAATCGAAATAAATTCTCAAATTATATTGAAGTTTTTTTAGATGTAGATATGGATGAACTTGTCAAAAGGGACAAAAAACAATTGTATTCAAAAGCATTATGTGGGACAGAAGATAATGTAGTTGGAGTTACATTAGATTATGATCAACCAAAAACTCCACATTTACATTTAACTAATAATAAAGTAGAGGAACGGATAAAAAATACAGGGTTAATACTCAATAGTATAAAGAAATTATTAAAAAAGAATTGAAAATTCCTGTTTATAGATCTAGAGTTCTTGGTAACATTTCAAACAAGTTAAATTACTGATCTAGAAAATCTTTTGGATATAAAAATCATCTGAAATTTTATTTGATAAATTTGTAAAAGTATTAATAGGGTTTATTACAAGTATGCATTTATTTTTTGAATAGATGAAATTATATTAATAAGCAAATATCATATATGGTCTTGATGGAGTAAAGTATTTATATTCACCTCTGAACTCAACATTATATGTTGGATTAGCTTTTAATATAATTTCTTTACAAAGCATGGCATTTTCATATTCATGATAGACTGCAATTGCTAATTTAGGTTTATATGTTTTCAAGAGTTCTGTTGCTCCTAATAATGCATCCATCTCTGCTCCTTCTATATCCATTTTTATCATTCCATTTTTATTGATATTATGTTGTTTACTTACAAGATCAATTGTTGTAATCTCTACATCATATGAATGATCATCTTTTTGAGTATCTAAACAAATTTTTGAGTCACATAAATGTGTATCTCCACTAAAAAATTTTAGTTTTCCAGTCTCCTTACCTAATGCTTTATTAATTAAAATCATATTTTTAGATTTTAATTCTTTTGAAAATGTATACAATAATGCTTCTTCCATTTCTTTTAATGGCTCAAAAGCAATAACTTTACAATTTGAATTCTTTTGAAATGTAAATAATGAAAAATATCCTTCACAACAACCAGCATCTATAATCCAATCTACTTTATCAATTTCCATACGTGGATGATTATAGGAAGAGGGATTATCTTCAAAGGAATCAAATATTTCATGATGAAGCCAGGGTAGAGCAGTATCTGAGATATTAGAAGGCCAAAAAACTTCATTTGTTGTAATTTTCACTGTATTTAAAGTTTTAGAGTGTTGTTTTACGATTTTTTCTTGCATTTTTAATGATTGTTCTATTTTATAAAGATTTTTGTCTTTAGTTGTAAATAAATAGTTCATTAACTTTCCTTTGGCCAAGTAGTCTCATCTAATATTGGTTTTGCATTACTAATACAATTAACAATATAGTTGAAGTTTTCAAATTTCTTTTCTAGTTCTTTTAAGTTATTAATTTTAATTTCTGGAGTTTGTCTATAATTGAAAGTAAAGATTTCAATATTTGTATAATAGTGAAAAAAGTTAAATTTAATAAATTTATAGGCTAAATCAAGTGCTCTTTCATCATAATTATTTTTATTTGTTAAGTTTTTTTCTAGCAATAAATAATAGTCATTAATAGAAGAAGGATCTTTTGTGAAACCAAAGCCTCTATAATGAGATTTTGCTGCTGTAATTACAGGTATATTTGAAGCAGCCATTTCCAAACCAACAGATGTAGTATATATTAATCCAACCTTTATAGTTTTGAATAAATCATATACTGTTAGAGAAACATCAGCGGGTAAAATAAATACATTTTTAGGAAGATCTTTATAATGCTTTTGTATTACATATTCTACTGACTCCTCTGTTCTAGGTATTTGAGGATGTACTTCTCCAGGGTGAGGTTTAATTATTAATTGAAATTGAGGATTGTTTTTAAACCATTCAATAGTTTTTAATACCCAGTCCATCATGCCATTTGTAAAAATCTCTTTATTTAATGCAGCTAAATCCCATGATACATTTGAACATAAAAGGGCAATTGGTTTTTTTGGGTCTATTTTTGATAAATCGAAATGTTTTTCTTTAAAGGAAGATAATGATGCGGTGTCAATTATTAAGTTTCCCCCCTTTATTCTATCTTCTAGCCATTTATGTATTCTTTTTGTTTCATTTATTGATAATGGTATTTTACTGTATTCCTTCCAAGGTTTTGAAAAATCTAAACTACAACATGACTGATTGTATGAATAGCTCCACCTACCTTTAGTTGTAGCTGTCCAAGATGAGTAAAATGGAATTTTTTTCTTTTTTGCCAAATGTTCCCACATAGCCCACATCCCATAAAAACTATCATTTGATATAATTCGATCTGGTTTAAGTGCATGAATTATATTACTAGAAGCTTTATATGATAATAATAAATTCTTTAAATGAATAATACCTAACTTATTATAATTCTCAATTTGAGTATAATCGCTAGCCATATTCATATTTTTAAGAATATCTGTAGCCCATTTACCTAAAGGGGCATTATCAAAAGTATAGCTAGTCCATTCCTGTTCATTTTTAATATTTGTAATAGTTTCATTTATATCTGAAACTTCTTTTTCAGATATATATTTTGAATAAGTGAGAATATTATTTTCATCTAAAAAATTCCACAAGTTAAAAGATTTTTTTTGACAATTCTGACAGTTATTATTAAAATTCTCTTTACCTCCCCATATTCCTCCATATATATTACACTCTATTGTTTGTAATCCATCGCAAAAAGTTCCAAAAATATTAAAACCTTTTTTATATAAAGAGTAGGCGAGAAGTCTATCATGTATGTAACAAGGTTCGTATATTCCAAAAGTATGGGCAAATAAAACTTTCTTTTTATCTTTTTGGTTTTTTAACTTTATATTTTTGAATAATTCATCAATTTTCATTTTCTTCCTAATAATTATAAACTTGAAATAAATTCATTAGCTTTTAAATAATCTTCTTTTTTCCCAATATCTATCCAATAATCTTCAATTTCATATGTAATACATTTTTTTTGATTTTTATTTAAAATTTGAAATAAATTAGGCAAATCAAAATAAACATTATGAGGTATAAAAGATATTGTTTCTGGGTTTAATATATATACTCCTGCATTAAAAAAGATAGTATATTGTGGCTTTTCTACTAAATTTAGAAATATATTATCTGAGCTCTTTTCAACGACTCCATATGGGATTTGGAATAAGTCTTTTTTTATGCACATAGTTGCATCAGAATTATTTTTATTATGATAATTTAATAAATCATTAAAATTAATATTTGTTAAAATATCTCCATTGATAATAAAAAATGGGTCTTTTATCTGCATATTTAACAAACTAAGTGCCCCACCTGTACCTAATTTTGTTTTTTCTTCAATGTAAACTATTTCAACACCAAATTCTTCGCCATTTTTAAAATGATTTTTTATAAGTTCAGATTTATAGTTTACACATAAAATAAATTTTGTAAAACCAAAAGAAATAAATTGTTCAACAATATGTTCTAAAATAGGTTTTTTACCAATTTTAAGCATAGGTTTAGGTGTATCTTTAGTTAGCTCTTTTAATCTTTTACCTAATCCTCCTGCCATAATAACAACCCAATTTGATTTTAAATTAAATTCTTCTTCATCTAATGAATAAAGTTTTTCAAATTCATTATTGTTATTTACAAGTGGCATATGTCGTCTATGAATTTTTTTTAGTTGTGCTACAATTTGTGATTTTGAAGACGAAATAGACATTTTATGTGGATTGTTGTTTATGATTGAATTTAAATTAAAGTTATTATTTAAAAATGCTTTTCTTATATCACCATCTGTAATTAAGCCAATTAATTGATTGTCTAAATCTACAACAGCTAAAGCCCCTTTTCCATTTTTATCTAAAAGAGAAATGGCATCTTGAATATTAGTATTATCCTGTAGTACTAGTTTATTCATGGTTATTTTCCTTTTTTATAAGGAATTCCACATATTCAAAATCATCTATTGTATCAATGTCAATTGACTGTTTCCTTGGCATAATGTATGCATAAGAATTTTCTGTATAATATGTTTTATTTAGAATTATACTATATTTATAAATATAAATTGAACCATTTGGATAGTATGAAGGCTTGAAATCTTGTCTATTTTGGATTTTTTCTGGAAAAATTTCTTCAATCTTATTATCAAGAGTAATATACTTATTCCATTGAATTGGGTGGCTTTCTTCGGTAAAACTTACTACAGAATCAGCATTTTTATTTTTAAATAGTTCAATCGCCTCATCAATGTTTTTTGACGTTTTTAAAGGTGAGGTTACTTGAAGTACTACAAATGCATTAATTTCAAAGTTATATTCTTTTTTTAGCCTATCGATAGTATATGTATATGTATCAATTACTTTAGCACTGTCTGTTGCAAGATTTTTAGGTCTTAAAAAGTAGCTTTTTGCTCCATATTGTAATGCAATATCTTCAATTTCTTTGCAATCTGTAGAGATAATTACTTCTGTAATATAATTCGATTTTAAAGCCTCTTCAATTGTATAAGCAATTAATGGTTTACCAAGTAAATTTTTAATGTTTTTGTTTGCTAGACCTTTTGAACCTGATCTGGCAGGTATAATTGCAATCATATCACTTCTTCCTAGCAATAACAGTCATATTTCCAGACAAATTATATTTAGAGAGAAGCTTTTGAAATTCATTTAAAAAGGATTCATTTTCATTATTGTAGATATTTTCCCAAAAAGGTGATAATTTTATTTTTTTCATATAATTGTAATTTTTAACAATAGATGTATCTAAAACACCATCACAAAAAACTTGAATATCTTCAAATCCACAACGTTTCAAAAGTAATTTTATTGAATCTGGATTAAAATAATTTAAATGTCCAGGTGCAAATAAATTTCTATATCCTTCTCCAATTTCCAAAAAGTCATAGGAGTGATAGTTAGGCATTGACATATAGACAAAACCATCTTTTTTTAAAATAGTATTTATACTATTTAAAACAAATTCAGGATTAACTAGATGTTCAATTACTTCAAATGAAACAACGGCATCATAAGAAAGGTTGTTATCGAGAGCAAAGTCATTAATATCTGCTAGTTTACAAGGTATACCTTTTTCTTTACAAGATTCAACAGATGCAGGAGTTAAATCTATCCCTAAAAGATTTAATTTTGGATTTATTTTTTTTAAAAGCTGTAAGGAAATGCCATTACCACATCCAAATTCTAGAATTTTATTTATATGCGTTGGGACTCTATTTAAAAAGTTTTTAATTCGTGTTTCATATAATTCAATACGTTTACTTTCTGTGTTTTGAAGAATTTCATTAGAATGTTGTGCATGTTTTGAGTTTGAATACCACCATTTAAGTTGTGATTCATCTGGTCTAGGATTAACAAAAAGTGTATTGCACTGAGGACACTTTTGAAAAGTAAAGCCATCTTTTGTAAAACTATTATAGACTAAGTTTGAATCACAAGCAATACAGTTATCAATATATTTAAGTTTATTGTGAAATTTTTTATGGAAAATTTCAATATCTTCATAAAATAAAACTTCTCTATTGTAATTAATTAATATTGTAGGTCTTATGTCTGCTTCTTTTATTGTCATAACTCTCCTACATTTTTAGTATTAAATTATATCGTAAAATATTTAAGTTATTATTATAATTCATCAGGATTATATTCAATATTTTTATCAGGAAGATAACATAATCTTGAACAAAAACTATCATATTTCCCTGCCAACATATTTTTCCTAAAGCCTATTGCTTTTTTTTCATTCATAGCTACTTCTAATCCTTTTGTAGCATCAGCAATAGGATGAAATTCCCTTCTTCCACAAACAGTTAACCTTCCTTCAACGTCAATATATGGATCTTCAAAACAAGTAAAGCATATTTTTTGTCTTTTTTTTATTTCAATTATTGGATCCATACCTACACCAATACTTGTAGGTGAAAGTTCCCATTTTAAGTCTAGGGTTTGAATGTCAGTTTCTATTTTAACTAATAATTTTTGATATTCCTCATTATCAACTACATTATTCTCTCCGTCTTTTATCATTTGTTCTGTTACAAAGAGTGGTATGGTATGAATAATTTTAATATTTTTTGCATTTTTCAATATATTTACTAAATTAAATAAAGAATTATAATTTTGTTTATTTACTACAGAATTAATTTGTAAATGTAAATTTGTGTGATTAGAAATATATTCTATCATTTCAACCATTTTATTTAAATCGGCCCCTCTAAATTTTAATTGATCTTCAAAAGTAAATCCATCAATACTAAATTCAATATGGGTCAATCCTGCTTTACTTAGTCTATTAACATCATCTTTTGTAATTAAAGAGCCATTAGTTGTAATTTTAACATGTTTAGATTTTCTTTTTACTATTTTAATCGCTTCTTCTAAGTGAGGATACATAAGAGGCTCACCTAAACCTGCTAGGTGAGTAAGTCTAAAATTTCCTTTTGTATTATCAATGATTTTTTGTAGAGTCTCTATTTTCATATGTTTATCTAAAATTTTCTTATATTTTGAATCAAATCGATAACACCAAGTACAAGTTAAGTTACAAAAAGTGGTAATGGCTATAGCTACTCGTCTAAAAGACATTGTATCTTGATAACAATATGGACTAGCATCTTTTCCATATGATAGTATCTCCATATATTTCATTAATCTATCTGGCATACCCTCAAATGTATTCATGTACTCTTTCATTTCTTCTTTTGTTATAATATCTTTCATAATGACCTTTCTTCTTATCTTTATTAAATTGAACTCTATCTTATAGTACTTAAAAGAAATTAATTAATTATTATTAATTAATTTCTTTTAAAAGAACAAAACTTTCAGCATAAGTACAGTTTGCACTAGAGCCCCTAAGTATTGCAAGAGCTTCAATTGTTTTTATACTTCTGGGAAAAGGGTGCTCAGCCAATTCTGTTTGAAAAACTTTTATAATTTCACATTTCTTTTTAAAATAATCACTAATATCAACAAAAACATTTGCTTTAAATGATTGAGAAGCATCTCCATTTGCAAACTCTGTCTCACTTAATGTTTCCATCATATAAACTTTTTTGATAAATGGATACCTAAATGTTTTAGTACAGCTGAATGCAGCGTTAAAAATTATTCTATGGTCACTGTGAACATCATTCTGAAAAGGTAAATAAATAATATTTGGTTTGACTTTATTTATAATTTTTGATATTTGCTCAATCAGTTCACTGGTACTATATCCATCAACTTTCATTGTTTTAAATCTTAAATTATGAACACTATTAAAATTATATAATTTACTTACAGTTTTTATTTCATTTTCTCTTTTATCATAATATGCATCTTTATTATCAATAGTTGTACATATAAGCCAATGTATTTCATCTCCATTTGCTTTATATTTTAAAAGTGTACCTCCACAACCTAATGTTTCATCATCGGGGTGAACAGCTATTACAAGAACTTTATTCATGGGCTACCTTTAGTGGGTCTTCAAATTTAATAAGATTTTTTTTAAAATCTAACGTTTTGATTAACTTATATGCTTTTTGTGCACTCTTACCATCACCATATGGATTTTGTACTGTTTTTAGGCTATCTTGAAACTTTTCAGAAAAAATGGTCTCAATAGAGTTTGAAATATTATCTATATTTATATCAGAAAAAATTACATTTTTAACAGTAAGTCTATTTTTTTGTCGTTTCCCAACATTTATAGCTGCTTTTTTTATAGTTGCTGCTTCATATATACCTGCAGAGGAATTACCAATAATAAAATCACATTTTTTAAATAAAGTTAAGAATAGGTTTCTAGGTAGATTTTTGTAAAAAATAAACTGTTTGTTTTCTTTATTATTTTCAATGATTTGAATAATTTTTTCATATCCAGGATCTGTATTTGGATAACTGATAAAAGAAAATATATTTTTTGATTCTAAAACTTTAAGAATATTGTTAAATATCTCACCCGAATTTTCACCTTCTATGGGATGAAAAATTACTAGAGCAAAATTTGACAGGAAAGAAAGATTAAAACTACTTTTAATATCCAAAAGATTAAAGTCAAAGAACTTGTCTAAGCTAATACTTCCAATATTTTGTATTCTATATGACGGCTCACCTAAAGCTAATAGCCTATTTCTATGCTCTTTCGTTGAAACAAAATGATATGTGGATAGTTTAGAGGTTGCATGTCTTATATATGTGTCTTGGTGACCATCTTCTTCATGATCACCACCATAAAAATGTATACTTGGAATATGTAAAAACTGGCTTATTAAAGAATAAATGATTACGTCTTCTCTATCTCCAGCATAAAGTAGTAAATCTGGACTAAATTCATCTATTATATCAATACTATTTTGTAAAAGTAAGCTAGTAGTTTTTAAACGTGATTTATTGCTATCAGAATTTATAAGAGTTTCAATTGAGGCTAATATTTTAAAACCATCATCAATAATGTATTTTTTTGTATATCCACAAGCAGTCGATAAATGTGATCCTGATAATAATAGTTTAAAATTTATGGAAGAATCATTGTTTAAAAGTTTATATAGTGGAGAAAGTAAGTCATAATCTGATCTAATTGAACTGAAAGCTAGTATTTTCATTAGTTACCTTTAAAATTTGATACTTTTAAGTTGATTAAGTTGATTAATATTTTCATAATGTGTATATAGTTGTTCCATATAGTCTTCATGAATAAATGGCAACTCCAATGCAAAACATCCATCTTGAAAGTCTTTTTTTGTTTTTTGATCAAATTGAATATGATAAAAATCTTGATAATTTAATTGAATATTATTATTTTTGAAATCCTCTTCATTCATATAATTTTTTGCTCCTACTCCAGATAAATAAGTGGTACAACCTGAAGCTTTAACTAAATCAAGTATTCGGTCTGACTTAATTAATTGAGTATTAAATTCAGATGCATATATTATTTGAGTATTTATACTGAACACTTTTAACATGAAATTTAAAATTTTAAGATTAATTTCTAAAAGATGAGTATACTTTTGATTGAATATATATTCTACTTCTTCTTTATATTTTTGAAAGCTTTTGAATTTTCCATACCGATTTAAGATTATTTCGTAGTGTTTTTTTATTATTTCAATATTATTTACTTTAACTTCATTAATTAGTAAATTATCGAGTTGATGATTTTTTGCATCTACAGAAAGAGTTAAATAAGAAGGCTTTCCTGAGGGATTTGAATATAAAGTTCTATGTTGAAAAGCACGCCTATTAAATTGTACATCATCCATTATAATAAAGATATCTGACTTAATAATTTTGTCAAGTAGTCCAAACCAACTTAAGTAGGGTGGTTGATGAATAGATGCTATTTCCATTTTATTAAATCATCTTCATTATAATCACATATTGCTTTTGTATTTAGTATTTCATACCATCTCATTGGACTAATCCCATTCCCTGGTCTTTTAATTGTGATATTATCTTTTGTTAAAATATCACCTTTTTTTATGAATGTTTTTGCAACAATACTTTTTCTACTACAAAGTTTATTTGGTGCTTCACTTTGTGTAATTTGTTTAATAGTACTACCTAAGGCTTTTTCAATATTTCTAATTGAATTAACCATGTTTTTTAATTCATGAGGTTCTAAGGAAGCTTTATGGTCTGGTCCATCCATCATTTTATTTAAAGTAAAATGTTTTTCAATAATTGTAGCACCTAATGCAACTGCTGCAATATCGACTTCAATTCCTAACGTATGATCACTATAGCCGTAGTTTATATTAAAGGTATTTCCAATTGTTACCATAGCTTTTAAATTTACATCTTGCATTGGTGTAGGATATTGAGTATTTGCATGTAGCACACTAATATTATCTTTAGATGTACCTGCTTGAATAAGTATTTCTAATGCAGATTCAATTTCACCTATAGTTGCCATACCTGTTGAAAGAATAATTTTTTTATTGAGAGAACCAATATGTTCAAGGTACGGAAGATTTGTAATTTCACCACTTGGGATTTTAAAAATATCTAATTCAAGTTTATTTAATAATTCTATACTGGCATGATCAAATGGTGTAGATAAGAATATAATATTTTTTATTTTACAGTATTTGAGTAATTCGTAATGACTATCTATATCTAGTTCTAGTTTTTTAATCATATCAAATTGAGATTCATCTTTATTGGTAGTCTCTTTTTGATATTCTGCTTTTTGTGCATTTTTGGAAACTAAATTTTCAGTCTTAAATGTTTGAAATTTAACTGCATCTGCTCCAGCTTCTACAGCTACATCAATTAATTGTTTTGCAAGTTTAATTGAACCATTATGATTGACACCTGCTTCTGCAATAATAAAAACACTCATTTACTAATACCTCCTGCTTTTATAAAGCCACTAATTGTTATATTTTGTTTTGAAGTGGCATTACTTCCAAAAAATGAATTTGTTTTGACTATTACCGCTCCATTTATAACGCTTGCAGTTGAAATGTGACAATGGTCTTCAATAATTGCATCATGTTCAATAAGCGCTTTTGTATTAATAATACAATTTTTGCCAATTTTCACATTTGCATTTATTAAACAATGATGCATAATTATAGTTCCTTCCTCGATGAAAGAGTGTTTTGAAACATAAGCAAGAGGAGAAATTACTATAGGTAAATTAAAACCTATTTTTTTTAATTTTGTAAATAAATTTACTCTTGCATGGTTTGAAGTTATATGTCCTACCGTAATTACTGCATTTTTACAAGTTTTGTAAATATTTTCTAAGTCATCATCAAATCCAATAGTTTTGTAATTGAAAATCTCTTTACAATTGCTTCCCTTTTTATCAACTATTCCAATTATGTTATATTTATTTTCTTGTTCAATTACATCAATGACACTGTGGCAATGCCCTCCCGCTCCTACTAATATAATGTTTTCTTTTTTCATATTCTTACACTACTTGGGATATTTACAACTCTTTTCTCCAAGTATTTTACATTTTTTAGAGTAGTTTTTTGACATTCTTTGAACATCTTGAGTGTATTCAAAGGCTTCCAGATAGGTCTTGTCATGACACCATTTTCATTTGTATATTTTAAAAAATTATTTTTCTCTTTTTCATTATTTAATAAAACTGCTTGTAACCAATAATTTGATTTAGATTCTTTTGGTTCTTCTATAAACTTTATGTCATAGTTTGAAAAAAAGTCTTTGTATATATTTGCTAAGTCTCTTTTAGATGTTAAAAAATTATCTAGTTGCTCAAGTTGGGCAAGAAGTAGTGCTGCATTTAAATTTGGAAGCCGGTAGTTAAATCCTATTTCGTCATGTGTATATTCATATGGATGAGGAATTTTTGCTGTAGTTGTAATATGTTTTGCTTTTTTTGCCAAAATTTCATCATCAGTTATAATTACTCCCCCACCACCTGAAGTTATTATTTTATTTCCATTAAAAGAAAATATACCAATCTTTCCAAAAGTTCCCGTATGCTTGTTTTTATAATAGCTACCTAAAGATTCTGCAGCATCTTCAACTAAAGTTATTTTCCATTTATCACAAATTTGTTTTATCTCATCAATTCTACAAGGATGACCAAAAGTATGCATTGGTATACAGGATTTTATAATTTTCCCAGTTACTTTATTTATGCATTCATTATTTTTTATTTCACAGTTAGTTTCTAAAAAAGATTGTAAAGAATTGGGACTTAAACCCATTGTATTTAAATCAACATCTATAAATATTGGTTTTGCACCAATATAACTAATTGCATTACATGTTGCTATAAATGTAAGTGGTTGAGTAATAACTTCATCATCTTTTTTTACACCTGCTAAAATAAGTGCTATATGAAGCGCGGCTGTGCCATTTACTACAGCAATTGCATACTTAGAGTGTACAAATTTTGCAAATTTTTTTTCAAATGCGTCTACATATTCTCCTACACTTGATACAAATGAAGAATCAATACAGTCATTTAGATATTTTTTTTCATTTCCTATAAACCTAGGTTCATGAAGTGGGACAAATTTTTTTGTATCAAAAGTTTTTTGTATAAATTCAACAATATTTTGCATGTTACATTTTCCCATCAAGATACCTGCCTATCTCTTTGTGTCCAAAATTTGGAATCATCATAAAAAATTCTTTTAAAATATCATCTTTTGTCCATGATAAATTTTGTTTAAAACTTCTAATTTTAGTTTCAAAATGATTCAGTTTATTTTCATTAAAGAGCACTTCATTTTTAATAATTCCAAGATTTTCAAATCTTTCCATATCCAAAACTTCTTTATCAGTAAAAAATTCTTCGAAATCCTTTTCTCCCGTTGTATTACTTGCTTTAAATAAACATGGCCATTTCCCCTGAGATGGTAAAGTTTTTGCTAATTCTCTTGCTTCATCTTCATCTTTACATAAATAAGGTTCATAACCTAAATTCTTAAGATATTTGGTAGCAATTTCAGCAAAACTAATTAGATGCAAGTTTTCATTTAATTTGGGAAAAAATATATCTCTATTTTCTCCAAATATACAAGACATCAAACATAATTCACCACTTTCTTGAGGTGTAACAAAATATCTTCTAATATCGTTAGGCGCAACGATTGGTTGATTTTTTTGAATTCTTTGATTAAATCCATGAAGTAGACTTCCATCGCTAAAAGCAACATTTGCAAATCTTGCCATTGAAACATTTATTTGTTTTGATTTTCTCATAACAAACATTTCCATGATTTTTTTACTTGCACCCATCATATTTACTGGATTAGTAGCTTTATCTGTGGATACGCAGAAGTATTTTTTTGTATTATTTTCAATAGATTGTCTAAGTGTTTTATCTGTATTAAATATATTAGTTTCAATCATTCTCATTAAAGTAAAAGGATCTTTTTCACTTCTTACATGCTTTAATGCAGATAAATTTAATACATAATCATACTTGCCATCAGCTTTTATAAAAGCGTCATATTCATAACTTCCAATATCTAAGGCAAAAGTTGCAAATTCACCTTCTATATAACCAAAAGAACTTCTAATATCTCGAACCAACTCAACCATATTATTTTCACTAATATCAACAACATGAAGTTTTTTAGGATTTCGTTTAAATATTTCTTTTGTAACAGCTTGCCCAATACTCCCTGCTGCACCAAGTACCAAAAAAGAAGATGAAGTAACAATTTCTTTTAAACACTCTTTTTTATTATGGATATCATTTTCAAACAACTCTTGATTTCTTCCAATTAAATATAGCATTATTCCTCATTAGACTTAAAAAGATTTGGTAAATGAAGTTTTCTTAGTTGATAAATCTTTTCTATAAAAGAATTGTTATATAGTGCAAACTCAATGTGCATATAATGGATAATATATTCTAGGGTTGTATTATTAACTTGTATATCATTTGAATTCTTTTCTAAGAAATTATTGGCAAGAATTATTTGATAATTATAATTGAATTTTTCAAAAATACTTGGATCAATACCAATTTCTTTTAATGAATTTAGATAAAAATCATCTTTATTAACTGCACATTCAGATAAGTTTATTCTAGATAACTCTCTATTATATGCTAAGTAAAAAACATTCTTATTAAATGGTAACATTTTTTGTTCGATATCTGTATAAAAAATAGAGTTCTTATTATTTATAAAAATTTTTAAATTGTTAAAAAAATTGTCTTTAGTAAATTTCAATATTGAAAAATTTGTATTATGAAGCTTTTCTTTTACTAGCTTACTGTCAGAATCATTAAAATAATAGGCATTAATAGTTATAGAAGGGTGTACTTTTTTTAAATTTAACAAGTATTTAATAAATTCATCATCATTAATATTGTCATTAGTAGCTAAAAATGCTAAAGTATTTTTAGCTGAATTATCTAATTTAATTTTTTGATTAAAAATATTTTTAAAAAATAATATGTCATAACTTGAAGAATCTTTATATATATTAGAAACAATAGATTTAGTGAAGCTTCTTTTAGATTTATCTATTAACTTAAGAGAATAATTAAAAATATTTTCATCTTTTATTTCTTCAAATAAATGAATTTTAAATAAATTTACTTTTGTGTCATTCAAAATTTGCCATATTTTATGATAATTAGACGTTTTAGGTTTTTTAAAATTTATAAAAGAGTAAATATATGTAGATATGTTTTCAACAATATCATAAATAGTTATAGGGATGATAAAATCAATTTGTTGAATATAGTCTGCGAAAATTATCGAAGTTAAATCTTTTTGTTCTTCATTAAAATAAAATGCTTTATATCTTATGTTATAATTTTTTTCAAAAAGTATGGACATGAGTTTTATAAATTCTTTATCTTCTAGATTATCTTCTGTAGCTAAAAATCCAATGTTGTCTTCTGGGTCTGTATTTTGTAATCTTTCTTCATCTAGATTATCATTTAGAGCCTTAGTAAAAATTGTCTCATTGTAGTTTTCAATTAAACACTCTAAATAGTTAGTTGAAGTATCTTTTATAGCATACTCCTCTTTTAAAACAATAGGATGAATATTAACTGTATTATTGATTAATCCATAAATCTTAGTATGTAAAAAACTTTGATTTTTAATTGAGGCTTGTACCCAAACTTCTATATTATCTGTAATATCAAAAATATTTTTTGGTGTAATAAAGTTAAATCTATTGATAACCCTTCCAAAAATTTTTATAAACTCTTTTACATCCACTTCGTCAAAATAAAATACTGAAAATTTTACATTTGGAAATTTATTACAAATTTCTACAATTTTATTTACAAATTCTTGTTGAAGATTCTCTTTAATTGCAAAAAAACCTATATACTCTTTTAGATATTTTTCATTTAATAAATCTTTATCAATATCAAATTTTAAACTATTTGCAAATTCAAAATATTTGGTATTTGGTAAGACAAAATTGTGCTTAATCTTTTTTGTTAATGTGAACTTATCAGTATTAAATTCTTCTTTCTCTTCATCAATATTATTAAGGGCAGATTGATATTCAATCTGAGTAAACATAGAAGAGTAAATATTCTCATAGTTATTTAATATAATGTCATCTATCTTTTTCACATTTATTGTATTATTATATGTTTCAAGCCATAGTTCTACAGTGCTTGTTATTGTATTAATATTGTGTGGGATTATTAATTCAATTCTAGATAATTCTTGTTTAAAAATATATTGAGCTTGAACTTTTTGAAAATCAAAAAAGTAAAAAAGTTTAAGTTTAATTTCTGGGAATTTATTAAGTAACTCTTTTACATAACAAATAAAATTTTTATTAGAAAGGTTATCTTCAATTGCAAAAAATCCGATTGAATTCATTCCAAATTCGTATTGATAACCTTGTTTTGAAGTTTCTACTAACTCTTTGAAAAATGGTTCTGAATAAATACTATTTTTTATTGAATACTCTTTTAAGTATTTATTTAATTTCTTTAATGCAATACTATTTTCATCTTGTGAATATGAAATTGATATTACATAAGTATCAACTATTTTATTTAGCTGAGTAAGTAAATTTTTATTTATTTCATAGATATATTTTTTATTATCATTTTTACTTTCTAAATCAAAAAGATAAAAAATATGATGAAGGTTATGTGAAGAGTAGTTGATTAAGATTGATTGTAAATCTTCACATTGATGTTTCTCAAATAAAATATTTTGAATAAGGTTAATTAAATGCCCTTTATACTCTTCAAAATCTTTGTATTTTTTCATTTTTTGAAATTGGTCTAAATTTTTCTTGATTTTTTTTACACTACTTAGTTTAAGGTTTAGTTTCTCTAAATCTTTTTGATTATAACCAGCTTCACTTATAGTTATAAAAGCATTGGAAAGTTCGTTTTTTAATGCTTCTTTTTCATTTACAGAAAAACTAGATAGATTAATATCTTCAATTTTTAATGGTGTTGTACCATTTAAATAAGCGCCATTTGACAGATTGTAAATATTTTGAGTTGAATCTTTAAACATTTCTGAAAACTGAGCAAATGTATCAATATTAGTTTTAAATACTGGTACGGACTTAACTTCTGCTAAAAAGTTACCTTTTACAAGTATAGTGTTTTTTCTGTATGAGTAGTTTTTATCATCAGATTCTTCTAAGTCTTTTAGTTTATTAAATGCTCCAGACCCTGAGTGTCCTTCAATATGTGTATCACCAGACTCTACGTCCATAGCAAAATCAAGACCTAAAAGATAAACTTCTTTTGCTTGAAATAAAAGAAGTAAGGCATAAGTTAACTCACCAATACTTGGACTCGTTAAAGTCCCAAAATTTTCTTTTAATTCAAACATCGCTTGAAAAATAAAAATATTTTCTTTTGGAAAAGAGTTCATTAGTTTTGCATTTACATGAGATGCAAAAATAAATATAGTGTCCTTGAAATAGTTTATATCTTTTAATTTAGCAAGCGTATTTAAAACTTGTACATCTTGCTCATCATATTGAGTAATAATGTCAGGTTTTATTCCATTTCTCTCCAAAATTGGCATAGTCGCGTATATTGCTACTATTGTAAAATAGTTTTGGTTTTTCTTTACAAAGTCAATATTATGTTGTAATGATGGACCAGCTGAGAGATAAAGTACTGGTTTTTCAAAAGGCTTAAGATTTTGTTTTTGTTTTATGTTTAATAATCTAAAGTTTTGACTAATATAAGAGTTAGTTCTACTTAAACTTAAAAATGTCCTATCGTATGAGTATAATAAATGACCTTGTGATACTAAGAAGTTTTGAATAGTTTTCATATATATATCAGATCCAGCTGATAAATTTACAAACTTTAAATAATGGTTGAAAATAAAAAGTTCTCCATAAAAAGCTTCAAAAGTCTTTTTAAATTCAAAATCATTTTGTGCAACAGAGAAAAAAAGTTTTGTTTGTTTTGATAGGTTTGCATAATTTGTAACGAATAAAGACAATCTAAAAAATTCTAAATTTGGTTCGACTATTAAATAAACCTTAGAATTTAATTTCTGATGAATTAATGGGATATGAATACCTAATAAAACTCCAAATATGATGAATTTGTGAATTTCTTTTAGATTTTGAGGACTTGGTAAATTTTTATCAACAAAATTTATTACCGGAGCATTTCCAATTGTATGAGGTGCTAAGATATCTTGTTCTAGTGCTTTTTTTGCAACAGCATCATTGTACTTAAATTCATAGTATGTCTTAAAACTATTTACAGTCGCATCAAAGTTTATATCATCAGCAATTTTTTGAGAAACTTCATTTGAGTTTTGTGTGTATAAAAATTGTTTTGTATTTGGATTAACTATATCAAAGTGTGTATTTAAGTATTGAAGTTCAAATTGAGGTTTTACTTGCCCTAAATCAATTGCAGTGGCATAAAGTTCTAGATTTTTATAAATATCAGGATGATTTTGTTTAAAAAATTCTAGGTTTTCATTGTAAGTTTGTAGTGCTTTTTGCTGAACTTGATCTAATGACATTTTATACCTTGGATAAATCCCTTTACGCAGTAAATAGAGAATATTATTTTGGTATTTATTTTAGCATGTTTGCTCTAAAGATAGCTGAATTTGAAGTGGATTTTTTAAAAATTAATAAGTGAATAATAGTTTTTATTTATTTTTTAAATACCAATTGTACATATTTTTAATACCATTTTCAAGATTAATTTTATGTTTCCATCCTAAATCATGTAACTTACTAGAATCAGTAAGCTTAAACATTGTTCCATCCGGTTTATCAGAGTTAAAGTAAAGCTCACCATTAAACCCTATTATACTTTTAATAAGCTCTGCAAGTTCTTTTATTGAAATATCAATTCCAGTCCCTATATTAATATGTGTATTTCTTATTTCTTTGTTATTTAAATTATATGTATCTTTAAAATCTCTATTTTCAAGTAAAAAAACACATGCATCTGCCATATCTTTCGAATATAAGAATTCTCTTCTTGGTTCTCCTGATCCCCAAATCTCTACATGATTCTCTCGAATTCCAAATTTAGCTAAATAAATTTCCAATTCTTCAATAGTTGATAGATTTAAATCTTCTAAAACTTCTCTAGTTTTACCTTCACTTAAAAGTTTTGCTAAATGTATTTTTCGAATAAGTGCAGGTAGTACATGTGATTTCTCTAAATCAAAGTTATCATTTGGTCCATAAAGATTTGTTGGCATTACACTTATAAAATTCGTCCCGTATTGTAAGTTATAGCTTTCACACATCTTTATACCTGCTATTTTTGCAATAGCGTATGGTTCGTTTGTATATTCCAAGGGAGATGTTAATAAACTATTTTCACTCATAGGTTGTGGTGCATTTTTAGGATAAATACAAGTACTTCCTAGAAACAAAAGTTTTTTTACTTTATGAACATAACTTTGATGAATTACATTATTTTGAATTTGTAAATTTTCATAAATGAAGTCTGCTCTATAAGTATTATTAGCAACAATGCCACCCACTTTTGCGGCAGCAAGAATTACATATTCTGGTTTTTCATTTTGGAAAAAGTTTTCTACATCTTGTTGATTTAGAAGGTCTAATTCTTTATGTGTTTTATATATTAAGTTTGTATAATCTTTTTCTTGAAGGTTTTTAACTATTGCAGAACCTACTAAGCCTCTATGTCCTGCTATATATATTTTAGAGTTTTTATTCATTGACATATACTTACAATTCTTTCTTATTCATAATAACTCAAAGTTTTATATCCGCCATCTTTAAGATAAACATCTTTTGTCATTAGTTTTAAATCTGATTTCATCATGTCATTTACAAGATCTTGTAGTTTATACTCTCTATTCCATCCAAGTTTTGTTTCTGCTTTGGTAGGATCTCCTAAAAGTAAATCAACCTCTGTTGGTCTAAAATATCTAGGATCTACAGCAACTACTTCTTTACCTATTTCTATTTTATAATCTGGGTTTGAACAAGAGGCAACATAAGCTTTTTCATTTACACCCTCACCTTTAAATTCTAAAGTAATACCTGCATAAGTAAAACTTAGTTTTACAAATTCTCTTACTGTTGTAGTTTGTCCTGTTGCAATTACCCAATCTTCTGGTTCATCTGCTTGTAAAATCATCCACATCATTCGTACATAATCTTTTGCATGTCCCCAATCTCTTTTTGCATCAAGATTTCCTAGATATAGTTTATCTTGAAGTCCTAAGGCTATTTTAGATGTTGCTCTTGTGATTTTTCTTGTTACAAAGGTTTCACCTCTTACTGGACTTTCATGATTAAATAAAATACCATTACAAGCAAACATTCCATAGGCTTCCCTATAGTTTACAGTTATCCAATATGCATACATTTTAGCAACTGCATATGGACTTCTTGGATAAAAAGGTGTTGTTTCACTTTGTGGTGTTTCTTGTACTTTTCCATATAGTTCACTAGTTGATGCTTGATAGATTTTTGTTTTATTTGTAAGTCCTAAAAGTTTTACAGCTTCAAGGATTCTAAGTGTTCCAGTACCATCTGCATTTGCTACATATTCTGGTGTTTCAAATGAAACTGCAACATGACTCATAGCAGCAAGATTATAGATTTCATCTGGTTGTACTTCTTGGATAATTCTCGTAAGGTTCATAGAATCTGTCATATCACCAAAGTGAAGTATTAAGTTTCTATTTTCCACATGGGGATCTTCATAAAGATGGTCTATTCTATCTGTATTAAAAAGTGAACTTCTTCTTTTTATACCATGAACTTCATATCCCTTTTTCAGTAAAAATTCTGCAAGATAAGATCCATCTTGTCCTGTTATTCCTGTTATTAGTGCTACTTTCTTTTGAGTCATATTTTATTTTATCCTATTACTTAATTATTTGTATTATATTTTATTTCTACTAAAATCATCATCAATTCTAATAATATCATCTTCACCTGTATATTCACCTACTTGAGCTTCTATGATAACTAAGGGTAATCTACCTTGATTCTCAAGTCTATGTAATTGTCCTGCTTTTATGTATGTTGATTCATTTGGGTTTAGTATAAAAGTTTTATCATCTATTGTAACTGTTGCACAGCCTGATACTACTATCCAATGTTCATTTCTATGGAAATGTTTTTGTAAAGATAATCTTGACTTTGGTTTTACTACTATTTTTTTTATTTTATAACCATTTGAATCTTCTAGGACGGTGTATGTTCCCCATGGTCTATGACCTGTTAGGTGAATATTATGAAGTTCACTTTTTTGCTCTTTTAGTTTTTGTACAACTTGTTTTACTTTTTGACTTGAACCTTTTTTAGATATTAAAAGTGCATCTCCAGTATCTACTATAATACAATCTTCCATATCTACTGTTGCTATTTTTCTATCATTACCATAGATTAAATTATTTTTTGAATCTATTGAAATATGATTTTCATTTATTGTATTATTATTTTTATCTTTTGGAAGTTCATCATAAAGTGAATCAAAGCTTCCCACATCACTCCATTCTATATTTGAAGGAATTACTTTTACACTATTACTTTTTTCCATGACTGCATAATCTATTGAATTTTCTTTGATATTTAACATGTCATCATGTTTTATTCTAATTAATGAATTTTCAACAGAAGCATTATTAAATGCTATTAAAGAATCATTATAAATTTCAGGTGAATGAGTTTTTAGTTCATCAAGAAAAACTCCTGCTTTAAAACAGAACATTCCTGAGTTCCAAGAATAATTACCTTCTTCTAAATATTTAGTTGCGGTTTTAAAATCAGGTTTTTCATGGAATGCTTTTACATCAAAGGTATTTATTGATTCTATATATCCATATCCTGTTTCTGCGAAGGTTGGAGTAATGCCGAAGGTTACTAATTTATTGTCAAGGGCAAACTCTTTTGCTTGAATTATTACTTTTTCATACTCTTTTTCATTTTTTATTAGATGATCACTTGGTGTTACTAATACTATTTCATCTTTTGGTAATGCCATACAAGCTAAGGCAATAGCAGGAGCTGTATTTCTTCCTATTGGTTCTAGTAAATAGTTGTTAGATGATAGTAGATAGGGAATAGTGTTTTGAATCTCTTCTAATTGGTCTAATGCTAAAAAATACTGTTCAGTGTTTGAAACTATAAATTGACTTTCACATAATTTTGAGTTTCTTTGCACTGTTAATTGGAATAATGACTGCTTATTAAATAGTTTTACAAACTGTTTTGGCATGAGTGTTCGACTTATTGGCCACAGTCTTGTTCCATTTCCTCCACATAGTATTATGTTAGTCATTATGTCACTTCCTATTCTTTATGTTGTTAGATATTTTAGCTTATAAGAGTTTGATGTTTTCTGACAATATATTAAAATTTAAAAAAAGAGATTTTTTCTGATTTAAATAGAAATAAAAAAAGTAGCATCCAAAAGGATACTACTTTTAAAAGTGAAAAGATCAAATACTATTGTAATAATCTTAAAACATTTTGTTGGATAGAGTTAGCTTGACTCATAGCATACGATCCAGCTTGTGAGATAATATTTTGTTTGTTGAAGTTTGAAGATTCTTCAGCATAATCAACATCTCTAATAATAGACTCAGCAGCTTTTACATTTGTCTCTTGGGTCATTAAGTTTCTAACCCCAGATTCAATTTGATTTTGAGTAGAACCTAAGTCCGCTCTATATGTATTAAGTTGAGAAATTGCAGCATCAACTACACCTTGGAATTTATCGGCTTGAGCACGTGTCAATTGATTAGCCGCTAAAGATTTTAATCCAGAAAGTGTTCCTCCCCCTGTAATTTTACCACCAGAAGCAGCAGTTGAAACTGTGATTTCTTCACCATTTGCACTATTTAAGTTTGTAATATTTAAGTTTTGTGCATTTCCACTAACTGTTAAACTTCCAGATGCAGAACTTTGAGTGATTTGCATAGAACCAATACTAAATGTACTTAATAATGCTGGACTTGCTCCACTTGTAGTAGTAGATGAGTTATTTACTGTATCAATAGTATTACCACCAAGATTGATAGTAGTACCAGATGTTACTGTAAATGTAATAGCTCCTGCAATACCATTAATTGAACTTGCTTGAACTTTTGTGATTGAACCACCTGAAGATATTGAGAATGTACCAATAACGTTCCCATTAATATCACTTACTTCTACTGATTTACCACCAGATGCAGCAGCTAGTTTTTCTAAAACTAATTGTGTAACTGCATCAGTATTACTAATTGTTCCTGAACCACTAAATGTAATAGCTCCTGAGATACCTGACAAGTTTACATCTAGTGAAGTTCCTGAAGAGAAACCATCAATTGTAATATCATTTGTACCATCACCAGTAACAACGATAGATGTACCTTGTGAAACGATATTATTTCTATCACTAGCACCTGATGTTTGAACCAACTCTTCAGTTCCTCCACCAAGACCTAGTGTATTAGATTGAATAGACTCTGCTTGAATAATATCATCTTTATTTCCACCAATTTGGAATGATAATTGATTAGACCCTTGAGTTTCATCATAACCACCTTGTAATAGTGTTGTACCATTATAGTTCGTTTGCTGTGCAATATTATCTAATTGTTCAAGTAGTTTATTGATATCTTTTCTAATAGCTTCTCTACCTGCATCAGAAGTAGTATCAGTATTTGCTTGAATTAATTTAGCTTTAACAACATCAAGAATATTTGATTGTTCAGACATAGATTTATCAGCAATTTGTATTAATGAAACAGCAGAGTTACCGTTGTCAATACCTTGACCAATAGAACTTGCTTGTGTTCTTAATTTATCAGCAATTGCTAAACCAGATGCATCATCAGATGCTTTATTAATTTTTAATCCAGTAGAAAGTTTTTCTAATGAACTTGCAATTTTATTTTGCGTATTTGTAGCTGCTTCTCTTGCATTTAATGAAGCAATGTTAGTATTAATTCTCATAATAAATCCTTTTTAATTATGACACATTGTGATAAATCACGACGGAAACATTCTCAGGTTAGTGAGCATAGAGTAAAACTCTTTGGAATCAATTGATCCCTACTTTGTAAATAGAATTATTACATACCAATTCTTAAAAGTAGTTTAAAATATAAGTTGGCAATAAAAAAAGAGAGCTAAAAAGCTCTCTTTTAAATTTTAATGTTAAATTTGCTTCTTATTGAAGTAATCTAAGAACGTTTTCGAGGAAACGTATATCGTAGTAGTAAAACTACTACTTTAACGACTATTTACTATTGTAAAAGTCTCAATACGTTTTGTTGTACAGAGTTAGCTTGACTCATAGCATATGACCCTGCTTGTGAGATGATATTGTTTTTATTAAAGTTTGCAGACTCTTCAGCATAATCAACATCTCTAATAACTGACTCAGCAGCTTTTACATTTGTCTCTTGTGTCATTAAGTTTCTAACTGCTGATTCTATTTGATTTTGAGTAGAACCCAAGTCAGATCTGTAAATATTCATTTGACTTAGTGCTGCATCAACTATACTTTGATATTTATCTGCTTGAACTTTTGTTAATTGTCCAGTTGCTAATGCTTTTAATCCTGAAAGTGAACCACCACCATAAATTGTACCAGTTGCTCCATCATTATTAACACCAGTTGTCAGTTTTAGTTCTTCTCCAACTTGGTCATTATTATTTTGTATCATTAGGTTTTGTGCATTTGCCCCAAAGGTTATACTTCCAGATGCGGAACTTTGTTCTATGGTCATGGCTCCTACACTATATGTATCAATAGTACTGCCAATTGCTAAGGTGTTTATAGCATTACCACCTAAATCTATTGTTGTACCTGTTGAAACACTAAATGATGGATTCTCTTGAATACCATTTACAATTGTTCCTGCATTAATTGTAATAGCAGAAGAGATACCCGCTGCTCCTCCCGATGTACTAATAGAAAAATCACCTAAAACATTTCCATTTATATCACTAACTTTTACTGTTGCTTTTAGTGTACCAGAAGCTGCTGTAAATACTTTTGCTTGTGCAACTGTTAAATTAGTCTCTGTTCCATCTGCTGCAACTCGAGTAAACTTAACCTTTCCACCTGAAACAGCTGTTGTTGTGCTTATATTTGCTAAACTTTCCAAAATTAATTGAGTATTTGTGTCAACGTTACTAATTGTTCCTGATGATGTATTAAAAGTAATTTCACTTGTAATTCCAGAAATATTTACGTCTATTGCAGTTCCTGTAGCATAACCATCAAGGGTTATTGCATTTGTTCCATCAGCGCTAACAATTGTTGATAAACCTTGTGAAATAAGGTTACCTCTAGTGCTTGATCCAGAAACTTGATCTATGGCTTCAGTTCCTCCACCTAGTCCAATAGTATTTGATTGGATATACGAACTTTGCATAATATCATCTTTGTTTCCACCAATTTGAAAACTTAGTTCTCTTGAACTTTGCATACTGTCATAACTATCTTGTAATAGTGTAATACCATTGTAGCTCGTTTGTTGAGCGATATTATCTAGTTGTTCTAACAGTTTTACTATATCTTTTCTAATAGCTTCTCTACCATCAGGAGATGTAGTATCTGTATTTGCTTGAATTAATTTAGATTTAACAATATCAAGAATATTTGATTGTTCTGCCATTGATTTATCTGCAATTTGTATTAGTGCAACTGCAGAGTTACCATTGTCAATACCTTGACCAATAGATGTAGCTTGAGTTCTAAGTTTATCAGCAATTGCTAACCCAGATGCATCATCACTAGCTTTGTTTACTTTCAATCCAGTAGAAAGTTTTTCTAATGAACTAGCAATCTTACTATTAGTCTTTGTTGCTGCTTCTTGTGCATTAAGCGAAGCTATGTTTGTGTTTATTTTCATTTTTCCAACCTTGTAACAGCTTATATGCTAAATTCTAACAAGATTTTTTAAGAATTACTCCTGTTTCAACATGCTTAGAATAGGAAAATTGGTCAAATAAAGCTAAATTTAAGATTTGGTGCGTTTTAGTTAACTCTTTTAAATCCCTATGTAATGTCTCTGGATTACATGAGATATAAATGATTTGTTCAAAGTCTTTAACTAGTTCTCTCGTAGTTTCATCAAGCCCTGATCTTGGAGGGTCTACAAATATTGTGGAAAAGGTATAATCTTTTAAATTAATATCTTTTAGTCTTGTAAACTCTCTAACACCATTTAAAGCTTCAACAAATTCCTCTGAACTCATTCTTATAAAGTCAATATTAGTTCTATTATTAAGTTCACAGTTTTTTAGTGCTGAGTTAATTGAAGTTTTTGAAATCTCTGTTGCTAATACTTTATTAAACTTAGTTGATAAAGCAATGGTAAAATTTCCTCCACCACAATAAAGTTCACATAAATCATCTTTTGTCTCTATATTATTTAAAACCCACTCAATCATTTTTATATTTACTTTAGTATTTGGTTGAGTGAAACCTCCCTCTTTATAGTGAAATTTAAAATTGTCATTATTGATGTTCAGTTCTTCTTTTATAAACTCTTCTTCTAAAACAATTTTTTGTTTACGACTTCTCCCAATTATTTTTATATTTAACTCTTTTTGTATCTCTTTAGCTTTTATTTCCCATGTACTATCTAATTTTTTGTGATAAATTAAAGTTACTAACATATCATTAGTAGTAGAGCCTAAAAACTCTACAGAATAAATTTTATGGTGCAGTATTTCATCTTCAGAAATTTTTTTTAAAAGTTTTGGCATTAACTCACTAATTTGTTTAGAAACAATTGAGCAGTTATCAACTTCTACAATATCTTTATCAAAGCTTGTCATTGCATATGAAAGTGTTGGATTATCTTCATCATCATAGTTTTTCCAAAATCTAAACTCAGCTCTATTTCTAAAATGCGCTTCTTCACTTTTGATTATCTCAAATTCCATTGATGTTATATCGTTGAATCTCTCTTTTTCTCTTTGTATTTTAAATTCAAGTTGCTCATAATAATCCATATTATACAAAGTACAACTACCACATTTCCCAAAATAATCACAAGTCATCAAAATCCCTTAAAATCTTTATTATAATATTAATATTTTATGATAAAATCGATTTAATACTTATAAAATTAAAAAGAATAATATGAAAACAAATTGGCAAGAACAACTAAAAGAGCTTTTAAATTGTGATATAAAATCATTGTACCCCTTAGCTAGAAGTATGAAAAGAGAGCTACACTTTTATGTAGGACCTACAAATTCAGGTAAAACTTACAAAGCAATGCAAGAGCTTAAAAAAGCAGATTGTGGTTTGTATTTAGCACCTTTAAGACTATTGGCACTAGAAGGTTATGAAGACTTAACAAAAGAAAAAATACCCGCTTCACTAATCACAGGGGAAGAACAAAATCTAAATGAAGATGCAGCGCATGTTTGCTCAACTATAGAGATGATTGATTTTAATATGGATGTTGATGTTGCAATTATTGATGAAGTTCAAATGTTAGATGATGATGACAGAGGTTGGGCTTGGGTAAATGCAATTATTGGCTGTCCTGCAAAAAAGATAATTATGACAGGAAGTGTAAATGCCCTTGATGCCATTAAAAAATTAGCAGCATATTTAGAAGAAGATTTAATAATAGAAAAATTCAAAAGAAAAAATGAATTACAACTTTTAGATAAACATATAGCTTTAGGTGACTTAGAGAGTGGAACAGCATTAATCGCTTTTTCAAGAAGTGATGTACTAAAATTTAAACAAAAACTCCAAAAGAAACATAAAGTCTCAGTTATATATGGAAATCTCTCACCTGAAGTTAGACGGGATGAAGCAAGGAGATTTAGAGAAAAAGAGACAGATATTTTAATAGCAACAGATGCTATTGCTATGGGATTAAACCTTCCTATTAAAACAATCCTTTTTACTACTCACATGAAGTTTGATGGAATTTCAAGACGAGGTATAAGTGTAAATGAGATAGTTCAAATAGCAGGTCGAGCAGGACGATATGGACACCATGAAAAAGGATTTATAGGAGCTACTACAAAAGATAGTTTGAAATATATTAAAGAAGAGTATGCACAACCTATAAAAACAATAAAACCTCCCTTTAGAGTAAAAATCAATAATGAGCAACTCTCTAATTTAGCAATGCATTTAAAAACAACATCTTTAACAAAGGTACTAAAGTTCTTCTCTTCTAACATGGAGTTTGAAGGACCCTTTGTCGCTGCAAATATTGGTTCTATGATTAGTGCATCTACTATTGTTGATCAAAAGTTTAATTTAAAACTTGAAGATAAGTATATGCTCTCCCAAGCACCTATTTCAATAAAATCAAAAATTATTTTACAAGCATATGATATTTATATATCAGCAGTATTAAAAAACAAAGTTATAAGATATAGACCATCTATAACTCTGCCTAAAGTTGCTAGAACACAAAAAGATTTGCTTCTTGTAGAAGATGAGATAAAAAAGATTTCTTTGTATTTATGGTTATCATATAAGTTACCAGAACAGTTTCCTGATACCATAAAAGCCACAATTGCTAGAACTTCATTTAATCAATTTATTGAGAATTCATTAAAAAAAGATATTAAATTAGAGCAAGAATCAAGCAGAAGAAATTTTCCTCCCAAAGATTCACGAGAGTTTAGGAGAAGGAGAAGATTTTAATTTTCTTTAGATATAATCAGGCATTATTAAAAGTATTAGAGGGAAGCGTTGATGTTTAATCTATTTAAATCAGATGATAGTACAACTTTACAAAAAGAGTTGATGAAAGACTATGTAAATGAAGATAAAATACAAAAACTTATTGATAGTGGATTAGATATTAATGAAACTGATGAAAAAGGTAAAACACTACTCTTTGAACTAGTACATAAAAGACGAATTGAGGGTGTGAAAATTTTACTTAAAAATGGTGCAAATATTGACCATGAAGATAAGTTAGGTAAAACTCCTCTTTCTATTGCTGCATCAAGTGCAGATGGCATGATGATAAGATTCTTACTTGAAAAAAAAGCCTCATTAAATTATATAAATTCTTCTGGAAGAACGCTTATACAAGATATAGCTTTAGAAGGAAACTTAAAAGTTTTTCAACTTTTACTTGCCCAAGGAGCTGAGTTAAACTTTAAAGATGGATATGGAAGAACAGTACTTTTTGATGCAGTTGAGGGTGGAAACATCAGAATTGTAAAAGAGGTTTTAAATAACATTGAAGATGTTAATATTGCTGACAATGAAGGTGAAACAGTCTTATTTAGTGCTGCATTAAAAGATGACCAAATGATTATGAAGTACTTGATTGATTATGGCTTAGATATAAATCATTTGGATAATAAAAAAAGAAATGTTTTGTTTAAAGTTGTATTAAAAGGATCTACTCACCTAGATACAGTTGATGCTTTATTGCAAAGAGATATTAATGTAAATCAAAAAGATATCGAAAATAAAACAGTTTTAGATGAAATAATAAAAATATTTAACATTTTACGTGAAAATAATTTGGATAAATATAGACAGACTGATTATAAATATGTAAAAAAAGAAAATAACTATCAAAAACTATTAACAATACTAATAGAATATGGCTTGGATATTGATAGAAAAGATGAACATGGAAAAAGTATTCTTTTTTATGCTATTGACAATAAAGATTTTGAAGCAATAGAGTTTTTATTAAATGCAGGTGCTGATATAAATACTCAAGATAAAGATGGAAAAACTGTTCTTTTTCAAGAGTGTTTAAAAGGATATCAAAATTATGAAATGCTTGATTACCTTTTTGAAAAAGGTATAGATATTGACCATAGAGATTTTGATGAAAAATCTGTAATTGATGATTTAGCTGAGATGATACTGATCCAAAATAATGGTAAAAAACCAAGCTCTAGAAGATTTTTAGATATTGTTGAAAATGGAGATTATTTTAAACTATTAAAAAGATTGATTATAAAAAGACCTAAGCTTAATCAATCAAGAAGCGATGGTAAAACAATAATTTTTGATACGATACATTACAACAATATAGAACTTACAAAAGTTTTTTTAAATAATGGTGCTGATATAAATAAACTTGATAATGATGGAAATACTCCACTATCTTGTATGATAGATGAGGGCTTAAAAGCAAAAACAAAAAAAGAGAGACAAGAGTTCTTAGAGAGAGTTGTTTTTATGCTTAAATTTAGAGTTGATGTAAATATAACTGACAAAGATGGAAGAACAATTTTTCATAAAGCTGTTATGGCAGATGATTATGAACTTGTGGAAAAACTTTTATCTAAAAAAACAGATTTGAATATTAAAGATAAACAAGGAAGAACAGTTTTACATCATACTCAATGGAAGGGTAATTTTAAAATTGCAAGACTTTTAATATCAGCAGGTGCTGATATCAATGAAGTAGATAATGCAGGATTTTCTATATTAAATTATGCTGCAATTTTAGGTCATGCAAAACTTGTTATGGTACTTATTGCTTCTGGAGTACTTATGTATAACAGAGCTAGAAAAAGCAAAGCAGTGGCAGCTTTCTTTAAAGAAAAAGAGGCTAATTTGACAAAATTAGTTGAAAATAATATAACAGATGAAAAAATGAAAAATGCACTTCAACAAGTTGCAGATAACTTGCGAAAAGAAGTAGCAGAAGCATTAAAATAAGGGTAAAAATGTTTAATAAATCTATTATTATTCTAGCAGCAGGGGCTGGTACTAGAATGAAATCTGACACACCAAAAGTATTACATAAAATTTCTGGTAAGCCTATGTTGTATTACTCAATTAAAGAGGCTTTGGAGTTAAGTGATGACATTACTGTAGTTTTATATCATAAAGCTGATTTAGTAAAAGAAACTATGCAAGAGTATTTTCAAGATAAAGTTAATTTTGTAATACAAGACCATATAAACTTTCCAGGAACTGGTGGCGCTGTTATGGGGATAAAACCAAAGTATGAAAAAACTTTAGTATTAAATGGCGATATGCCATTAATTCAAGCAAAAGAGCTTAAAAAATTTGACCTTGATGCTACTATTGTAATGTCTGTTTTAGAGTTGAAAAATGCAGATGGATATGGAAGAGTAGTTATAAAAAATGGTGAAGTAAAAAAAATAGTTGAACAAAAAGATGCAAGAGATGAAGAGTTAAAAATCACAAGTGCAAATGCAGGTATTTATCAATTTTGTACAGAATTTTTATTAAATTCATTACCTCTTTTATCAAATGATAATGCACAAGAAGAGTACTACATCACAGATTTAATAGAAATAGCTATTAATAATAAAGAAACGTTAAAACCAATAGTAGTAAATGAAGAAAACTTTAAAGGTGTTAATTCAAAATATGAACTTGCCCTTGCTGAGGTTATTCAGCAAAATAGAATAAAAGAATCTTTTATGAAAGCTGGAGTTATCATGAAGTTACCTGAGACTATTTATATAGAATCAGGTGTTGAAATCAGTGGAGAGAGTATTATTGAAAATGGAGTTACTATTTTAGGAAATAGTAAAATAGAAAATTCCCATATAAAAACAAATACAGTAATAGAAGATGCGATACTAACAAATAGTGATGCGGGACCAATGGCAAGAATAAGACCAGGTTCAATTATAAAAGATACACATATAGGAAATTTTGTTGAGACTAAAAAAGCAATTTTAACAGGTGTCAAAGCTGGACATCTCTCATATCTTGGCGATTGTGAAATTGATGAGGGTACAAATATAGGCTGTGGAACAATTACTTGTAATTATGATGGTATTAAAAAATATCAAACAAAAATAGGCAAAAATGTATTTATAGGAAGTGATACACAACTTGTAGCTCCTGTAACTATTGAAGATGATGTTTTAATAGGAGCTGGAAGCACAGTTACAAAAAATGTGAAAAAGGGTGACTTAGTCTTAACAAGAGCAGCTACAAAAGTTGTAAAAGGATATTTTTACAAATTTTTTGGAAAAAAAGATGCTTAAAGATAAAAACATTTTAGTAGGAGTTACAGGCTCAATTGCTATATATAAAACCTTAGAACTAATAAGATTATATATAAAAGCTGAGGCAAATGTAAAAGTTATTATGACATCTTCTGCTAAAAAATTTATCACACCTTTAACTTTTGAAACTATTTCACAAGCACAAATTTTAGATGATACAAATGAGTCTTGGAATAAAGACTCCCACTATAATCACATAGCAATTGGAAAGTGGGCTGATATTTTTGTCATAGCTCCTGCTAGCGCAAATACAATCAATAAACTAAGCAATGGTATTGCAGATAATATATTAACTCAAACAGCGTTAGCCTACCCAAGAGTAAAACTTCTTTGTCCTGCTGCAAATACAAATATGATACAAAATCCCATTACAAAAGCAAGTATGAAGATGCTAAAACTTTGTAATTATAAAATCATAGACTCAGTATCAAAAGAGTTAGCTTGTAGAGATATAGGAAATGGTGCTTTAAGTGAAGTTGATGATATCTATTATACTACTTTAAAAGAGTTATTAAAAGATGAGTATTGGGAAAATAGGAAAGTAGTTTTAAGTGGTGGAGGAAGTGTAGAAAAAATTGATGATGTTAGATATATCTCTAATTTTTCTTCAGGAAAAATGGCTGCTTCTTTAGCTTTAGCACTTTATTTAAAAGGTGCAGATGTTTGTTTGATTAGTTCAAGAGGACATGAAAATTTACCAAAAGAGATACATATAATAGAAGCACAAAGCTCTCAAGAGATGTATAAATATCTAGAAGATTCTATTAGAGTTGCCAAAAAAGGAATAATGAGTTCTACCACTTTAATGGATAAATCAAATCCAAGTCTAATACAAAAAAAACCATATCTTTTTATGGTAGCAGCAGTGAGTGATTATCTTCCTTCGTTTCCACAAAGTGGAAAACTAAAAAAAGCTGCACTTGGACAAAAGTGGAATTTAGAGTTAAGACAAAATATTGACCTGCTATCAAATTTAGAAAAAAGCGATATTTACACTATTGGCTTTAAAGCTGAGATGGATAAAAAACTTGCCTATGAAAATGCAAAAAATATGAGAAGTGAAAAAAACATCGATGGAGTTTGTCTAAATATAATTGATGAGAATAACTCTTTTGGTTCTAGTTCAAATAAGATTGATTTGATAACAAATGATAAAACAATAAGTTTTGAGGGGGATAAATTAGATGTCTCTTTAAATCTTTTAAATACTTTATCTTTGGAGTTTTATGAATAATATGCCAGAACATGTTGCTATTATCATGGATGGCAATGGTAGATGGGCAAAAGAGCAGGGGTTAAATAGAACTGCTGGTCATGAAGAGGGGGCTAAAACTGTAAGAGAGATTACAACCCATGCAAATAATTTGGGAATCAAATATTTGACTCTTTATGCATTTTCAACAGAAAATTGGTCACGTCCAAAACTTGAAGTAGAATTTTTGATGAAACTATTGGAAAGATATTTAAAAAATGAGCTATCAATATATTTAGAAAATAGTGTGAAGTTTAAAGCAATAGGTGATTTGTCAAAGTTTTCAAAATCTTTACAAAAAGTTATAAATGATACCCAAGAAAAAACAAAAAATGGACAAGGTCTTACTCAAGTATTAGCTTTAAATTATGGTTCAAGAGATGAAATAACAAGGGCAGTAAAAAAGCTAGTTGATAAAAAACTTGAAGTTAACCAAGATAATATTGAATCTTGCCTAGATACAGCAGGTATTCCAGATGTGGATATGCTTATACGAACAAGTGGAGAGATTAGACTTTCAAATTATCTTTTATGGCAATGTGCCTATGCAGAGATGTTTTTTACAAAGACCTATTGGCCTGAGTTTTCTAAAAATGAATTTGATGATTTATTAAGTGATTATACCAATAGAGAGAGAAGATTTGGAGCTGTATAGTATTTCTGTATTTATTTTTGGTGCAATTATTGGCTCATTTTTAAATGTAGTTATTTATAGAGTACCAAAATGTGAATCTATTATTACCCCAAGAAGTCATTGTACTAATTGTCAAAAAACTATAGTGTGGTATCATAATATTCCTATTGTTTCATTTATAATTCTTGCAGGAAGATGTAAGTATTGTGATGAAAAGTACTCTATGCAGTATTTTTTTATAGAAGTTTTATCTGCCCTTGTTGCTTTAGCTTTATTTTTAAAAATAGGGGTTTCTTTAGAGTATTTTTTGATTTTGGCACTATTTTATACTCTACTTGTATTATCTTTTATTGATTTAGAATATAAAGCAGTTCCTGATTGGATTTTATTACTTGTACTTATTTTTGGTTTTTCTTATATTCATAATGACTTTTTAAACTCTATAAAATACGGGTTTATTTTTGCAGGGGCTTTTGTAATACTTGATTTTATTATTACTTTTTATATTCAAAATATAAAATCAAAGATATTAAAAGATGAGACTCTAAAAACTCAAAAAGCACTAGGTGAGGGTGATTTACCAGTAATTGCAGTAATTGGTGCAGTGTTAGGATTAAGTTCTGGGCTCATTGCTATATTTTTAGCAGCACTTTTTGCTATAATTCCCTCAATATATAACAACGCTAAAAAAAATGAAAGACAGACAGCTTTTATACCTTATTTGTCTTTAGGTTTTTTTATTGAGTATATATTTCAAATTTCAAAGGTTATTTTGTGAAGCTAAAACAGTATTTACTATCTCAATTTTCTAATACATTTTTTCCTATTTTTTTAGTACTCTATTTTATTACATCAATAATATTTTTAGTAAGAATTGCTTCGGTGACATCAGTTATTACGATTGATTTATTTGAATTACTTACACTCTATGCGTATAACCTTCCAAGTATTATATTTTATACTATGCCTATATCTTTTTTTGTTTCATTGGTAATCACCTTATCAAAGTTGTCTAGTGAGTATGAATTGATAGTAATTACTTCATTTGGGTTAAACCCAACAAATATTTTAAAGATATTTTTACCAATCACTTTTATAATGTCTATTTCTCTTTTAATTATCTCTATTGGATTGATCCCAAAGACAAAATACCTTTCCCAAGAGATGATTAATCAAAAAACAAAAGAGGCTAATTTTAATATTAAAGCATCTGAATTTGGGCAAAAGTTTGGTGACTGGCTTATATATATTAGTAAAAAAGATGATAAATTATATGAAGAGGTAAAGTTATTTAAAGCACAAAAAAAAGATGCAGACCAATTTATAATTGCTAAAAATGCTAGATTAAATAATGACTCAGGAAATTTAAGTTTTGTTTTAAAAGATGGTAAAACTTTCTTTTTTGAAAAAGATAAAATCAATCAAATTGATTATAAAGTAATGCATATAAATGATACTTTAAGTGAGTCTTCAATTACACCTTTTACAGATGCCTTTGATTATTGGAATATAAGAAGTAATAGTAAAAGTCATGTTGCAAAACTCTCTTTTTATGTTTTAACTTCTATTTTCCCTTTTATTTCTATTTATTTAGTAGTTGCTTTTGGATACTTTAATCCCAGATATGAGAAGAATAGGTCAGTTGCTTATGCAATTGTTAGTGTTGTTGGCTTTTATTTAATCTCAGACCCACTAACAAAAGCAATAGGTTTTGCTTCAATTATTGTAGTTGCAGTTTTTTGGGCAATCTTATCATACTATATATATAAGTCAAATGTTCAAAAAGTATATTAATGAACGTAAAAATTACCATCTCTTATGATGGCTTTTCTTATCAAGGTTCCCAAAGACAACCCAATAAAAAAAGTGTAGAAAACAAACTTATAGAAGTTTTCAATCTTTTAAATATAGAACCTAAAATAATTTTAAGTGGAAGAACAGATAAACAAGTTCATGCTACAGGGCAAGTTTTTAATATCAATATCCCTATTTTTTGGTCAGATTTAAAAAAACTAAAAAAAGTTTTGAATCACAAATTACCAACTTCCATTAGAATTAAAAATATCAAAAAAGTAAGTGATGAGTTTCACTCAAGATTTCATGCAAAAAAAAGAGTTTACAGATATGTAGTAAGTACAAAAGAGATAACACCCTTTTTAGCAAACTATGTCACCTTTGTAAAAAGTATAAATGAACAGAAGATTAAAGAAGCCATACAATTATTTAATGGTTTGCATGATTTTGAATATTTTCATAAGCTTGGTAGTGATAAGGAGAATCTAGTTAGAGAAGTTTATGATACTAAATTTTATAAATATAAAGATTTTTATATTTTTAAGTTTGAAGCAAACTCATACTTAAGGTCACAAATCAGGCTTATGGTAGGATTTTTACTTAAAATCTCTGATGGAAAATTATCAAAAGATGATTTAAAAAATCAACTTGAAAAGAAAAAAATAACAAATAAAATACCAGCCCCTGCCAATGGATTATATTTAGCAAAAGTTAAATATTTTTTTTAATAAATATTAAATAATTTTATGTAGTTTTTTTGTTTAATAAAAAAAAGCAAAAAAATGCTATAATAATAATTATAAGATAAAAGAATTAAATATAGGAGCTCTAAATGAGTACATATACAACTAGAGTCTTACTCGTAGAAGACGAAGAAGTTGCTAGAAAAACACTATCTTTTTATTTAAATACAATTTTTGATGAAGTTGTTGTAGCAAGTGATGGACAAGAGGGAATTGATTTTTATAAAGAGAGTTTCAATGATAATAGATGTTTTGATTTAGTCTTAACAGATATTAAGATGCCAAATAAAGATGGTATTGAAATGATTGATGAAATTTTGGAATTGGTTCCAGAACAAAAGTTTATTATAGTTTCTGCACATAAAAATGAAGAAGATTTATTAAAACTTATTAACTTAAAAGTCCTAGGATACTTTGTAAAACCATTAAATGTTGACAATATGATGGATATGCTTCAAAAAGCAAACGAAGAGTTATTAAATGCAAAAAAAGATAGTACAGAAGATGATTCACCACTAGCTTTAAATAATACATATACATATAATAGATCTAGAAGTCTATTATACAAAGATGGACTAAGTGTAAAACTATCTAAAAAAGAGTCTCAGATTTTAGAAGTTTTAATTAAAAACTTAGGAGAAGTTGTTTCTGTTGAGAAATTTAAAGAAGATGTTTGGGGAGACTTATCAACAAATGATTCTGCATTTAGAACAGTAATGAAAAGATTAAAAGATAAAATTATTGATGATGACTTTATCATCTCTCAAAAAGGTTACGGTTATATTATAGAATTACCTTATATGTAATCTATATTTATAAAACTTTTAAAAAGGTGAGAATTATTTCTCACCTTTTTTTATTTCTATTAAAATCGGATAAAATTGAAAACAAAAGAACTCTCTATAATCATATATAATATTGTAGTGATATTATCTGTAATGTATGCAACTCAACCCCTTCAACCTCTACTTGCAAAAGAGTTTGATGTATCTATTGTAAAATCTTCACAGTTTACTGCTGTAATCATGTTATTTTTAGCAATAGCTCCTATTATTTATGGATATATTTTAGAGAGAGTAAATGCAAAAAGAGTTCTTCTTATAGCTTCTGTTATTTTAGCTATAACAAATACTTGTTTAGCTTTTTCAAGCTCATATGAGATGTTTTTAACAATAAGAACAATAGAAGCTATGGTAATTCCAGCAATATTAACATCATCCATGAGTATTTTGGCAAATATCGATAAAATAAATGTGAAACTAAACATGTCTATTTATGTAGCATCTACAGTATTTGGTGGATTGGTTGGAAGAGTATTTTCTGGGTATATTGCCTCAACTTTTGGTTGGCAGATGGTTTTCTTGTCTTTATCTTTTGCTTCAATTATAGGCTTGTTTTTAATTACAAGATTAAGATTTGATGCCCAAGCACACTTAACAAAAGCTACCATAAAAGATATCACACATATATTAAGAGATAAAAGATTTACAGTTATATATTTATTGATGTTTTCCATATTTTTTGTATTTGTTGGAGTTTTAAATATCCTACCATTTAGATTAAAAGAGTTAGACCCAACTACAAGTGAGAGTCAAATAGGACTATTATATTTAGGATATGGGATTGGTATTGTGGTATCTCTTTATATTCATAGAATAATAAACTTTTTCAATAAAGAGATGAGAGCTATTTTATTTGGTATAGCAATTTTCTTAATCTCAACAACACTATATATAGTAGAAAATCCTCTTATTATATTTTTAAACGTATTTCTTTTTTGTTTAGGTATGTTTATAGTTCATACGGTTAGTACTAGAATTGCAAATTCTCTAAAAGAGTCACAAAAATCACTAACTTCAGGGATGTACCTAAGCTTTTATTACATAGGAGGAACGGTTGGTTCAATAATTCCTCCAATGTTTTATCAATTATATGGTTGGGATGAAACTATATATTTGTGCATGTTTTTACTTTTTATAATCTTTATTTTTGTATATTTAAACAGAAAAATATTTAAGGCATATAATTGATACTAGGAAAATGTCCCTATTGTAAAGATGGACAAATAGAGGTAAGAAAAAAAGAGGTTAATGGCAAGAAAGTAGAGCTTTATGCTTGCTCCAATGCCAAATGGTACAGCGAAGATGGAGAACTCTTTGAACTTACCCCTGATGCAACTTGTGATTTTAAGATTTGGCAAAATTCTTTGCGAAAGTATGGGAAGTATTTGAAACAGCGAGAAGTGAGAGCTTTGCTTTTGGGAGAGGATGTTGTTGTTACTTTTCATTCGAAGAAGTATAAAGAGAAGGTTACTTATCAGAAGTATATAACGCTGAATCAAGAATACGGAGTATCTGTCATCTGGGACATCGACATCGAATAAAAAAGCCATCTTTTTAGCAATTTCTGCGTCAGAACAATAAATTTACTCAGTCACATACTACTTGTATGCTCCTTCCCAAATTGATTCCTCTTCCTTGACCTTACTAAAAATATGGCTTTTTTGTATTTGAGTTAAAGTGTCGAAATGCTAATTTTTAAATAACATTCATGTAACATACTTATAAATATTTTATTTAAAGAGTTGTAAATGAGTAGAATCAAAAAGAATAATCCAATTGAAATAAATGAAGATGATATTTTTAAAAATGATAAATTAAAAAGAAAAGACTCTATAATAGATTTATCTCAATTGATTAAGTCAAATTTAGAGCCATTAGTACTTAGTATAAATGCAAGTTGGGGTTCAGGAAAAACAACTTTTGTTAAACTTTGGCAAGCATATATAAAAAATGAATGTAATATTAATAGCATATATTTTAGTGCATGGGAAGATGACTTTTCTAAGGAGCCTTTAATATCAATATTGGGTGAATTAAATAATTACATTGAAAAAAATTATCCAGTAAATACACCTATACCACAAGGTTTTAATAAAGCTATTAAAATGACTGGAAAAGTATTAAAAAGAGGATTACCAGCTTTTATAAAAGGTTCAACAGCAGGAGTACTTGATTATGATTCGGGGATTGAAGAGGCTATATCTTCAATGAGTGAAGAATCTACAAAAGAGTTAATAGAAAATTATTCTAGAGACAAAGATGTATTAAAAGAATTTAAAAATGCACTTGAAAATGTATTAAGTAAAATGGATGAAGATAAACCTTTTATAATATTTATTGATGAATTAGATAGATGTAGACCTTTATATTCAATAGAATTATTAGAAAGAATAAAACATGTATTTGGAATAAAAAGGTTGATTTTTGTTTTATCAATAGATAAAGTCCAATTATCAGAATCAATTAAATCACAATATGGAAATATAAATACAAATAGTTATTTGAAAAGGTTTATTGATTTAGAGTATTGGCTAAGTAATCCTAATATTAATGATTTTTGTGATTATTTATATGGAGAGTTTGAAATAGATAAGCTTTTACTATCTAAAGGTATTATTATTAAAGATAGTGAATTCTTTCATCATTTAACTATTATGAAAAAGCTAGCAAATATTTTTCAATTGCAGTTAAGAGACATAGAACAAATATTTACAAAAATACATATATTATTTAATATTATTGAACCTCGATTATTTGGAGAGCATTTAAAAGTATTTGTATTTTTTGAAATGTTAAAAGCATATGATAATAAGTTGTATTATAATTTAATCAAAAAAGTAGTTGATGGAAGGGCAATAAAAAAGTTAGTGTTGCCAATATTTAAAGATGATAATACTTACAGAGATGTAAGTATCTTTCTTGAAAATTTAATTGATAGTACGGGAAAAAACGATACAGAGTATTATCAATTGATACAAAAAAGAAAAGAAGAATATATAAGAAATATGAGTTCCATTAATAGCATGGAACCAATAGAAATTAGAGACTTAAATAATGAGACAGATAATAAGGATGGAAAAGAACAGACGATAAGGCAAAAGTTTGGAAAAAAACGAGAAGAAGCTACTAGATTAGATTATTTAATCAAGAGACTAGAACATACTTATGATGATTGGGGAGATTACAAATTAAATAATTTAATTGAAACCGTTATCAAAAAAATTGAATTTGCAGATAAATTTAATTTTGAAACAGTTTCATAAACACCTAAAGGTCTTCGCTTTCTCTTACTTTGTGTGAACAAAGTAAGCAAAATCACCAACGGTTTCAAAGCCCTTTGGGTTCCCTCACTTATTATTTTTATCTTTTCTGCTTGGCAAAACTCGTTTATTAAAACTTCCGTTTAGGAACTTTTAAACACTCAAACAGTTGCCAATCTTGTTTAGAAAAGAGAAAAATAAACGTTCGGCTTTTGCAAATGTTGGTAACAAAGGTGGGATAAGGACATTTGCATTTTTGATTTGTTTAGATTCTTTACTTTTATCTACGCTTCTTTACACTAGATAGTTTATACTTTTAAAACTGTAGGGGAGCTTTGCCTTCATCAACTTGGCAGTCTTTTTTGCTTACTTTTTCGAGACCAAAAAGTAAGAAAAGCGAAGACCGTCAGGTGTTCATGAGAGGAAAATCAAAAGTTATATTTTAAATATGTTACAAAAATAAACTCAAACAAAGCCCACTAACTCAACCCTAAACAACAAATTGGCACTTTTATTAATGAATTGCTAAAAAGTACTTGACAAATAAACACTCAATTGAGTATAATTATTTAGCAGTTTAAGATTATGAGTGCTAAATAAACAAAATTGGTTGAAAATGATTGACAAAAAAGAGTTTTTACTACAATCTATTATCAAAGCATATATTGAGCATTTAGAACCTATTGGTTCTTCACAGCTTAAAAGTATGTATGATATCACATATTCACCAGCGACTATTAGAGGATACTTTAAAAAGTTAGGTGATGAGGGCTATTTGGCTCAAGAACATGTTAGTAGCGGTAGAACTCCTACAACTGAAGCATTGAGACAATATTGGAGTTCAAAGTTAAACTTTAAACTTAATTTTGTAGATGAAAAAGCAGTTGATTATTATTCTTCTCAAGTTGGATTGACAGCATTTGTATTGGAACAGACTAGCGATGTTTTAAAAAATATACTTAATGTAGAAAATCGATATATGATTTTAGAGTTTTCAACTTTTACAGTTACTGTAAGGTTTTCAGATGCTCTTTATAGATTTTTAAGTGATATGATAGGTTTAGAACTGATACATATTGTAAATATTTCTAAGCAAGTTGGTGCTTTAGAAGTATATGAATCAGTAAATCAATTTTTGAAAAATAGAGATTTGAGAATTTACAATACTAAAGAGTTTTTTTCATTGGTGTTGAGATTTAATTATGATGAAGAGACCATTGAAAAGTTTTTAAAAGGAACTATTTTTGACAACATCGAAAATAGTATATATTTTGACACCATTGTTCCAGAAGGATACATTGGGATTTGTCATGATTGTGTAATAAATAGCAAGGAATCTAAGCTTTTGGTAGTTGGAGAATTATCAAAAGATTATGAATTCTTTTATAATAAAATAAGTATGAATTAGGAGAGTTATTTTGAGTAAAGATACAGAAAATACAAATAATGAAGAAATAGAACAAGAATTACAAACTGAAGAAGAGTGTTGTAAAGATGAGTCTTCATGTTGTAATGAAGAAGAACAAGCTACTACAGAAGAAGTAAAAGAGTTAAGTGCAGAAGATAAAGTTGTTGAATTAGAAGCTAAATTAAAAGAGGCAGAAGAGAAGTATTTAAGAGTTCATGCTGATTTTGAAAATATCAAAAAAAGACTAGAAAAAGAAAAGTACAATGCAATTGATTATGCAAGTGAAAAATTTGCAAAAGATTTATTATCTCCAATTGATACATTAGAGATGGCATTAGCAGCTGAAGAAGCAGCTTCTAATCTTAGTAGTGAAGAGTTACTTGCAAAATTAAAAGAGGGTGTAGAACTTACAATTAAGAACTTCTATACAGCTTTTGAAAAACACAATATTACTGTTGTAGAAACTGATGGTGAATTTGACCCGAACTTTCATAATGCAATTATGAAAATAGATAGTGAAGAAAAAGATAGTGGTGAAATAGTGCAAGTTATGCAAAAAGGTTATATGTTAAAAGATAGACTTTTAAGACCTGCGATGGTTAGTATAGCTAACTAAAGTTTTGACCGCAATGTCGAAAAACTATTTGGTAAAATTAAAAATTAATAAAAAAATGATAAGGAAAGAAAATGAGTAAAGTAATTGGAATAGATTTAGGAACAACAAACTCTTGTATGGCAGTTTACGAAAATGGTGAAGCGAAAATTATCTCTAATAAAGAAGGTAAAAACACAACTCCATCAATCGTAGCTTTCACAGATAAAGGTGAAGTTTTAGTTGGTGATTCAGCTAAAAGACAAGCTATTACAAATCCAGAAAAAACTATATATTCTATTAAAAGAATTATGGGTCTTATGATGGATGAAGAAAATGCTAAAGAAGCACAAGAAAAAGTTGGATATAAAATCGTAGATAGAAGTGGAGCAGCAGCTGTTGAAATTGGTGGAAAAGTTTATACTCCTCAAGAAATCTCAGCTAAAATTCTTGGTAAATTAAAAACTGATGCAGAAGAGTATCTTGGAACTGCTGTAACTGATGCAGTTATTACAGTGCCTGCATACTTCAATGACGCACAAAGAAAAGCAACTCAAGAAGCTGGAACAATCGCAGGACTAAATGTGCTTAGAATTATCAATGAGCCAACAGCTGCATCATTAGCTTATGGACTTGATAAAAAAGGTGAAGAAAAAGTTCTTGTATACGATTTAGGTGGTGGTACATTTGATGTTACTGTTTTAGAGATTGGTGATGGTACATTTGAAGTACTTTCAACTGATGGAAATGCATTCTTAGGTGGAGATGACTTTGATAACAGAATCATTGATTGGTTAGCAAAAGAGTTCAAAGACGAAAACGGATTTGATATCAAAACTGATAAAATGGCATTACAAAGATTAAAAGATGCAGCTGAAAATGCTAAAAAAGAGTTATCATCTGCTGAGTCAACAGAAATCAACTTACCATTTATCTCTATGGGAAATGCAGGTCCTGTTCACTTAGTTAAATCTCTTACAAGAGCAAAATTTGAGTCTATGACAGAAGATTTAATCACTGAAACATTAGACCATATTAAAACTGCACTTAAAGATGCTGGTTTAGAAAAAAGTGAAATCCAAGAGATTATCATGGTTGGTGGATCTACTAGATTACCAAAAGCAAATGCAGTTGTTAAAGAGTTCTTTGGAAAAGATTTAAATAAAGGTGTTAACCCTGATGAAGTAGTTGCTGCTGGTGCTGCTGTTCAAGCTGGTGTATTAAAAGGTGATGTTAAAGATGTATTATTACTAGACGTTACTCCTTTATCACTTGGTATTGAAACTTTAGGTGGAGTTATGACTAAACTTATTGAAAAAGGTACAACAATCCCTGTTAAGAAATCACAAGTTTTCTCAACAGCTGATGATAATCAACCTGCTGTTTCTATTCATGTAGGACAAGGTGAAAGAGAGTTTGCAAAAGATAATAAATCTTTAGGTATGTTTGAATTATCTGACATCCCAGCAGCTCCAAGAGGTGTACCTCAAATTGAAGTAACATTTGATATTGATGCAAATGGTGTTTTAAATGTAAGTGCAAAAGATAAAGGAACTGGTAAAGAAAATAAAATTACTATTTCTGGTTCATCTGGATTATCTGATGAAGAAATCGAAAAAATGGTACAAGAAGCAGAAGCAAACAAAGAGACTGATGCTAAGAAAAAAGAGGTAATTGAAATCAGAAACCAAGCTGATGCACTTTTACACTCTACTAAGAAAACTTTAGAAGAAAATGGTGATGCTGTTTCTGAAGAAGAGAACAAAGCAATTGTTGATGCAGCTGCTGCTTTAGAAGAGTTATTAAAAGATGAAAATGCTACAAAAGAGCAAATTGAAGAAAAAGTAAAAGCTTTAACTGAAGTTTCTCATAAGTTAGCAGAAGCTATGTATAAAAAAGAGGGTGGCGACCAAGCTGGTGCAAAACCTGATGCAAAAGCTAAAAAAGATGACGATGACGTTATTGATGCTGAAGTAGAGTAAATCTCTACTTCATGCAAACAATTATTTTTTTACTACTACTCTTTTTAGGTGTAGTATTCTCAATTCTACTTTACATAAACAATAAAAGCTCAAGATTAAAAAAACTAAATAGTGGAGAATGTCCCTCTTGCCATGAAAAAGCAAAAGAGTTTTTTGATACAAATACAAATACTAGATTCAAACATGAAATTATAAGTGCAAGATTATTAAAAGATCATGGCTGTTCAGGATTAAAAGAGATTGAATACAGTTGTAAGTCTTGTGGTCTAAAAGAAGTTCACTCTTCAAATTAGATTTTATAATTAAATTTGTGTTAACTAAAAAGTGTTAGAATCTCATCAAAGGAATTAATACTATGAAATTTTTTATTTTTACTACAATAATAATCGCAATATTTACTGGCTGTTCTCCAAAATTTGAAAAGATAGATAACTCAAAAGCAAACCTATTAAAGGTGAGTTTTAATGATATAAAAGACTTTGAAAAAGACGATTTAACTTTTGCTTTAGATGTTTTTAAAAAAGCTTGTACAAAAAGTGCAAGACGAGAGACTTTTGAAGAGGTTTGTTTAAAAGCAAAAGATGCTACAAATCCAAAAGCCTTTTTTGAAAATAATTTCACCCCATATAAGTTATATAATAAAGATGGAAGTGATAAGGGAACTATTACAGGATATTATGAGCCTTTATTATACGGGAGTTTAACAAAAACTGAAAGGTTTAAATATCCAGTTTATAAAGTTCCAGATGATTTGATAACGATTGACTTGAGAAGTATTTACCCTACCTTAAGAAAGTATACTTTAAGAGGTAAACTTGAAGGTAATAGAGTTGTACCTTATGAACCAAGAAAAACAATTGATAAAAATCAAAAAGATGATATCTTATTATATGTTGATAATAAAATAGACCTGTATTTCTTACATATTCAAGGTTCAGGAAAAGTTCAATTATCAAATGGTGATATTGTAAATGTTGGATATGCCAATCAAAATGGCCAAAAATATAACTCTGTTGGTAAATACATGATAAACAGAGGTTATATTGGAAGTAATACGAGCTATAGCGCCTCTATGCAAGGTATGAAAAAGTGGTTTATTGATAATCCAAAAAAAGTAGATGAAGTATTAAACATAAATCCTAGTTATATTTTCTTTGAGAAAAGATCCCAAGGAGCAACGGGAAGTTTAGGAGTTGAATTAATTCCCCAAAGAAACTTAGCAGTAGATACTAGATATATTCAACTTGGGATGCCTGTATTTATAAATACAAAAAATCCAGTAACAAATGAAGAGATAAACCAATTAATGGTAGCAGCTGATACAGGTGGGGCTATTAAAGGTGAAATTAGAGCTGATTTTTTCTGGGGTTTTGCAAAGGAAGCTGCACATTATGCAGGAAGAATGAAGGAAGTGGGGGAACTATATATTTTAGTTCCCAACTAAAGCTTAAGCTTTAGTGTGTTCCACATCCACCACCACAGCATCCGCTTGTAGTATTTGTTGGAGCTTCTTGTTTAAATGAGATTACAAAGTTATTGTTATCTTCAACAAGTTGAAAATCATGTTTACCACAGAAATCTTCATTCATAGTTGTTGCCATTGACATTGCTTTTGCCAATGCATCATCTTTATTTTCCAATTGTACGTTATTTTCTAAATCACTTCTTTTAAAACAACCACAAACGTGTTCTACTTTAATTGTATGCATTTTATTATTATCCTTTTTATTTATTAATAATGGAAGATTAGCAAATTAATATTTTTTTATTCTTAGGAACTTAAGTTAAATATTAAGTTTAAAAATCAAGTGATAATTAGATAGAATACATTTTTTATAAGGATTAAAATGCATATTACAAATTTGATTTCACAATATTTTGGAAAGTTTGCAAAAAAAGAGTTCCCATCTTTTATTCAAACAGCTATAAATAATACATACGTAAAAAGTTTAGGCTTAGATATGAGTGAGTTTAGAAATCCAAAATACTATAAATCTTTAAATGATCTTTTCACAAGAGAATTAGCAATACAGCGAGAAATAGATACAAATGAAGACTCTATAGTTTCGCCAACAGACTCTTTGATTACAGAGTGTGGAAATTTAGATAAAGATAAATTATTACAAATAAAAGGTATGGAATATAACGTAGAAGAGTTATTGACTTATCATGTTAGTAAAGAAAATCTTGCAAAAGTTATTGATGGAAGTTTTATGAACTTCTATTTATCACCAAAAGATTATCACCGATATCATGCACCTTGTGATTTCAAGGTAACAAAACTTATCCATGTACCAGGAAAACTCTATCCCGTAAATTTAAAATATCTAAATAAAGAGATAGACCTATTTTGTCAAAATGAGAGAGTTATATTAGAGTGTTATGATAAAGATTCAAATCTATTTTATATGGTATTTGTTGGAGCTTTAAATGTTGGGCAAATGGTATTTGAGTTTGAAAGTGCAGTTGAAACAAATGTTGATACAAAAGAGATAAAAGTTTATGAGTATGATAATTTAAATATTAAAAAAGCTGAATGTTTAGGTTATTTTAAAATGGGTTCAACAATTGCAATGATTTGGGAAAAAGATAGCATCAAACTAAAAAAACTTACAAATAAAAAAGTTTTATTTGGTACAGTTATTAACGAAAAGTAAAAAAGTAAGTTATAATAAATAAGTTTAACATTATAAAAGTTTATTTTTGTAAAATGTTATAAATCAACAAAAGGATAAGATATGTCAACAACTACACAATTAGCAGAAATCTCTTTATCAGGGACAAAAAAAGGAAAAATCTTTATTTCTAATATAACAGAGCCTTATGGTGCTGGAACTGATGATGTTGTTAGTATTGGTATTTCATTAAATGGAGAAACAGTTGAGTGGAAATCTCATATTCCTTATGCAAATTTAGATGAAGTAATAGAAGTATTACAAAAAGCAAAAAAATAGTAAAAAAAGACCAAAGAGATTTGGTCTTTTTTTAGTAAACAACTTCTTTATTTTGATCTAACCATAATGCCATGCCACCTTCTAAGTGATAGGCATTTGTATACTCTAATTTATTTGCTAAATAGTCTCCTACTGTTTTTGTTCTATTTGCATGGGCACAAACTAAAATAAACTTATCCTCTTTATTTTTTACAATTTTTTTGAAATCATTTAGCCATTTTTCCAAATCATGTCGACCATATTCATCAAAAAAAGTTAATTTGTATGCTCCTTTTATGATACCAGTTGCTTTAAACTCATCATCTCTTCTAATATCTATAAGTGGTACATTTTCATCTATGAAGGGTTGTATATCTTGTGGAAGTACATTCTTTAAAGTTTTATTCATTAAAAATCCTAATAGTTTTTAAAAATCTTACATAAATAATTCTTATACTAAAGTATATAAAAAAAGTTAATAAGACTAAACAATATTTACACACTTTTTTACTATACTTATATCAAAGGAATTATTTATGAAAAAGCTTTTAATTATATTTTGTTTATTTGCTTCAAGCTTGTTTGCTTTTGAGCATTTAACTGTTGATAATATTGATGAGAAAATCAAAGGTAAAAAAGTTATTATAGATTTTTATGCCACATGGTGTCCTCCTTGTAAAGTGATTGCAAAAAATTTAACAACATATGATTCAACAAAACCAGAAGAGATAACAATATATAAAGTTGATATTGATGACCAAAGAGAATTAGTAAGTAAGTTTGGAGTGGTTAGTATTCCAACACTGGTATATGTATATGATGGAAAAGTAGTAAAATTAACAGTAGGTGTTCAATCACTAGATGAAATAAATGATAATGTTAATTCACATTTATTAAAATAATAGGAAACTAAATGAAAAAACTTATATTTTTACTTCTTACTTTTGCTTTTGCCTTTGGGATTGAAAGAACTTTTTTACCTCCTAATGAGGCATTTAAAGAGAGTTTTGAAGCTAATAACAATAGTTTAATAATAAACCTAGAGTTAGGTAAAGATATTTATCTATATGCTGATAAAGTAAGCGTAAAAATAAAAAAGCCAGAACAATTTGATTTAACAAAAGAGTTAGATATAAAAGAACCTGTACCCTATGAAGAGTTTATAGTACATTTTTACAATTTAAAAATTGAAGTTCCCTTTTCTTTGTTAAAATCAAAAGTTGATGCAAAAGAGTATGAAATAGAGTTTAACTTTCAAGGTTGTTCAAAAGCAGGGCTTTGTTATGCTCCTATGAGTAAAACAACAATTGTAAATATACCTGAAAATATAGTAGCTAAAACTACAACTACAACTGTGACCAATACAGATTTAAATGAGACTGATACCATTGCTAGTAGTTTAAAAGATGGAAACTTTTTTATTGTATTAATTACATTTTTTGGATTTGGGCTTTTATTATCATTAACTCCTTGTGTTTTTCCAATGATTCCAATTTTATCTTCAATTATTGTAAAAGCAGGGCAAAATGAGATATTAACTGCAAGAAAAGGTTTCTTTTTATCTTTGGTTTATGTACTTGCAATGTCTTTGGCATATACAATAGCTGGGGTAATAGCTGGAATTTTTGGTGCAAACTTACAAGTTGCACTTCAAAATCCATATGTATTAACTATTTTTGCTGCTATTTTTGTGGCTTTAGCTTTTTCAATGTTTGGATATTTTAAATTAGAACTACCTCAAAGTTTACAAAATAGAATAAATAAAACAACAGAAGGAAAAGAGAAACAAGGAATTGTAGGTATTGCAATTATGGGGTTCCTATCAGCACTTATAGTTGGTCCTTGTGTTGCCCCACCATTAGCTGGAGCTTTAGTTTATATAGGTCAAACAGGTGATGCTATCTTAGGTGGAGCTGCCTTATTTGTGATGAGTTTAGGTATGGGTTTACCACTACTTTTAATTGGTCTTGGTGCAGGAAAATTTATGCCAAAACCAGGTGGTTGGATGGAAACTATTACAAAAATATTTGGAATAGTGATGTTAGCAATTGCTATCTGGATGTTAGATAGAGTTCTTGAGCCAACTATTGTTATGTATTTATGGGCTTTATTACTTTTAGGAAGTGCAATATATTTAAAAGTATATGAACATATTTTAATAAAACTTACTACTTTAGTGATTTTGATATATGGTATTGTAGTTTTTGTTGGTGCCATAAGTGGTGCAACAAATGTCTTAAATCCTCTAGAAAAATTTACTTCAGGTAAAACTATTTCAATGCAACAAAATGAATTAGTATTTAAAAGTGTTAAAAATATTGCTGAGCTAGAAGAGGCAATAAAAAGTTCTGATAAGCCAGTTATGTTAGATTTTTATGCTGATTGGTGTGTCTCTTGTAAAGAGCTTGAAGAGATAACATTTAAAGATGAGAAAGTTATTCAGAAACTAAAAGGTTTTACTTTACTTAGAGCTGATGTAACGGCAAACAATCAAGATGATAAAGAGTTACAAAAAAGATTTGATATAGTTGGACCCCCAGGATTGATTTTTTGGGATAAGAATAAAAAAGAGATAAATGCCTCAAAAATTGTTGGATATAAAAACCCAAAAGAGTTTTTAGAAATAGTTAATAAATATTTTTAGTAGTGGCACTATTCGCCACTACTAATTATATCTACGATTTTATCTGTATTTATACAAAAGTTTCCATTCTTTTCAATCAAGAATAAATCTCTAACTTTTCTTTTAGTTGAAGATAGTTTTGCACTCTCAATTTCCACATTAAAATCATCAAAAATTTTAGTAATATATGCTAATAAACCTTTTTGGTTGGTAGAGTTGATTTTCATACTTGCCAAATAAGAGGTGTGATTACAATCTATTTCTACTTCATTTTTTAGAATATTTGGTTTTTTAATATTTAGTTTCTTACTCATATCAAAAGAGGATTTTATAATATCTTCAATATGTAAAATATCACCCTCTGTGACTTTTTCTGTAAATGTAATTTCAAAACATTTTTTATCATCAAATAGCTTAAAAATATTCATTGTAGAGATATCTAAAAACTCTAGTCTTCCCAGTAAATAACCTAAGTTAAGAGGGATTTTTCTAATAATTCTTATTGTTAACTGGCTATCATTTAATATTTTATAAGTGTATGTTTCTACATCTTTTGCTTTTATTACCAAGTCTAAAATATCAGCAGCCTTAAGTTGTAAAAATATCTGATTTGAAGAGATGTAAGATATTTTTTTCTTAATTAATGAAGGAAGTTCAATATACTGTTTTAGTTTTTTAATACTATTGATTTTTCTAACTCTTCTTGAACTCTCTGTTAAAAGTGTTACATCTTCAAAGGCATACATAGTTTGGTTATATAACTCTTTTAATAATGCAGAAGTTGAACTCTTATAAACATTTTTACCAACAGCTGATATATCTGCATATGTTAAAACAAATAGCATATCTAGGAATTTCTTATTTAAAACCAATCCTGCAAAATTTCTAATGATTTTTTCTGAGTAGATATCTTCACTAGTTGCTACCTTACTCATCATATTGTGATATCTTATAAGTTTTGCAATAATTTGAACATGTTCAGATTTAAAGTCAAGACCATTTGCCATATTTCTAAATAGTTTTTCCCCTGAAACATGGTGATCATTATGTCTTCCTTTACCTACATCATGAAAGAAAGTTGCTATTTTTACTAAAGATTGTTCTGTTTTGTCAAACTTATCATATAACTCTTTTACAAAGTCATCTTTTATATCTGCTAGATGTTTTAGTGTTTTTATTGAATGAACATCAACAGGAAGTTCATGGTATCCATCAAACTGTGGTTGATTTATCATTTTTTTAGTAATAGGGAATATTGTTTGAAATATTCTTGCATTATAAAGTAACTTCATAATCGCGTATAAAGACTCTTTGTAAAGCAATCTTTTTAATAGTTGTTTGTGCTCTTTTGTTTGCTTATGTGGCAAGATAGTTTTACTTGCATAATAAACGTATGACTGGTCATACCTTTCAACTTCTATTGGCAAAGATATAAGTTCTTTTAAAAATGCAGTTAGCGTTTTTGGTTTGTTAAAGTATGAGGTATAAAGTTTTCCTTCATAGATAAAAAGATTTTTTTTAAACCTATGTTTTCTAACTAAATCATAATTTTCATTTTTAAATTCGATTGCCCTTGTAAACTTTTTAGTTAAAATATTTGTAAAAAAATGAATATTATGTAAAGACTCAAAGATTTTATTCATTGCTTGAGTCTCTTTTGTTTTTCTTGGAGTATGTTTAAATCCAAGTTTGCTACTTAACTCTGGCAATATATCAAAGTTTACTGTATCTAGTTTTTTCTTTGCAATATTATGTAAGTGATTTCTTACTTGAAAGATATATTCTAAAGAAGTTCTATATTTTTTGTACTCTTCTTCTGTAAACTCTTTATCCATAAGATATTTTAGTTTTGTTACACCAAAGACAATATTAGCAATCCAAAAGACCATATTAGCCTCTCTCATTCCACCATAACCATCTTTTATGTTTGGTTCCATTTTCAATGGATATTTTAACAGTCTATCTTTATGTTCTTGTTTTTTTTCTAGTACAAATTGCAGTTGGTCTGTTTTTCTAATTCTATTTAAGACATTTTCAAAACCAAACCATAAATATTTTGAACCATAAATTAATCTTGATTCAATAAGAGCTGTTTTAATTGTAACATCCTCTTTTACACTATCCGCTACATCTTTTAGTTCATGTACTCTAGAACCTAACTTTAGACCACAATCCCAAGCTAAAGTAATAAACTCTTGTATCATATCTTTTGTATTGTAACCCTTGATATCTTCATAAAGTATCATTAGGTCAATATCAGAATAAATACATAATTGTTCTCTTCCATAAGAGCCCAAAGCAATTAGTGAAATGGGAATCGCAGTACTCATTGGTTGGTAAGAGCCAAAGTTTTTTCGCAAGATATATTTATAAAGAGATATTAAAAACATATCTGTATTTTTTGTATGTTTTACAAAAAAATCTTTTCCCCCATTTGTATCAATACTTGTATCAATTGAGTCAACATACTCTTTTATATATTTTTTAAATACTTTTGCTATTTGAAAATCATTTGCATTTTTTTCAATAAGTTCTTCAACTTCAATATTCATCTCAGTTATCATATTAATTCTTTATGTAACTCTAACTTTTTTCTTAAGGTTATTCTATTTAATCCTAGGTTTTTAGCCATTTGAACTTGGGACTTAAACTTCTTTTGTGAAGCTCTAAGAAGTGGTGCTTCAAATAGATATACAAAATCTCTGTAAGTATTTTCACCTTCCATATTATCAAGTATATAGTTTTCTAAAAGCATCATAATCTCATTTTCACCAATTGATTCAAAAAGGTATGAAAAGAATATAGATTTTCTCAAACTATAAGCATTTTGGCTTGTATTTACTATAAGTTTAGAGGGTTTATCTTCTATTCCTAAAATATCACTAGCCTCTTTTGCAAATTTATTTGCTAAGGGTTTTATATCTTCTTTTCTAGTATCTAATGGTGGAATATCTATAGTTATTGAAAATAAATCTGATAGTTTCTCATTTAAATCATCTTTTTTTGATGTTGCTATGACTTTTATAGAGTTATTCTCAACCCAATTTATAAATAAATCAATATTTGTTATCTCATCAATATTCTCTATAATAACCGTACAATTAGAAATTGAGATTACATTATCTGTTATATCATCTTGTAGTGATTTTGCACTATAAATATTTGAATCTTGTGTAATATATTTCGCTAAACTTTTCTTACCAACGCCTCTTTGACCTGTTATTAATGCATTAATATCTAATGACTTAAGAAGTTCTGCTGAGTTTTTTATCTCTTTTGATATCTCTGAAACAGCTATAAATTCTTGCATACTTACCCTCTACTATTTAGTATATATAGTATACAATTATTTATATTTTTTTGAAGTTAAATAAATAAAAATAGATAGGGCAATAATAATAAAAGAGATACCTGTTATAAGATAAAGTGCATTTAACATTTCAGTATAATTTTCTATTGCTATTTTAAATACAACCATTAAGCCCTCAATTGACAAGGCTATAATAATAGTAATCAAGAATTTTATGACCATTCTAGTATCAACTTTAGAGTTTCTAGAGTAGGATTTAAAAAAGACCTCTTGTTCTAATATTGTTTTTGCCAAGTCAAATATAGCAATACCTAAAGTTAAGGCAATTATAGGTTTAAAAATAGCATCAAGAGTAAAATCATAATGTATTATTAAACTTATAAAAAATCCTCCTAGTGAATAAAGTATAATAAATAAAGCTAATAAAACCATAGAAAAACCAGCTATTGCATAGAATATTTTTGTTAAAGTATGGAAAGGTTTATTTAACTCAATTAGTTCTAACCTTTCTAATAGGGTCTCTATTTTAAAATCTAAAAAAATTATTATATCGCCTTCTTTTATAGTAAGAGTAATACAGTTACTTCTTGTGGCACTACTTATATAAGGAGATGAAAATGCTGTAGATTTATCTTTAAAATGAAGCTTATCTATTATATAAGAACGACTTTGATTACTTGCACTAGCATCAAGTTTATTTCTGTAGTAGTTAGGTGAGTTTTGTATTTTTGTATCTTTGTTGACTGTATAAACTAATTCTAAAGAAGGAAATACTGAAAAAATATTAGAAAAGTTATTCTCTTCGTTATCTTTTAAGCTTCCTAGGTTGTGAATACTATTAATTATAAAATCTTCTATCTTCTCTTTATTAACCTCATATATGGTTAAAAATTCTTCCATGTTTATTCCTTTTATGTAACTAGATACATTATAACATTTTAATGAAAAGTAAAAAAAATAATAATTGTATATTATTTATACAGAGTATGTCTAGTAGAAGTTTATTTTTTATTTTATAATTTCTCATATCAATTTTGAAAAGGAAAAAAATGGAAAATTTTGCTGATGTAAAATATGTTCTTGATGGGTTCTTATTTATCATGATGGGAATCTTAGTTATGTGGATGGCAGCTGGGTTCGCTATGTTAGAATCTGGTTTAACAAGAAGTAAGAATAATGCTACTGTATTAACAAAAAATATTGCTTTATTTGCAATATCTTGTATTATGTATTACTTTGTAGGTTATAACTTAATGTATGGAGATGGTGGATCTATCATGGGAAGCTTCTCAACAATTAGTATGGAAACAGCTGCTGATGCTGCATATCCTGCTGCTGCTGATTTCTTCTTCCAAGTTGTATTCGTTGCAACTGCTGCTTCTGTTATCTCAGGATCAATTGCTGAAAGAATGAAATTATGGCCATTTTTAATATTTGTTGTTGTTTTAAGTGGTGTTATTTATCCACTACAAGGTCACTGGACATGGGGTGGAAGTGAATTAGGTGGAATTATTGCTGGTTTCTCTGATTTTGCTGGTTCAACTATTGTTCACTCTGTTGGTGGATGGGCTGCTTTAGCTGGTGTTCTTATCTTAGGAGCTAGAAAAGGTAAATATGGTAAAGATGGTGGAGTTAGACCAATCCCTGGTTCAAACTTAACATTAGCTACACTTGGTACATTCATTTTATGGATGGGATGGTTTGGATTTAATGGTGGTTCTCAATTAGCACTAGGTTCAAAAGGTGATATTGATGGCATTGCAATGGTTATTGCTGATACAAATATGGCAGCAGCAGCTGGGGCTATTATGGCTGCAATTTTAACTCAACTTATCTATAAAAAAGTTGATTTAACTATGGTTTTAAATGGTGCTTTAGCAGGACTTGTATCTTGTACTGCAGGACCAGATTTAGGAATGATGGTTGCATTTATTGAAGGTATTGTTGGTGGTGCTTTAGTAGTATTTGCTGTACCTATGTTTGATAAAATGAAAATTGATGATCCAGTTGGTGCATTATCAGTTCACTTAGTTGCAGGTATCTGGGGAACATTAGCTGTTGGTATCTTCAATCCAGATGTTACAATTATGGCACAAGTTAAAGGTATCGTTGTTATTGGTGCATTTGTTTTCATATCTTCATTTATCGTATGGAAAATCTTAGACTTAATTGTTGGATTAAGAGTAAGCGAAGAAGTTGAAGTACAAGGTTTAGATATCCATGAAACTGGACTTGAAGCTTATCCTGAGTTTAAAAGAGCGTAAATGGTGATAAAAGGTAAGGAGACTTACCTTTTAAAAAGATATATTTTTTTGAAATATTACTAAAAGGAATAAAGAATGAAAAAAATCGAAGCAATCATCAAGCCTTTTAAACTTGAAGATGTTAAAGAGGCTTTAGTTGAAACTGGTGTTACAGGTATGACTGTAACTGATGTAAAAGGTTATGGTAGACAACAAGGTCACTCTGAGTTATACAGAGGGGCTGAGTATATTGTTGATTTCTTAGCTAAAATAAAAATAGAGTTAATTGTAAATGATGAAGATGTTGATAAAACAATTGCAACAATTACAGAATCTGCAAAAACAGGAAAAATTGGTGACGGTAAAATTTTCGTTACACCTATTGAAAATGTAGTTAGAATTAGAACTAGTGAAACTGGAAGCGAAGCAGTTTAGTTCTTATTTTATATAAAAAAGACAATACTTTTATTTGTCTTTTTTTATTAAAACAAAGAGTGCGCCTCTTAAGCACTCTTTAGTTTTTGTATATTAATTATACAAGATATTCTATCAGTCTAAAAAACACCCAAAAATTATGTATAAAAAACAACCATCAAAATAAATCAAAAATTATAGAGATAATATATAATAATCCAAATTAAATAATAAGGATAAGTATGGATGCAAACATCTCTTATGTAATTGATACATTTTTTGCAATTTTTGCAATGACTTTAATCATTTTTATGGTTCCAGGTTTTGCTATGTTGGAAGCGGGATTAGTACGTACTAAAAATGTAAGTGCAGTGCTAATGGTTAATACTATGATTTATGCAGTAGCCTCTTTGGCATTTTTATTAGTTGGGTACTCTATTGCTTTTGGTGATTTTGGAAGTGATAGTATGAGTAAATGGGCTGCATTTTTATTCCAAATGGCATTTGTTGGTAAGGTAATTAATATAATGTCTGGAGGAGTTAGTGAAAGAGCAAAGGTGTTACCACTTGGACTATTTACTATAATAATGGGTGCATTAATTTATCCTATAGTTGTAAATTGGTCTTGGGGAAGCGATATGCTAGAAGGCACTGTTTTAGATTTAACTATGTATGATTTAGCAGGATCTACTGTTATTCATAGTACTGGTGGTTGGGCACTACTTGCAGCTATAATTATTATAGGAGCTAGACGAGGAAGATATCCAAAAGAGGGTGGGGTTCGGGTTATTCCAGCTTCAAATATCCCTCTTGTAACTTTAGGGGCATTTCTTTTATGGATTGGTTGGTTTGGATTCAATGGTGGAAGTGTAGGTTCAATTGCTTCAAAAGAGAGTGCAGATGCGGTAGCTTTAACTATTATGAATACTAATACAGCAGGTTTAGCAGGAGCTATTTTAGTTGGTTTATATATGCATTTTAGATATAACAGACTTGATATTACTATGGTATTAAATGGAGCATTAGGTGGATTGGTTGCAATTACTGCAGGTCCTGATCTTTATGATATTTATACTCCAATCTTAATAGGTGCAATTGGTGGTGTTTTAGTTATCTTTGGTGTAAGCTTTTTTGATAAATTAAAACTTGATGATCCAGTAGGGGCTCTATCTGTTCACTTATTAAATGGTATTTGGGGAACAATTGCTGTTGGTATTTTTGCATCAAATGGAGATGATATTACCTTACTTGGACAATTAAAAGGTGTACTTGTTGTTGGAACTTTTGCTTTTGTTACATCATTTGTAGTATTATTTATAATTAATAAAATAGTACCACTAAGAGCAGAAAAAGACGAAGAGATGCAAGGATTGGATGTTGAAGAGTGTGGACTTGAAGCATATCCAGAATTCAAACGAGCATTTTAATCTAATTATTAGTTATAGAATGATTAGATTTATTTAAATTTATTTTGTTAGAATATAAGAATCAAAAAAAGGATTAAAATTGAAAAAAATTGAAGCAATAATTAAACCATTTAAATTAGAAGATGTAAAAGAGGCATTAACAGAGGCTGGAATAACTGGTATGACAGTTTCTGATGTAAAAGGTTATGGAAGACAGCAAGGTCACTCTGAGCTTTATAGAGGTGCTGAGTATGTAGTTGATTTTTTACCAAAAATTAAAATTGAACTTATTGTTGCAAACAAAGATGTTGATTCAACAATTAATTTAATCACTGAATCTTCAAAAACAGGAAAAATTGGTGATGGAAAAATATTTGTTTCTCCAATTGAAAGAATAGTAAGAATTAGAACAGGCGAAGAAGACGAGGAAGCAATTTAGTGAGTAAGCAAATTGTTCTTAATTCTCCACTAGATATGCATCTTCACCTAAGAGATGGTGAAATGTTAAAACTAGTGGGGCCACTAACTTCTAAAACTTTTGCTGGTGCATTGGTAATGCCAAACTTAGTGCCACCTGTTACTACAAAAGAGGCTTTAATAGCTTATAAAAATAGAATAAAAGAGGCTTGCCAAGAAGATAACTTTGAGCCTTTTATGACTCTATTTTTTCAAGAGTACTCAAGAGAATTTTTAGAAGATGTTAAAGATGAAATTATAGGTATAAAACTCTATCCTGCAGGAATTACTACAAATTCAGAAAATGGAGTTGCAGCAATAGATGCTGAGAGTTTACGACCAACTCTTGAAGCTATGAGTGATTTGGATATCCCTTTATGTGTTCATGGTGAAACAAATGGCTTTGTAATGGATAGAGAAAAAGAGTTTATGCCTATTTATGAAGGTTTAGCTAAAGCCTTTCCTAAACTTAAAATTATTATGGAGCATATTACTACTAAAGATGCTGTAGAGTTAGTTGAAAGATATGATAACTTGTATGCAACAATCACTTTACATCATTTACTTATTACATTAGATGATGTTGCAGGTGGAATGCTTCAACCACATCTTTTTTGTAAACCTATAGCAAAAAGATATGAAGATAGAGATGCCTTACTAAAAGCTGCATTAGATGGAAATGCAAAAATTATGTTTGGTTCAGATTCTGCACCGCATCCTAAACATAAAAAAGAGTCTTGTGGTTGTGCAGCAGGAGTTTTTACTTCTCCTATAGCTCTTCAAGTTTTAGTGGAGCTTTTTGAAGAACATGATAAATTAGATAATTTAAATGCTTTTCTAAGTTTAAATGCTCAAAAGATTTATAATTTTAAACCACTAAGTAAAGATATTACTTTAGTAAAAGAGGAATTTACTGTTCCTAATATTTATGAAGGTTTTGGTGAAAATGTTGTTCCAATGTACAATAATCAAAAACTGAAGTGGTCTATAAAATAAGAGACTTAAGTGTCTCTTTCTGATAAGAGTTGAGTAATTTTTTCTTGACTCTCTTTAGCTTTTTGAATTCGCTCTTCTCTCATACTTCTTAAAGTTTCTAATGTTTCCATTTTCTCATGATCTATATTTGCTTTTATCTGGATAGCTTTTCTATTATTTGATAAGCCACTTATTGCTAAGAATTTTTCTTTATTATTGATATATACTTTTGAAGTTGATGAAGTTGAGTTTTTGTTAAAGACTATAACATCTCCCTCTTTTAAATCTAAAACTTCAGAGGCTTTTAGAACAGTTTCAGCCATAATTGCTTCAATATTCATTTTTGCACCAGAGATCAAAGTTGTAATATCTCTTTTTCTACTTGCTTTTTTATTTCTACCTTCTGCGAAAATCTTTGTAACAATTTTATTTAATAGAGTCTCTATGTATGAAATAGGATAACAAATAGATAAAAATCCTGATTCTTCATCAATTGTAAATTCTAAAACAACAAGCAGAACAATTTCATGATCTGAGATAATTTGAATAGCATTTGCATTTGTATCTCTTGATTCTATTTTAAAGTTAAGTGTTGTAATTTCATCCCAAGCTTTATATAAATGTGAAACAATAAGTTTATAAAAATGGTCAAATATCTCAACTTCAATTTCTGTTAACTCTCTATCTAGGTTATCACTAGCAGCAACTGAACCACTTCCTAATAATTCTGCAATAATTTTATGTGAAATACCTGGATTACACTCAATTACTATTCTTCCATCTAGTGGTTTGATAGATAAAGTATTTAAAGATGTTAATTGTGGAATAGATAAAATAAATTCACCATAAGTCATTTGCTCAATAGAGTATAGTTTTATATCAACAATCTTTCTAAGCATAGCAGAAAGGTCAGTAATAAGATCTCTAAGCATTTTATCATGGAGTGTTGAAAAAGCTTTAAACTGTTCATTTGAAATACGATTTGGTTTTTTAAAGTCATAAATAGAGTAGTTTTTTTCTTTTGATATTATTGGTTCATCGGCAGTTTTATCAATATCTTCACCCTGCTCAGCTATATCTAAAAGAGCATCAATTTCATCTTGACTTAAAAATTCTGCCATCTCTTATCCTCTAATTTCAAGTTCAACATCAAGAGCCCCTAGCTCTTTAATTAATTTAAGGGTTTCAATTATATCTACCATTGGCAATTTCATTACTTTCATTGCTCTTACTAAATCAGAAACTTTTGGTAAACCTTTTGTATTTATCATGGTATTATCTAAATCTACTATTGGTTTATCAGCAATAACAATATCATCACCAATATTCATTCCCTTATTTACTTCTATGTTATCCCATTCTTCACTATTTAAATCTGTTTGTTTAATTCTTAAAATAAAATTCTCTTTTGTAACAGTAACTGGACCTATCTCAATCTCATTTCCAGAGATAATCATCTCTCTATTTTTATCTATGATAATTCTTTTTTTAAAAGAGGAGTCTAGTGGTATATCTTCGATCATTGAGATAAATCTTACCATTGACATATCATCTTGGGGTTTGTTAACTTCAATAGTTCTTGTATCATATGCAAAAGCAATTTTTGAGCCAAACTTTTCATTTATTTTTCTTTGAATCATATCAGCATCAGAGGCAGATGCTTTTATTAAACTAAGTGTTAAATTTTTTTCATTTTTTAGGGTATATGGTATTTCATTTTCTATAATAGCACCCTCATAAATCATTCCAGTGGTTTCATTATCTTTAGTAGCTATTATTGTTCCTTGTGCAAGTCCATAAACATTGCCATCTACACCTTTTAATTGAGTTAATAAAAGTTCACCATTATTGATTGATTTGGCATCACCAATAGCAGAAATCTTAACTTTTATTTTATCACCTTGTCTAGCAAAGGCAGGAAGTGATGAAGTTACCATTACTGCTGCTATATTTTTAGACTTAATTGATGATGTAGGAATTTTTATATATGAATTTCTAAGTAGATTTTGTAAACTTTGCATAGTAAAAGTTGATTTATCACCAGTACCTGCAAGTCCAACTACAAGCCCATAACCTAAAAGTTGATTTTCTCTAATACCAACAATATTTGTTATATCTTTTATTGTTTGTGCATATATAGATGTAAATAAGAAAAAAAATAAAAAAATGTATTTCAATAGTTTACCTCGTATGATTATTGATTTATTTTATCTAAATTTATATAAATTTTAGATATCATAAATGAAAAATAAATTAGGGTTATCTTTGAATATTTATATTTATGGCGGTCAAAACTTTAAAAAAGATATTAAAGATGAATTAAATAGAACTCACATCGATTTTAAATTAGGTGATAATGGTTTAATTCAAGATGTTCAATCCTTGAATACCTTAAAAGAGCTAATTGAAGATAATGATGATGATGTCTTTTTAATTGATGATGCAAAGATTATAAAAGAGAATTTAATAAATTCTAAAATAAAGTTTTTAAAACCAAAAGATGGAATAGAACAAGAGTATTTAAAACAAAAAGGAATTGATGATTTAAGTGTTGATTCTATTGCTGATATATCAAAATATATTCTTAAGAAAATGAAAGACTTAGGTCTAGATGATGACGATGATTTTGATGATAGACAAATACAAGATTCTATTACAAATATTGTTAATGATGCTTATAATAGTGAAGATAAAGATACTGTAGAAAATGAAGATAAAATTATAGATGATGATTATGAACTCAGTGATGATTTAAAAGATTTATTATCTCAAGATGAAGAAACTGATTATGATGACGCTATAGATGAAGATAGTGAAAAAATTGAAATAGGTGAAGAAGAACTTCAAGAAAATGAAGAAGAATCTTTTGAAACAAATGAATCTGAGCAGTTGCTAGATGAGGAGTCTAAAATTAATACTAATGATGAAACTGATAAAACATTTGAATCAATCACTTCTCTTGAAGAGATGGATGAACTAATGAGTTTTGAAGATATCACATCTTTAGATGATTTAACAGAAGATGATATTTTATCTGCTTTAAGTGGAAAAGATATAAAGCCAAGAGTAGCAAAAAAAATAGAAAATAAAGCAAAAGAGATGAGTTTAAAACTTGATAATCCAAATGATATAAAAGAGTTTTTAACTAAATTATTAGAGAGTAAAGCATTAGAAATTACGGTAAAGATAAAAGAATGAACATGGATCTAATGGCTATTGCCCAAAGTACAGTTAAGATAATTCTTTTGTTAGCCTTACCCTCACTACTTGTAAGTATGGTAATAGGGCTTTTGATTTCTGTATTTCAAGCAGTAACTCAAATCTCTGATGCGGCATTGGCTTTTGTACCTAAAGTTATTTTTGTATCTGTTTTTATATTAATCTCTTTACCATGGATTGGCGATAATGTAAGTACTTATACAATAGAGTTATGGAATATGATTTTAATGTTTGGTAATAACGGATGATACAAAAATTATATAAGCTAAAAAAATCTCAAACTGATCAAAAATTGATGTATAAAGCTGAAATTATGAATTCAATTTCACTATTTGATGAACAAATAAACGATTTAAGTGTTAATATAAATACAGCAAGTGTTGATAGACATGGAGCAATTTCAGACTTTAAGATTTTAGAAATTCATAAAGAGACACTAAGAATGGAACGTAAAAAACTAGAGTCTCAAAGAAACTTTTTATTAACAAAAATAGATAAGTTAAATTTAGAAATTGTACAACTTCAAAAAGAGGCTGAACAATATGATTATTTACTTAAAGAACAGAAAAAAGAGTTATATAAAAAGATGCTAGTTGCAGAAGAAGCAGAGTCAAGTGAATTTGTACAAAGTAAATATATAACAGGATAAGGAGATTTTAATTGAATAAAATATTTTTAATAATTTTGGTTTTTGGAACATATCTATTTTCACAAGAGACAGCTGGTTCTTTTATTAAAGAGAAAAAAGAGATTATGGTTTTAAAACAAGATTTAAATAAGTTTTATACATTAAAAGAAGAAGAGTACAAAAAAAGAAAACAAGAGCTAGAAGCATTAATGGCTAAAATAAAATCTGAAAAACAAAAAATACAAAATATATATGATAGAAATCAAACAATTTTAAAAGATATACAAGGAGAAGTTGTTAGTAAAACTTCAAAAATATATAATGCAATGAAACCAAAAATTGCCGGTCAAATTTTTAACAAAATGATAGATGATGGAAAAATTGAAGATGTTTTTGATATAATCTTGAAATTAAAAGAGAAAAAAGTAACTCAAATCATGAGATTTTTAAGTATAAGAAATGCCTCTAAGCTTACTGAAAAGCTTAAAAATTTTAGAGTTAAAGATGAAAGCAAGAAAGGATAACAATGGCTGAAGAAGTAGTTGTAGAACAACCTGCAAAGAGTGGGGGAAAAGGTTTAATGATGGTGCTTATTGCACTAATCTTATTTTTATTACTAGCAGTAGTTGGTGGTGGATTTTTTCTCTATTCTCAAGGGGTTTTTAGTCCTCAAGAAAATAGCAATCAAGCAGAAACAGCAAAAAAAGAAGAGAGTAATTCAAGTGATAGATTTAAAGCTGCAGTTAATGATTTAGTATTAAATATTACTAATGCAAAAGGTAGAGAAAAGTTGATGAAGCTATCTTTTACATTAAAAAGTAGTGATCCAGCTATTGAAGCAATTGTAGAAGCTTATAAAGCAGAAATTATTGATGTTGTTATATCTCAAATAAGTGCAAGAAGTTCAGAAGAACTTTTAACTGTAGGTGGGAAAGCCTTATTAAAAGATGAGATGATTGATGAAATTAATAAAGTTTTAAATGATGCAACTACTGGAAACTCTGATATTCAAAAGAGTAGTATTAAAGATATTTTGTTTACAACTTTTGTAATAAAGTAGGATAAATGATAGTTACAGTAAAAAATAGTGGACCTAAAAATTATGTAATGAAAATAATTTCAGTTCTTGCATTAGTTACTATGTTTACTGCATACTATTTTCATATGAGTGATGAGTTTTCTTCAAGCCAAGATAGAGATAAAATATCTCCACAAAATATTGAAGAGATGAAAAGAGAAGACTCTAAAAAAGTAGAGAGACTGATATTCAAAGAAGTTGAAACAGCAGTCGATTTGATTGGTCAAGAGTATATACAAGATGTTAAAATTGTAAAAAACAAGATATTATTAGTATGTGATACAAGTGCAAATCTAGATGCCCTAAAGGTTAGATATGGAACTTTAGCATTAATAAAGAATGATTTAAACAATATTAAAATAGTAATAGATATAAAATATATAATAGAGAGTAAATATAATGAAAACTAAATATTTTGCAGTTGTTTTATTTGCTTTTTTTTTAAACTCTTGTTCAGGCACTACTCCTGAGATTGAATTTGAAAAACCTCCTATACAAGTAGTAAAACCACAGCCTGTTGTTCAATATAATAAAGGTTCTTTATATTCTCGAAAAGGACCTTCTTTATTTGCAGATAAAAAAGACCTACAAGTTGGTGATATAATTCAAGTAGTTATTGATGAAGCTCTATCCTCAAACACTAGTAATAAAAGAGAACTTACAAACACAAGCTCAGAATCTTTAGGTGGAGGACTTATAACTCCTTCAGCAAACAATTTGCTACCTTTAAATGATAGAGTTCAAAAAGTAGCAGACAAAATTAATAGCTATGGCGGTGTTGAATTTAACTCAAGTAGTGATAGCTCTTTCAAAGGAGATGTCAAAGCTGCAGCGGATGAATCTTTTTCTACGACACTTTCTGTTATAATAGAAGAAACATATCAAAATGGAAACTATTACATTAAAGGTTCTAAAGAGATGTTGATTGATGAACAGAAGCAAGAGATAATAATTTCGGGGGTTATTCGGCCTTATGATATAAGTCCAGACAACTCTATAAAATCATCTCAAGTTGCAAATTTGAAAGTTTTGTATAAAAAAGATGGTGAAGAACAGGACGTTATGCATCAACCTTGGGGAACAAAACTACTAAAAATGCTTTGGCCCTTCTAATTTAATCTAACATTAAGAATTGTAATGTAATAATTAGGGATATTATCCCAAAGGAAGGTTCAAATGCTTAATTCGTTAAATGTTGCACAAACTGGTCTATCTGCAGCTAGAATTGCTGTTGAGAATACAATGAATAATGTCTCTAACATGAATACTGAGGGATATAAAAAAAGAGTTGTAGAAACAAGTGAAATGAATATCTCTGATGACCGTCTTTGGGGAAGAGGTGTTTCAGTTGATGATACAATCAGAATCACTAGTCAATACTTATATGACAACATCATTAAACAAAACAGTAAAGAAAACTATCAATCCGAACTATCTTTTATGCTAGAAAATGTTGAATCAATTTTCCAAGAAACAGATGAGGCTGGTTTATCTTTTGATTTAGATAGATATTTTCAGACAATTGAGAGTCTAAGAGCAAACCCTAATAATGAAGTTTATAAAAATGAATTGAAAATTAGTGGACAATTAATTGTTGATGATTTAAATCGTCTTTATGAAGGAATTGAAGATCAAGAAAAAGTTTTTCAACAAGCCTTGGAAACAAATATTGATGATGTAAATCGAATGCTTAATGATATTGGAAAAATCAATAAAAAAATAAATGAGCAAGGATTTGCTTCTAATGACTTATTGGACAAAAGAGATTTACTAGAAAAACAATTATCTGATTATGTTGATGTAAGTGTTGATAGAGGAACTGATTTATATGAGTTGAAAATCGGTGGTGAAATTATCATTTCAAATGCAACTGTTGGTGAACTCTCTTTAGGGCAAGAGTATACGGCTCAAATAGATAGATATGTTACTGAAACTGGAAGTAAAAGTAATATATTAAAAGATACAGATACTTTTGATGAAGAAGATGTAATTACTTTTGAATTAGATAATACAACATCTGTTAGTGTTGAATACGGTGAAACAATGGTATTTGACTTAGATGGCGATGGAGTTGATGAAACTGTAAAAGTAGATAAAGATAACTATGTAAGAGCCTTAATCGAAAAAATAAATAGTAATGCAGATATGGCTACAAAAGTAAAAGCCTATAATGGAAACTATGGAATTGATGAAAAAGGAAATAAATTTACAGTTGATAGTCAGGATATGTTTTTACTTATTGAAGCAAAAGTTCCAGGAACAGATGGGAAATTTGATAGTAGAGTTACATTTACTGAAGAAGCATACTCTATTAACGAAGCTACATACTCAGTAAGCCCTTCAATAAACAGCAATGAAGTAACTATTCAAAGTAAATTTGCAGATGATGGCTTAAGTGTGACACATGCTGTAGATTTAGGAGCTGCAAGTGCAGGTGAGACTTTTGATATAGATTTATCTGATAACTATGGAACTTCAGGAACTGTTACTTTAACCAATGGTGTAACATATAATGCAACAACAAATCAATTAACAGTGCCTTCAGGGGTTGAATCTTTTACTATAACTGTTGATTCAGTTGAACAAGCGACTGGAACTTTACCATATGGAACAGGGACAGCTGAGTCTTCTCTTGCACTATTTGGTAAAACTCAAGAGTATACACTCTCATTGACAGGAACTAGTAATACAATTACTTCGGTTCTAAGTGTTGTAAATGATGGGAAAGATGTAACACAAGATTATGAGATATCTACATCTACTACAAACACAAACAATATAGTAAGTGCAATACCTAGTGTAAATGAGATTACCGGTGATTCACAAGCAAGTGGGACATTGCAAGTTGAGTCAATAAAAAGTTTAGCAGCTGTTGATGGAAGTTCAATTACCCATACAGTTGATTTAAAAGCTTCAGGCAGTACTGAACAAGTAATGAAAATATCATTTACTGATGATACGGGGGATTATTTTGATCAGGCTCCTGTATTTAGTCCTAATAATATAACCTATGATATTGAAACTGGACAAATTACAATTCCAGCAGGAACTAAAAGTTTTAGTTTTACAACTCCTACTAATGAGTTAGCTGATGTAAATACAGACCATACATATAGTTTTTCCATTACAGATAATGCAGCTGCAAGTGGTTCTCAAGCTGTTACTATGACATCAACATTGCTTATAAATAATAAAGAGGGAGTTACATCTCGTTCTATTTATAAAGAAGCAGATAGAAGTTTGGCTTCAAGTAATGCAATTACTATAAATACACGTGATGAGGCTTTAAATATTACAAATGGTAAGTTAAAAGCTATAGTAGAAAATTTAGTCACAGATTCTGGAAATAATATATTTGATGAGTATAAAAAATCTTTAGATGATTTTGCTAAAACATTTGTTGATATGACTTCTAGTTATATTAAAAATGATGATGGGACTTATATTAACGGTGAAATTGCAACAGATAATAACATTGAAATAGCAGATGATATTGATTTGTTTAGTGGTTCAAGCGTGAGAACAATGCAGTTTAATAAAGTAGCTGTTGGAAGATTAGAACAAAAAGATTATGATTACTTGGCAACACACCAATGGAAAGAGGATATTTCATTTTTAGGATTTGGACAAGATTCAAATAATGATATGGTAGCAAACGATAAAGATACAGCATCTCTTTCTCAATTTTTACAAGGTATAAGAACAAATATATCAAGGGATAAAGAGAGTAGTGATTTTATTCTTGAAACACAAACTGCGGTTGTTGAATCATTGAAGAACTCATATGATTTGAAAACAAAAGTTGATAATGATGAAGAGATGATAAATCTAATGAAATTTCAAGCAGCGTATTCTGCAAATGCAAAAATGATAACAACAGTTGATCAAATGTTGCAGACGCTACTTGGACTTAAAAGTTAAGGAGTAAATTATGGCTGAAGGTGTATTAGGATTAGGAACAGGGCAAGCTTCTACTTTAAATCAAGAATTAATTGATAAGTTAAAATCTGCCGAAAGAAAAGGTTCTATTGAACCAATTGAAACAAGTCTTTCAAATTGGGAATTAGAGAGTGTAAAAGTAGCAGAAATAAAACTTCAAACGCAAGATTTACTTAATTCCATAAAACCATTTGACCTATTTGTATCAGGTGGAGTAAATGCTTTTGAAACTAAAAGTGCAACAACAACTGGTGAGTCTGTAAATTTTGATGCAGTTGATGCTGGAGGTTTGAATACAGGTACAACAACTGTAGATGTATCACAATTAGCACAAAGAGATGTATATCAATCTTCTTCATTTGCTGATAAAGATGCTATTGTATCTTCAACTTCAGGATCAATGCTAGTTATCAATGGTGTAGAGTTTTCAACACTTAACAAAACTTATGAAAAGTTAGCAGAAGAGATTAATATAAACTCTAATTTTAATGCATCAGTTGAATCAGTAGGAACAGATTCTTTTAGATTAGTAATAAAAAGTGAGAAGTCAGGAACTGACAATGCTTTAAGTATAACAGAAACTGGAATTGACTTAGGGCTTAATGAATTCTTATCTGATACTACAATTGCTTCTGGAACAGTTCCTGCAGCTGGACTAACATTATCTTTAAATGGTACAGATTTTACAACTGATGGAGTTGATAACTATAGTCAATTCATCGCAAGTATAGATGCAGATCCTGATTTTGATGCCTCTATTGGAGTTGATGGAACTGTATCTATTAGAAGAAGTGATGGAAGCCCACTTGAGGTTACAAATGATGATTTGGGATTAAATTTAACTAATAACAACCATACTTTAACTGCACAAAATTTACAAGCAAAAATTGATGGGGTTGATTATGATGTCTCCTCAAATCTTGTAACAGTAGATGGTGGATTAAAAATTACAGCAGTAAAAATAGGAGAATCTTCAATTTCAATTGAAAAAGATACTACAAGTATTTCAACACTTTTTAAAGATTTTATTGATAAATATAATACTTTAGTTGATTCTATTGATACTGAACTTTACTCAGCTGATTCTAATATAGATGATAGAAGTACTTTAAGAACTATTCTTTCACAAGTTAAAGATCAGATTTTTGGAAATTATGGGGCAGATTCTGATTTAAATTTATTTAACTACGGATTGTCACTTGATAAAACCGGTACCTTGTCATTAAATGATACAGAATTTAATACAGCAATTAGTGATGATTTTGACAATCTAAAGAATCTTTTTATTGGAACAGCAGAAAATGAAGGGTTTGGTACACAATTAAAGACTTTACTTGATGATATGGATGGATTTGATGGGATAATTACTTCTTATGAAAATAATATGGATTCTAGAAAGACAGCCCTTGAAAGTGATTTAGAAAAAGCAACGGAAGATTTAGATTCAAAATATGCACAGTTAGCACAGCAATTTGCAGACTATGGAACAATTATTAGTAGATTTAATTCGCAATTTGCAGGTTTAGAGATGATGATAAATCAATCTGTTTCTAATTAGTTTAAGGTTTAATATAATATACTCTGAGTCAAGAAAAAGATGGAGATGATGGTGGGATTAGATGTTTATAATCAACAAAATGCAGTAAGTAACGACCCATATGTATTAATCCTTAAATTATATGAGGGTTTACTTAGATATCTTTCTTTTGCTGAAGAGGCAATGGAAAATGGCGACGTTGAAGAAAAATTTATATATATAAATAAATCAATTGCAATTTTTGATGAATTAAGAAATGTATTAGACTTTGATGGTGGAGATATTGCACACTATCTTGATGGTTTATACCTATATCAAATAGAGACTCTTTTTACTGCTGGTATTAATGACAATGTTAATTTAATACACCAAGTTAAAAAAGTATCTCAGGGTCTTATAGAAGCATGGAAAGACGAGACTGGTCTTTAGAAGCACTAAAGAGATTAACTTATGTTGATTCTTTAGAAGATGAACTAAGAGCAGAGGGGTTAAAGTCTTGGGCTTTAACTTATTTAGAAACTACAGAAATAACTGACTTTGACCTAACACATGAAGAACTTTTAAAATTAAGAGAACTATTTTTTAAAAATGCAAACTTTTTATTTAATTATAGAGAAGATATTTTAACAGAGTTAAAAACAATCTCTAACGTAAAAAAGTTTTTAGATAAATAGATCTTTTGGCTCAATCTTTATTTCAAAAATATAAGCTCTTATATTTTTTGGAATTTTATTGATTCTACAACTCTCTTTAAAAACCTTATCCATAACATGAGCTGATTTTGGTGCTATATAAATAAATTTATCTGTAATTGAAATATTTATTTTATCTGAGATGCTTATCTCTTTTTGTTTAAGTATTTCATCCCTTTGAGCTTTTGATATTAAAATACCTCTTTTTTTTAAAGATTTATCTATTATTTTAATATTTAAATTTTTATCATTTTGATTAGTAAAGATTTCTAAAGACTCTTTTTTATAAATAGGTTTTCCTTTTAAACTCAGAGATTGGATATCACTTTCTAAATATTTAAAGCTATTTTTAATTCCATTTTTATAAGTTTTTATTAAATCATTACTAAAGTTTTTTCTAAAATAGTTTCGTTTATATTTTTCATCGCTATTGGAACTATCAATAAAGTATTTTAATTTGTTTTTTTCTAAAAAATTTTGAAGTTCATCTTTTGATACTTCAAGAAGAGGTCTATATATAGTATATGTTTCTTTGCTTGTCTTATCTTCTAATCCAATTAATTCAACTAAGCCAGCACCTTTTGTTAGTTGCATTAAAAACCACTCTAGTTTATCATTTAGTTGATGTGCAGTAATGAGTGATTGGTAGTTTTCGTTTTTTATAATATCTTCAAAAAACTCATATCTTATATCCCTTGCGTGCTTTTCAAAATTTGATGTATTTGCAAGTTTTATCTCTTTAGTGAAACATTTTTTATCATATTTAGAAGCTAACTCTTTTGCATATGCAACTTCATCTTTTGATTGTGCTCTTAAATTATAATCAACAATTGCAATATCAAAAGGAATATTTTTTTCAAGAAGTAAAAAAAATAGCGCAGTTGAATCAATACCAGCAGAAAATGCTAAAAGATTTTTTTGAGTATTGATATTAAATTCAATCATTAAAGCTCTTTAATTGCCGTTCCAATGAGTTTATCTCCAACTAATTCAGTGATTCTTACTTGATAAGTCTTTCCAACAGTTAATTCTGTGTTTATCTCTTTATCATTGATATAAATTTCTCCGTCAATCTCAGGTGCCCAAATAGTCTTTCTAGCACTTAGTAAATATTCATGCTCATCACTTTGTCCATCAATATAAACATCTACTATTTTTCCAACTTCATTTTCTAGGGATTCTAAAGTTTTTCTTTGGATTATTTCACCTAAAATATCAGCTCTAGCATCAATTGTCTTTTGCTCTATCTTATTTGTATTATCATAGGCAGTTGTTCCCTCTTCATCAGAATATGAAAATACATTTGCTCTATCAAATCCATACTCTTCAACATAAGAGCATAGTTCGTTAAAGTCATTTTCTGTTTCACCTGGATGTCCTACGATAAATGTAGTTCTTACAAAGGATTTAGGAGTATCTCTCATGGCTCTCATAAGCTCATTGAGTTTTTCTATACCTTTACCTCTTTTCATGATTTTAAGCATGTTAGAGCTTACGTGTTGTAGTGGCATATCAAAATAGTTTTCAAATACTTTTGAGTTTTCGATTTTTTTTATAAGTGACAGAGTTGTAGTTGATGGATAAAGATATAATATTCTAGCACTTTTGATTCCATCTATTTTTTCAACTTCACTAATTAATTGTTCTAATCCATTATTAATATCTAAATCCCTTAAAAATGATGAACTATCTTGTGAAACAAAAGAAAAATCATAAAAACCTTGTGCCACCAAGTTTTTAACTTCTTTTACTAAAGACTCTAAAGTTCTTGAGTGAAGTTTTCCTTTAAAAGATGGAATAGCACAAAAAGAACAAACTTGATTACACCCTTCTGATAGTTTTATATAAGCATGATAATTTGAACCAGTGATTACTCTATCATTTGTCTCATTTAATAAAAATACTTCATCTGAAAAACCACTTCTTTTTTCATTTACAAGTGTATCTATCTTATCATAATCTCCAACTCCTGTAAAAATATCAATCTCAGGTAACTCTTTTTGAAGTTGTTCTTTATATCTTTCACTTAAACACCCAGCCATTACTAAAACTGAATCTTTTTTTCTAAGATCATGCAGGTTTAAAATTGTATTAATACTCTCTTCTTTTGCACTATCAATAAACCCGCAAGTATTTACAATAATTACATCAGAAGTCTCTACCTCATTTGATATTTTATAATCTCTTAATTTCCCAAGCATAATTTCTGAGTCAACAAGGTTTTTTGTACAACCAAGACTAACTAGATGCAATGATTTCTCAGGATTTTGTGTTGAAAATTTCATATATAACCTATTAATTTTTTTGGAATTTTAGCATAATAGTTTGAATTTATCAAAAATAGAATAATTCTATTTTATTTTATATAATTTATTATTATAATTAATTATATAAAATTTGACAAAAATGATTTAAAAATATATAATAACATATAATAAAAACTTATTTTAAATAGGAATAAAAATGAACAAATTTGATAAAATAAAACTTTTTTGTAGAAAGTTTAGAATAGCTATAGGGATTATCTTAATATTGGTTGGGATTTTTACAGGTATTGCGTGGTTTTATTTAGGTGTTATACCTTTGATTGCAGGACTTACTAACTTTTGTCCTTTATGTAAGATTACAAAAAAGTGTACGATATAGACTTCTTTTTAAAGTCTATATCCAAATATTATCTATAAGTCTTGTAGTACCTACTTTACAAGCAATTAGTATAATTGTATTTTTTGCCTCTATTGTTTGAATCTCTTCAAAATTTCTATTTACTACGGCAATATATTCAACATCAAGATTTGACATAACTTCATGCATTTTATCTTTTATGATTTTGCTATCTCTTTGCCCTTTTGTAATTGATACTATTGTTACATTTAAAGATTTTGAAATGGCTAATGCTTCTTTTCTTTCATCTGGTGTTAAATAAACATTTCTAGAGCTCATAGCAAGTCCATCTTGCTCTCTTATAATTTCACATTCAACTATGTTTATAGGTAAAAAAAGATTTTTGACCATTTGAGATATTAGTGAGAGTTGTTGAGCATCTTTTTTACCAAAATAAGCATTTGTTGGTTGAACTAAATTAAACAGTTTTAATACAACTTGTAAAACTCCATCAAAATGTCCAGGTCTCTTTTCACCTTCTAGAATAAAGCTAGGTATTTTTGGAGCTTTTATTAAAACTTCATCATTGCTTTGATACATCATAGCAACTTCTGGCATAAAAAGGTAATCAACTTTGCAAAGCTCACAGATTTTTTTATCAGCAGCATCACGTCTTGGATATTTATCCAAGTCTTCGTTTATAGAAAATTGAGTTGGATTAACAAAAATTGAAACAACAACAATATCATTGTCTGCCCGTGCATTTTTTATTAGGGAGATATGCCCTTCATGTAACGCACCCATAGTTGGAACAAATCCTATTGTTCCATTTAACTCTTTTCTTATAGTTTGTAACTCTTCTATCGTATTAATTATTTGCAATAAAACTCCTTAAAATTAGTTCCTATTTTTAATGACTTCTTTTATGGATGGAAATAAATTCCATCTAAAGAAGCAAACCCTAAAAAGAGTAACGAGTTACTCTTTTTATTTTTCATTGTAATTTGGATTTAGTTTTAATAAAACCAAATCAGCTAATATATTTCCAAGCAGAGTTAAAAATGCACCAATAATTAATATCCCCATAATAACTGGATAATCATGTGCTAGGGCACTATGGAAAAAAAGTAAGCCCATTCCATCTATTGAAAATATAGTTTCAAGTATAACAGATCCTCCAATTATACCTGGAAGTGACAATCCAAGTATGGTTATAACTGGAGGATAGAGATTTGGCAAAATATAGTATTTTAATATTTGATTTTTATTTAGTCCTCTAGCTTTTGCAAAAAAGATATAATCACTTTTTAATATCTCTATTGTAAGTGACCTTATATATAACGTTAAACTTCCAATTCCTCCAAAAACAATTATAAAAATTGGTAAAATCAAATGCCATGCAAAATCCAAATAATAATTTAAACTTCCATCATCTTTTACACTATGTAATCCTGCTATTGGTAAAACTTCTAAATTCATAGCAAATATTAAAACTGCTAGTAGTGCCAAATAAAACGAAGGCATAGAAAAACTTAAAAGAGAGAGTTGCCCTGTAAACTTATCAAAAAAAGATGATTTTTTTAGAGCTGATTTAATCCCTAAATATAATGAAATGATAAATATAAGAACCATAGAAATTATATTTATGGTTAGTGTTATTGGTATTCTATCTAGGATTTCATTTTTTACCATCTCTCCTGAACTAAAGGAAATCCCAAAATCAAGTTGAACTATTGCAAAAATCCATGAAAAGAATTGTACATAAAGAGGTTTGTCCAAACCATAGATAGATTTTAAGTGCTCTATTGATTCTTGGGTAATATTTGGATTTAGTTCTCCACTTGCAAAAAATGAGTTGGGAGCCAGATTAATTGCTAAAAATGATATCAAGCTAATAATAAAAAGCATAATGATAAGGTATAATAATTTTTTAAATAGAATATTCATGGGTGTATTATACATCTACATAGGTTAAAAATGATTGGTATTGATGTCGTAAGTATAAATAGAATTGAAAAGATGTATAAAAAGTTTGGAATAAAAGCTTATCAAAAATATTTAAATGAAGATGAAATAAAGTTAATCAAAAAAATAGAAACAGCAGCAGGCTTTTGGGCAGCAAAAGAGGCAGCAAGTAAAGCTTTGGGTTGTGGCATTGGAGAAGAGTGTGGTTTTCATGATATTTTACTTTCAAAGTCTGCTAAAAATGCACCTCTTATAACTTTCTCACAAGAAGTAATAGAGCACTTTTCTATAAAAAAAGCTCATGTATCAATAACACATGACAATGGCTTTGCAATAGCTGTTGTTGCTTTAGAGAAGTAATTACTTTATATGAAAAAAAAAGTTTATTTAAATATAAAGTTTTTATTATTTTCTTCTCTTCTTTTAGTTTTAGCTGGATGTACTAGCATAATAGGACCAAATGATTCTAATATTGAATCAAATAGCTGTGACTATAAAAAAATAGATGAAAAAATAAAAGATGACAATGATACTATTCTTTGGGCTATAAAAGGTGGCTCAAAAGCTAGGAATTGCCTAGATTATCAAAAAAGTAATGATTTTTTTGATAAAGCAGAAATTTCGTATAAAGAAACGGTTGATAAAGATTCAACAGTAAAAAATATCTTAGAAAGTTCAGTAAGTATTTTAGTAAATAATAATGCCAATGAATATGAAGGTAATACCTATGAAAAGGTTATGCTTAATACCTACAAAGCACTAAATTTTGCAAGTTTAAATGACCCTCAAAATGCAAGGGTAGAATTTAATAGAGCATTAGATAGACAAAGAAGAGCAAAAGAGTATTTTATTGATGAAATAAAAGATAAAAAAGAAGAGTTATCTAGTAAAAATCAAGAAACTGAAGCAAAAGATTTTGTTTATAAAGAGTATGACTCTTTACTAAATGATTTTAAGGCATATCCTAATTTTGTAAATCCTTTTGTTAATTATATTGCAGGCATTTATTTTTTACTAGAAGGTGATGGGATAAAAGCTAGAGACTTATTGAAAGAATCGTATGAGATGAACCCTTTAAATGAGCAGATAAAAAGTGATTTTGAATTAAGTCAAAAATATTTAAGTTCATTTAAAAATTCAAAAGAAAATTATGCTTGGATTATCTATGAAAATGGAGAAGGCATGATAAAAGATGAAATAAGAATCAATATTCCTTTGTTTATATTTACAAATAATGTAATATATACAGGTATTGCTTTACCAAAAATCATTGAAAGAAGTACTTCCTATGCTTATTTAGAAGTTAATAATAAAAAAACCACTGAGATAAGTAATATGGACAGAGTAATTAAAACAGAATTTAAAAAAAAGTTTCCAAAAGTTTTAAGTGAAGCTATAGCTAATACTATTTCAAAAACAGTAGCCCAAAAACAATTAAATGATAAAAGCCCATTAGGTGGATTTTTAAGCTTCTTATATCAAAACCTCACAAATAGGGCTGATATTAGGTCATGGAGTGATTTACCTAAAAACTTTCAAAGTTTAAGATTGAAATTAAATGAAAAAGTAATAGATATTAAAAATAATCAAGGTAAAATTATAAAAGAAATTCTGATTCCTAAAGGGAAAAATGCACTGATATATGTAAAATCCCAAAATGTAGGAAATGAGATAATTCATGAAATTTTATTTTAAGGAGATGAAAGTATGAAAAAAGTTTATTTATTAATTGGTATATTAAGTTTTCTATTTTTTTCAGGTTGTGCTCAAAAAGAGCTTGAAGTAAGTGATTCCCATATAATCATTGAAGACTCATCACTAGAAGAGTGGTTAAAATTAGAAAGAGTAAACCATGTTAAAAGACATGATGGTTTTATACTTCTTGAAGCAAAATTTAAAAATACTTCATCAACAAATAAAAAAGTAGTTTATAAAATAGAGTGGTTAGATAGAAATGGCTTTAGTGAAAGAACAATATTATCACAATGGAAGATTGCTGAAGTTGAAGCAAAAAGAGGATTTATGATTCGTGCCATCTCTCCTTCAATAAGAGCAGAAGGTTTTGAAATTAGACTACAAGAACCAACAGAAGATGATATGAGAAGAAAAGATAGTTACAACTATGAATACCAAAATTAAGGAAAACAATGAAAAGTAAAGAATTAATAATTTCAACACTATTTATAACAACAATACTATTTACGGCTTGTAGCCAAAAACCTGAGTATTTACCAGAAAACTCTCCAAAATCATCAGTTGTAACTATGGGAATTGATAGACAAGATTTTGAAAAAGCAGCTAGTGATATGGTAGCTTCTTTATTAGAAAGTGGGGCTTTAAATAAAAGTGCTGGTGGGAAATATGTAGTTATGATGAGTGATATTGTAAATGATACTACCCAAAGAATTGATGTGAAATTTTTGACTAAAAAAATGAGAATTGCAATACTAAATTCTGGAAAAGCAATAATGACATCAGCTGTGGGAACACAAAGGGATGATTTAGCCCAAGATTCTAGAACACTAAGAGATAATGATGAGTTCAAGAAAAGTACAGTTATTAAAAAAAATACACTCTATGCCCCTGAATTATCACTATCAGGTAATATCTTACAAAGAACAGCAAAAGCAAATAAAGATGACCAAATAGTTGAATACTATTTTCAACTTTCAATGACAGATATAAAAACTGGACTTGTAACTTGGGAAGATGAGGTAGTTATAGGAAAAATTGGCTCAAACGATACTGTGACTTGGTAAATAGTTTAATTATAGGGAAATCCCTATAATTAATTTTTTGCTAAATATCTCTCAAGTATTATTTTAGCTGCTAGTGAATCAACTCTACCATCTCTTTTATATTTTATATCACCCTTCATTAACTCTTCTGCTTCGATTGAACTCATGTTCTCTTCTTGAAAAGCTATTTCACCTTCAAATTTTAGAAGATTGACAAAGTGTTTTACTCTTTTTTGCATATCATCACTAGAACTTGGAAATCCCACAATTAGTTTCTCTATTTCCCACTCTTTTAAAAAGCTATCAACATCATTTGAAGCTTGATTTCTATTCTTTCTTAATATGGCTGTTTGTGGGGTAACTATAGTCTTTGTAAGGCTCAGTGCTACGCCAATTCTTTTTAATCCTATATCAATAGAGGCTAATTTCAATCTATATCCTTATCTTTGCTTTGAAACCGTAAAGTAATCATTTTAGTATAATTTTGGTAATATATATCTTTTTTAAAAATATATACAATGATATATGGGTAGGATAAACGATGAAATTAGCTGTATTTGATTTTGATTCAACTTTGATGGATGGAGAGACTATTGATTTTTTAGCAAAACCATTAGGTCTTGAAGAAAAAGTTGCAAAAATCACAGAAGAAGCGATGGCTGGAAGATTGGACTTTTTTGAGTCACTTATTGAAAGAGTGGCTTTATTAAAAGGTTTAGAAAATAGCTTAGCAGTAGAAATATGTAAAAATCTACCGCTTATGCCAGGTGCCCAAGAGACTATTGCAAAACTAAAAGAACAAGGTTACAAAGTAGTATGTTTTTCTGGTGGATTTAGAATAGGAACAACACCTGCAAAACAGAAACTAGGACTTGATGCTGATTTTTCAAATATTTTACACCATAAAGATGGGATTTTAACAGGTCTAGTTGGTGGAGATATGATGTTTGGGTTTTCCAAAGGTGATATGATACAAAGAGTTCAAGCCATGCTTGGTGTTTCTAAAGAGAACACTTTAGTAGCAGGTGATGGTGCAAATGATGTTTCAATGTTTCCATATGCCGCTAAAAGAGTAGCTTTTTGTGCAAAAGAGATTTTGAAAAAAGAGGCAAATATTATTGTTGATACAAAAGATTTGACACAAATCTTACAACATATCTAGGTAACAGCGTCTTTGGACGCACTTTAGGATTTGTTTCTTTAGATGGAATTTATTTTTATCGTTAAAAGAAATAAAAAAATGAAAGGTCCCTTTTAATAGGGACTATTAAAAGGAGTTAAAATGAGTTTAAAAGAAGATATAAATTTTTCATTGTGGTGTGATTTTATTGAAAGAGATTTTTTAGAGAAACAATTTCAAGATTTAATAAAAGATGAGGTTATTCAAGGTGCTACTTCAAACCCTGCAATTTTTGCTTCATCTATTGCAAACTCTGTTGCATATAAGCAACAACTTGAGATTTTACAAGCAAATAATGCTAAAACAATATATGAAGAATTAGCAATGACAGATATTAAAAGAGCAGCTGAAGTACTAGAGCCAATGCACAAAGATGATTATGATGATGGTTTTATTTCTTTAGAAGTTGACCCTACATTGTGTGATGATGCTAATGGAACTATTGAAGAGGGAATTAGACTTTTTAAAACAATAGGTCATGACAATGTTATGATAAAAGTTCCAGCTACGCAAGCTGGATATCTTGCAATGGAAGAGCTGACTTCACAAGGTATAAATGTAAATGCAACTTTAATATTCTCTCCCCAACAAGCAATTAATTGTTCAAAAGCACTAAATGCTGGAATGGAAAAATCAATTACAGAATGTAAAGCTGTTGTCTCTATTTTTGTTTCAAGATTTGATAGATTATGTGATACTGAATTTAAAGCAAAAGGCATTGAGACTTCTAAACTTGGTATTATAAATGCTGTAAAGTGTTACCATGAAATAAATAAATTTAAAAATAAAAATATAAGAGCACTTTTTGCAAGTACAGGGGTAAAAGGGGATGAGTTAGAATCAACTTATTACGTAGATAACTTACTCTATCCAAATAGTGTAAACACTGCACCTTTAGCTACGATTGAAGATTATATAACAAGTGGTAGTAAAGAACCTAGCGAGATAATTAGTGAAAATGAATGTGATGAATTCTTTAAAATGCTTTCAAGTCATGATATTGATATAAATGAAATATATGATACTTTATTAACAGAAGGTTTAGATGCATTTAAAGTCTCATTTGAAGAGCTTTTAGCAAAAATAAAAGCATAAAATAATTTAAAATAAAAGGTATACTATGAATAATTGGAATCCAAGTTCTTGGAGAAATTTGCCTATAAAACAACAACCAACTTATAATGATATAGAAAAACTTACAAAAGTGGAAAAGGAGTTAGCTTCTTATCCTCCACTAATATTTGCAGGGGAAGCTAGAAACTTAAAAAGTCAATTGGCAGATGTTGTAGAAGGAAAAGCTTTTTTACTTCAAGGTGGAGATTGTGCTGAATCATTTGATGCATTTAATGCAAATAATATAAAAGACTTATTTAAAGTGATGATGCAAATGGCAGTTGTATTGACTTTTTCAGGTGGATGTCCAGTTGTTAAAGTTGGAAGAATCGCAGGTCAATTTGCAAAACCAAGAAGTGATGATTTTGAAAATATAAATGGAATAGCACTACCTTCATATAGAGGTGATATTGTAAACTCTGTTAAGTTTGATGAAAAATCAAGATTGCCAAAACCTAAAAAACTTTTAAAAGCATATAATCAAAGTGCAGCTACGCTAAACCTTTTAAGAGCATTTTCAAGAGGTGGAATGGCAGATTTACATCAAGTTCATGAGTGGAATTTAGGTTTTATTAAAGACCATACTTTGGGTGTAAAATATGATGAGTTAGCAAATAAGATTTCTGAAACTTTAGCTTTTATGAAAGCTTGTGGAATAACTTCAGAAAATACACAACAGCTAAATCAAACTACACTTTATACTTCCCATGAAGCACTTTTACTTAACTATGAAGAAGCACTTACAAGAAGAGATTCACTAACAGGTGATTGGTATGATTGTTCTGCTCATATGTTATGGATAGGTGATAGAACAAGAGAGCTTGATGGTGCACATTTAGAGTACTTTAGAGGTATTAAAAATCCAATAGGATGCAAAGTTGGTCCTTCTATGAAAGAGGATGAATTAATCAAATTAATTGATGCCCTAAATCCTGAAAATGAAGCAGGAAGATTAAATCTTATTGTTAGAATGGGTGCCCAAAAGATTGGGGATATCTATCCAAATTTACTAAAAAGAGTAAAAGCTGAAGGTAAAAATGTATTATGGTCAAGTGACCCTATGCATGGAAATACAATCAAAACTGATAATGGATACAAAACAAGAGATTTTGAATCAGTATTAGGGGAAGTTAAACAATTCTTCCAAATTCACAATGCTGAAGGTACAGTTGCCGGTGGAATTCATCTTGAGATGACAGGACAAAATGTAACTGAGTGTACTGGAAGTGCTAGTTCTGCTATTACGCAAGAGGGACTTGCAAGTAGATACCATACCCAATGTGACCCAAGACTAAATGCTGACCAAGCTTTAGAATTGTCATTTATGATTGCTGATACTTTAAAAGAGGCAAGAAAATAAAATATTTATAAGAGAAGGGTTTTATCTCTTCTCTTTTCCCCAAATTAATCTGCAAAGATAGCTAAGGAAAATATATGTATAAAGAGATTATAAAAAGAACTTTAGACTTACTTTTTGAAAAAAAGTATATTTTGACCAAAGCTTTACTTATTCCTTTTTTTTTATTAATTGTAATTGAGTTTTATAGTACACATGGTATTGGCGAAACTACAAGCTCTTTTTATTTGTATGCTTTAGTAGCCCTATCTTTTCTTATTACAATTGTTATGTCTATCAATGTACATAGAATATTACTTTTAAGTAAAGAAGAAACTCCAACTTGGGGAGTTTACACATTTGGAACAAGAGAACTCACTTTTATTTTAAAAGGAATTGGATTAGGAATCCTTTTAGGACTCACTTTTTTTATATTGTATTTTATTGCTATGTTTTTAGGTAAAGCTATTCAAAGTCTGTTGGGTTCTAGCCTTGCATCTATTTATAGTGTTGGTATTTCTATTGTAATTGTAGTCTTTATTGGAATTGTTTTTTCAAGAATATCTCTAATTTTCCCTGCTATTTCAATAGATAAGCCAATTGATTTTTCTGATGCCTTTGAATTAACAAAAAATCATAAATTTTTAGTTTTTATAACTGTACTTGTAATACCTGTTTTTTTTGCAGTAGTTGTTGGGTTTGTTTATGGTTTGGCAATTGAATTTCTTATGGCTTTAATCTCTGAAAAGTTAAGTATTTTATACTCTTTACTTAATGTTTTTATTACAGTTTTTACCATTGGTTTTTTATCTGTAACTTATGAATATATAATTAGCAAGCAAGAAGTTATTGAAGTAGAAGAAAAATTAAATGAAATAGAGTTTTTTCAAGATGAGAATAATTTTAAAATGGTTATTGATGAGAGATATGATATTAGCTTTGAACAGATTAAAGAGGATTTATTAAATCAGTATGAAGGTTTAGGTTTTAATGAAATTGTAGTTGATAAAGAGACCTCTTTTATGTTGAAAAACAAAGATAATCAAGAAGCATATATTTCAGTAAGTCACATGAATGATGAGTTTAAAGTGGAAACTTTTAATGTAAAAGAGAAACCTATTTTGAGTTTAGATTGATTTGTGTTTTTAATAAAATAAAAACTGAAAGTAAATAAGTACTTTTAAGATTTTCTTTTATTTAAGTTTTAATGGATTAAAATAAAAGAAAAAGGGGTACATTATGGAACTAACTGGCATAACATTAGATTTTTTTGATAAAAGAACTTGTGGATTATTACCTGATTTATGCTTTCAATGGGATATCAGATATGATGAACTTAGTGATAATGAAGAACTTTTAGAATATTGGCAAAAACATGTAGATAATATTTTTAAACAAACTAAAAATGTTGTTTATGTAAGTAATGATAATGGTAGGTCCTTGCTATATTCAGCAGATAAAGATGCCATTGATATAATCTCAAAAGAGTTTAAAGACTTAAATTTACAAAAAATCACTTATGAAGAGATTATCTCTTCAGAACCTGGGGTTTCCCATGATTATTTAGCTTGAGTTCTTAGATATAGAAAGTAAAATAATCTTTTTTTATATAAAGGGGCTTATAAAAAAGTCTCTTTATACATATCTTCATTAAAAGCTACAAGAACTTTATCATCAAACTCAATAACTGGTCTTTTGAAAAGCATTGGCTCTTTACATAGCCATTCAAATTTACCATTTTCATCTAAGTTTAACTCTTTTAATTGGAGGGTTTTATATTTAGTACCTTTTGAATTAAAAAGTATATTTATATCTGATTTTTGGGTCCAAGATTTTACTTTTTGGGCACTTGGAGTATCTTTTTTAAAATCAAAAAAATCTACTTCTATATTATTTTCTTTAAAAAATTTCAGGGCTTTTTGTACACTTCCACAGGTTTTTATTCCATAAACAGTTATCATTAAAAAAGCCTTATTCTATGATTTTTGGAACTATAAAGTATCCATCTTCACTTTTAGGAGCATTTGAAAGTATATGTTTTGACATCTCTAAATCTTGGCTAGAAACATCTTCTCTAAGAGGTGTTCCACCTTCAACTGTTGTAAATGTTGCATCTATGTGGCTAACATCAATTTCATTTAAATTTTCAACGAAATTAATAATATCACCTAGTTCTTTTTTTAGTGATTCTCTTTTACTCTCATCAATTTCCAAGCTAGAAAGTTTTGCTAATTTATCAATTGTACTATCATCAATAGTCATTTTTTTCCTTTAAAAGGTGCCCTTTAAAAGGGACCTGAAATATTTGTCTACTTTTTATTAGGCTTTATTAAAATCCTTAAAAGTAGTTTTGTGCTTGCACTCTCTTTGAGAAAATTCTAAACAGAGCAACGAGTTGCTCTTCAACTTTTTGCATTTTATCTAAAAAGAGTTTTGTCTGTGGTTAAGACACTTAAATCTCAACGCCTCTTTTTCTATAAAACTCTTTTTTAAACTCTACCCAGTTATCGGCTAAAATTGCTTGCCTAGCTTCTCTCATAAGCGTTAAATAGTAGTGAATGTTGTGTAGAGTTGCAAGTCTATAATAGGTAATTTCACCTGCTCTAAAAAGATGATTTAAATATGCCTTTGTAAAGTTTTGGCAAGTGTAACATTCACATGCAGGGTCAATAGGCTCTCCATCATCTTTAAATTTTGCATTTTTAATAGCTATTTTTCCATAAGTTGTAAAAAGTGACCCATTTCTTGCATTTCTTGTGGGCATTACACAGTCAAACATATCAACACCACGTTCAATATTTTCTATCAAATCTTCAGGTGTTCCCACACCCATCAGGTATCTTGGTTTATCTTCGGGCATAAAATCTGTTGTCCACTCTACAGTTTCATACATATCTGCATTTGGTTCACCAACACTTAAACCTCCTATGGCAAAGCCATCATAATCAGTAAGTGCACAAAGTTGTTGGGCACTTAGCTTTCTAAACTCTTTATCTGTTCCACCTTGAATTATGGCAAAGATATTTTGATCTACTCCTATGCCTTTTTCTTGTTGGCTCTTATGATAAGTTATTGCTTTTTGAGCCCATGCAGTTGTTCTCTCAATTGAAGTTTTGATTCTCTCTTTTGTATTTGGCAAGGCTACTAAATCATCTAAAATCATCATAATATCGCTTCCAAGTTCATATTGGGTATCAAGTACACTTTCAGGTGTAAAGTAGTGTTTACTTCCATCAATGTGTGATTTAAACATAATTCCATTTTCATCTGGTTTTGAATTAGTTCCTAGTGAAAAAGCTTGAAAGCCACCAGAATCAGTTAAAAAAGAGTTTGGGAATCTTGAAAAACCATGAAGTCCCCCAAATTTTTTGATTATTTTGCTTCCTGGACGTAAATATAAATGATAAGTATTTCCTAGAATAATTTGTGCACCAAGACTCAGCATATCGTTAGCATCGAGTGCCTTTACTGTAGCTTGAGTTCCCACTGGCATAAATACAGGTGTTTGAATAGTACTGTGAGCTGTTTTAATTGTACAGGCTCTTGTTTTGTGAAAAGATTTTCCATCTATGTTAAATTGCATTAATAATTTTCCTTTAAAAGTGGGGATTATACCATTTAAATTTGTATTAATAAATTAAAAGCAATTTGATAAAACACACTATCAGTAAGAAAAAGATATAATATCTTAATGAAAAAGATATTAATTATATTAGATGGTATTGTTGCTAAAAAATTGCTTCAAAGAATTATTGAGACAAATACTGGTGATAACTCATACGATGTTATTTACATGAATGATGCTATCTTAACTGATAAAAGACCCTCAAATTTTACATTTTTTAAATTTGATCCCACATCAAAATCAAAGCTAGCTATGGTATTAGATAAAGATCTTCATGCCCAAGCTCTTATTGCCCTTAATTCAAAAGATGAGATGTTAAGTGTGATTGAGAATATAAAAGAAGAAAAACCAAAAATGCAAATGAGTATTTTGGACTATTGGGGGATTGACCTTTCTGATCAGTACATAAATATTTATAAAGGAATTGATGTCCTTGCAAATGGTATGGTTGAAAGACTTCCAAATATCCCTGTTGTAGCCCAAAATATAGGTTTAAAACAAGGTGAAATAATGGAAATAAGAATTCCATTTGGTAGCTCTTATGCCTATAGATATATAGGTTCAATAGAACAGCGAGAATGGAAAATTTTTGGACTTTATCGAAAACAACAATTAATAAAAATCAAACCATCACTTATCTTAAAACCAAATGATGTTATTTTGATAATTGGAAAACCTGAAGTTTTGATGCAAGTATATAATGCAGTTGGAAAAACACAAGGGCAGTTTCCTATGCCTTTTGGACACAATTTATATCTATATTTAGATCTCTATTTACAAACTGTTGATACTGTAAAAAAATGTGTTTTAGAAGTAAAGTATCTAAATCAATTAATAAAAAACCAAAAATTAATTGTAAGAGTTACAAGACCAACTACTGTTGGTTTAATGAAATTTATAAATGAAGAATTAAAAGATGAAGATAATCTTATCTTTGAAATTGATTATGGAAATATAGGCTTTGATGCCCTATTAAAAAAAGATTTAAAGAGCTTTGATATAGGCTTAATGATGATTTCTTATGAACTATTTAAAAACAAAGAGGGGATCTCTAAACTAGTAGATTTAAGAATTCCTATTTTTAAATCAGGTTATGGAGATATCACAAAAATAAAAAATAGTGTAATTTTATTAAATGATACAAAATCTTATGAACAAATCTCTCCAATAGTTTTTGATGTTTCAAGTCAGTTAAAACTTAAAACAAAAATATTCGATATGGACCCCACAGGACAAGAAGATAAGTCAAATATTTTGGATCACTTTGAAAACTTAGCAAAAATATTTGGACAAAAAGTAGAGATAGTCTCAAAAGAGAAAAACCCAATAAGAGAGTTGAAAAACCAAAAAAACATATTGCAAATTTTACCACTAAAAAAAGATATGTTTATAAAAAGAAATTTAAGTAGATTTTTTTATACAAACTCTGATTTGTTATCTTTTGATATAAAACAAAACAATCAACTTTTAATCCCTGTAGTAGAAAATTAAATAAAGGTAAGAGATGGTATTTGAAAAATATCCTTTTGAAAAATTAAATGAATTATTGGATGAAATTGTGCCAAATAGTTCATATGAAGCAAGTGCATTAACAATAGGTGAACCACAGTTTGATACGCCACAATTTATTCAAGATAGTTTGGCTGAAAGTGCAAAGTACTTAAGAAACTACCCAAAAACTGCAGGGGAGAATTTCTTAAGTGAATCTATGATTGGTTTTGTAGAAAAAAGATTTAACGTTAAATTAGAACAAAATCAGATTATCCCTTGTTTTGGTACTAGGGAGGTTTTATTTAACTTTCCACAGTTTTATTTGTTTGATAAAGTTAAACCAACAATTGCTTTTACAAACCCTTTTTATCAGATATATGAAGGTGCAGCAATTGCTAGTAGGGCAGAAGTTGTTCATATAAATTTAACTAAAGAAAACGACTATAAAGCACTTTTAGATGATGAAACCCTTAAGAAATGTGATTTAGTAGTATTAAACTATCCAAACAATCCAACCTCTGCAAATATGAGTAAAGAAGAGTTGGCTATTTGGGTTAAAAAGGCTTTAGAATTTGATTTTGTTTTGATAAATGATGAGTGTTATTCAGAAGTTTATTTTGATGAAAAAAATAAACCTTGTTCGCTTTTAGAAGCTAGTATACATGCCGGAAATAGCGAGTTTAAAAATGTATTAGTACTTAACTCTATTTCTAAAAGAAGTTCTGCTCCAGGATTAAGAAGTGGTTTTATAGCTGGTGATGCAGATATTTTAAAAAGTTATATGAAATATAGAACTTATGTTGGTTGTGCTGCTCCAATTCCATTGCAACACGCAGCTGCTACTGCATGGAAAGATGAAAATCATGTGCAAGTTTTTAGAGATACATATAAAAAGAACTTTGAATTGGCACGGGAAATTTTAGGCATAGATATTCCTCAAGCGACTTTTTATATTTGGCTAAAAGTTGATGATGAATTAGAATTTACAAAAAACTTATATAAACAGAAGAATATTAAAGTATTACCTGGAAGCTTTTTAGGAAGAGAAGGTATTGGAAAAGGGTATGTAAGAATTGCATTAGTTGAAAATGCTCAAAAAACAAAAGAGGTATTAAATAGATTGAAGGACTTTATGAATGACTAACGAAGAGCTAAATGAAGCTAGAACAAATCCAGATTTTATAAATTATTTGGAAAAAACAAAAGATGATGCAATAAAGACTAAAAATATCTCTGCACTTTATGAAGTCTTAGACTCTTTATTAATTTTAGATTTGGAACAAGAAAAAATAAATACAGTTTATGAAAATATTTTAAAAATATCTTTTGAAAATGTAGAAAAAATCGTAAATAGCGGTAAAAAAATAGTTTTAGAAAATGATGAACTTTATTACACTAGATCATTTTATGAACATGCCATAGAAAAATGGAGTTATAATGACCTAAAAGGTGCAAAAGAGTTATTTTTTGTCTTAGCAAATGTGATTGATGATGAGATTTTAGGTGATGCTTTACATGTTCATTTAGTTGCTTGTTCAAAAGAGTTTGATTTAGATAAATTTTATGATGAAAAAGTAAATACTAACAATATGCCAGTAGATGAAAAATATGGTTATTTTATTACTTCATTTAATTTTGAAACAAAAGACTTTTTAGAAAAGAATAGTGAACTTCTAAAAACTGAATATACAAATTTAAAATATTTATTGGATTAAGATGAAAGTACACTTTATAGGAATAGGTGGAATAGGTCTTTCTGCACTAGCTAGATTTTTAAAACATAGTGGTCATGAAGTTAGTGGTTCTGATATGAAAGAGACTCCTATAACAAATGAGTTAAAGGCAGAGGGAATAACTGTTTATTCTCCTCAAAGTGCATCAAATATAAAAGACCCAGAAGTTGTAATTTATTCTGCAGCAGTAACAGATGAAAATCCAGAATTAATAGAGTCTAGAATTAGACAAATAAGAACCATATCAAGAAAAGAAGCTTTACCTATAATATTGGGTGATAGAAAGAACTATTGTGTAGCCGGTGCCCATGGCAAATCTACCACAACTTCTATTTTAGCTTCTATTTTAGACTCAACTGCAATTATTGGAGCGATTTCAAAAGATTTTGGCTCAAACTTTAGATATAAAAATGGAATAGTAGCTTTTGAAGCTGATGAGAGTGATGCTAGCTTTATACTTTCAAATCCATATTGTTCTATTGTAACAAATGCAGAACCTGAGCATATGGAGTATTATAACTATGATTATGAAAAGTTTTTTGATACTTACAAAAAGTTTATCAATTTGGGTGTTCATAGAGTTATAAATGCAGAAGATAAGTATATAAAAAAACTTGGAATAGAAGAGGCTACAAAACTTTATCCAAGTGTTGATATAAAAAATATCTCATATATCTTACAAGATGATGAGCCTTTTACAAAGTTTGAGTTAAAAGACTTGGGTTATTTTGAAGTTTGGGGATTTGGTTATCATATTGCAGTTAATACTTCATTGGCAATATTAGCAGCTCTAAATGAGCTTGATGTTGAGGATATAAGAGAAAATCTTAAGAGTTATAAGGGTATTAAAAAAAGATTTGATATCTTACAAAAGTGTGAGAAATTTGTTTTAATAGATGACTATGCACACCATCCAACGGAAATAGAAGCTACAATCAAGTCTGTAGAGTTATATGACAACTTGAAAAACCTCAATAAAAGAGTTATTATTTGGCAACCACACAAATATAGTAGAACTTATGACAATCTAGAAGGTTTTAAAAAATGTTTCAAAGGGTGTGATGAACTAGTTATCTTGCCTATTTGGACAATACCAGGTGAACATGTTTTAGATATAGATTTCAAAAAAGAGTTCAAACAGTATAATCCAATTTTTGCTGATAAATTGCTTGCAAAAAATTGTGAAATAGATATTATAAAAGATAATAAAGTTATAAAAACATATAATGAAGGTATAGTTGTAGGTGTTGGTGCAGGAGATATTACTTATCAATTAAGGGATATCTCAAAATAACCATTTAAAGGATAGGTATGAAGATTTTAGTAAATAATTTTATCAAAAATGAATCATCATCTGGAATTATTCTTATTTTCGTAACTATCTTTGCTTTAATTTTAAGAAACTCTGCTTTATCTGAGTATTATTATGAGTTTTTGCATATCCCTATTCATTTTTCGGCTAATAATCTAGAAATAAGTAAACCGCTTTATTTATGGATAAATGATGGACTAATGACACTATTTTTTCTAGTTGTAGGACTTGAGATAAAAAGAGAGTTAATTGCAGGGCATTTATCTTCCTGGGAAAAGATTTCCCTACCCACATTTGCTGCCATTGGTGGGATGCTTTGCCCAGCTTTAATTTACTATTTTTTTAATCAAGGTGATTCTAATGCCTTAAATGGTTGGGCAATCCCAACAGCAACTGATATTGCTTTTTCACTTGGAATATTGTCTTTGTTAGGTAAAAGAGTACCCGTATCCTTAAAAATATTTTTAATGGCATTAGCAATAATCGATGATATTGGAGCTATATTAATTATTGCTGTATTTTATACTTCAAACCTATCTATTGATGCCTTATATATCTCATTATTTATAATTGGGATCTTATTTTTTATGAATCGTATGGGTGTATCTACTATCTCTTTATATAGTATTGTTGGTATTCTGCTGTGGATTACTGTTTTAAAATCAGGTGTTCATGCTACTTTAGCTGGTATAATTTTGGCCTTTGCAATTCCTCTTAAAACTAAAAAAGATGACAAAGTTAATTCTCCAATAAGACATTTGGAAAATAATTTACATTATTGGGTTTCTTTTTTTATTCTGCCTTTGTTTGCTTTTGCTAATGCTGGAGTTGATTTAAGAGATATTGATTTTACAAAGATGACTGAAGGGGTACCTCTTGGTATTATGTTAGGACTTTTCTTTGGAAAACAGTTTGGAGTATTTATTTTTACTTATTTAGCTGTAAAATTAAAATTAGCAAAAATACCAAAATGTACAAACTGGACACAAATATATGGAATAGCAGCTTTAACAGGTATAGGATTTACAATGAGTCTATTTATTGATTCTCTTGCTTTTATGGATGATACAAGATACTTTTATACTGATAGATTGGCTATTTTAATAGGTTCTCTTTTTTCTGGTATTTTGGGTTATTTAATTTTGAGATTTGCCAAATCACAAAAAGCTTGTAATATTTAAATTAACAAAGATTTATAAAACCATTTTTAATTTGTATTTTTCCATCTAATTCATACTCGTACACTAAAGAGTTGTATTTTAATAAAGCCTCATCAAAAGTTGGATTTGTTTTACAAAATTCTAAAAAATCATCACTATTCTCTTTTTGAATAGGTGTTTTAGTAAACTCATTTATAAACTCTTCAATATCGTATATAACTTTTGCAGAACCTTCTTTTATTAACTCATTTGTTCCTAGACTTTCATTTATCCTATGTGGTAATACATAAATATCTTTTTCCATCTTTTTTGCATACTCTACACTTCGTAAACTTCCACTATTTAAATCAGCTTGAGTTACAATAAGAATATCTCCAAGGGCAACAACTATTTCATTTCTTTGGACAAAGCTATAATAAGTTGCTTTAAAATCTTCATCAAAAGGACTTAAAAGTAAGCCCTCTTGTTCTATTTGAGTAATTAGTTTTTTATTGATTGCAGGATATTTGTAGTTTATTCCACAAGGACTTACTAAAATTGTATTATCAACTCCCGCTGCTTTATGGGAAATTGCATCTACTCCCATAGCCCCACCACTTACAATACAATTTCCAGCAAGGGAGAGTTTTTGTGCTAATTGGTGGGTTAACAATTGTGTATAATTAAAGGGCTTTCTAGTGCCTACGATGGATATTTTAGGCTTTTTTAGTAGTTCTAAATTGCCTTTATAGTATAAGTTTGCTGGTTTGTTTTTTAACGCTTTTAGCTCGTCTATTTCATAATCAACTATAGAATTCATACTACTCCAAAAAAAATAATATAAATAATTATATCTAAGTTTAATTAATAGGTAGTTCGTTTACATAAACTAAATCAACATCTTTTAATAGGTGTTTTGATTTTCTTAACACTTTCATAGTAATAGGATAAGGGTGTCCAATGGCAATTGATGAGCCAGTTTTTTTAGCTATTCTAATTGCTTTTTTTAGTTGATTTTGTATGTAGTTAAAATCTTTTTTATTGTCTAAAAAAATATTTCTAGCAATATATGGCATACCAAACTCTTTTGTTACTTCTTTTACTACACTTTTGGAAGTTGTTCTACTATCTATAAAGGTGAAGTTATATTTTTTAAGAGCTTTTATTAAGTACTCCATAGATGTTTTATCTGCTGTAAAAACACTTCCTGTATGATTGTTTGTATAGTTTAGTTTTGGATACCATTTTCTTATTTGTGCAACTCTTTTTTCGATTTTTTCATATGAGTCTCCTACTTTTAAAGTATAATCCTCTTCAAAGTTACTAACAGTTGCTTGTAGTGGGAAATGAACTAACGCAAAGGGAAGGTTTTGAGCAATTACTGCTGAATCTTTATGTCCATTTGTGGGAGGCATTAGTGAAATATTTACTACATATCCTATCTTTTTTATATGATTGATTTGTGATTGTAAAGTTACATCATCAATTACAATGGCAAGTTTTGGTCTATTTGATTTAATTATAGGTGACTTAATAATAGTTTTTTCATTTTTAATTATTTCTGTTTTTTCATTTTTTTCTAATGGAGGAAGGGGAATATATTCTTCTATCTTTTCTTTTGTTATAAATTTATCTATGTTGGGGAAAACTTTCTTCTCAACACTTTGAATCTTTGTATTTTTCTCTTTTAAAACTTCTTCAACTTTTTCAAAATCTTTTTGATGAATATACTCTTTTTCTAGGTCTTTATTATACTCTTCGTATTTATCTACAACTGTTGTTTTTAGATTTTTTTCATACTCTGCAAGTATTTTATCAAGGTTGCTTTCTTTTGAATATTCAGTATTTTCTTTTTTGGATTTTTCTAAATCATCTATTTTTTCATTGTGATTTTTTAAAAGAATAAAATATGTTGCTAAGGTTATTAGTAAAGAAAATAGCAATAGAGCTAAAAATTTATTTATTGTAGAAATCTTATAATTTTTTTTACTACTTTTTCTTCTTCTTTGAGGCTTTCTTTTCGTCATAAAGTTGGAAAATTAAAGTAAGGTTTTAAACCTTACTTTAAAATTAGTTTTTATTTGTGTCTACGATTTTGCTTGAAGAAATCCAAGGCATCATTTCTCTTAATTTATTACCAGTTTGCTCAATTAAGCTTGCTTTTGCATTAGCTCTTTCAGCGTTCATTCTTGGGTATCCTGATTGACCTTCTAAGATGAAATCTTTTGCAAATCTACCATCTTGAATCTCTTTTAAGATCTCTTTCATTGCTGCTTTAGACTCAGCATTGATAACTCTTTTCCCAGATACATAATCACCATACTCAGCAGTATTTGAAATAGAATATCTCATATCAGAAATTCCACCCTCATACATTAAGTCAACGATTAGTTTTAACTCATGTAAACACTCAAAATATGCCATTTCAGGAGCATATCCAGCTTCAGTTAATGTTTCAAATCCAGCTTGAACTAAAGATACAGCTCCACCACATAATACAGCTTGCTCTCCAAAAAGGTCAGTTTCTGTTTCATCTTTGAAAGTTGTTTCAATAATACCAGTTCTACCACCACCAATAGCAGATGCATAAGCAAGAGCTACTTCTTTTGTGTCTCCACTTGGGTTAGTTTCAACAGCAATAAGGTCAGGAATTCCTCCACCTTTAGTGAACTCATTTCTAACAGTATGGCCTGGAGCTTTAGGAGCAATCATCATTACATTTGTGTTTGCTTCAGGAGTAATTCTTCCATAATGGATATTAAACCCATGTCCAAATGCTAAGTAAGCACCATCTTTTAAGTTTGGTTTGATTTCAGAATAGTAAATCTCAGACTGATTTTCATCAGGTAATAAAATCATAACTACATCAGCACTAACAGTAGCTTCTGCTACAGTTTTTACAGCGAAACCTTTAGCTTCAGCTTTTGCCCATGAAGAACCACCTTTTCTTAATCCAACAACAACTTCAACTCCAGAATCTCTTAAGTTTTCTGCATGTGCGTGACCTTGTGATCCAAAACCAATCATAGCTACTTTTTTTGATTTGATTAAATCGATATTACAATCTTTATCATAGTAAACATTTAATGCCATTCAATAATCCTCTTAATAATTTTTGAGGATTATACCAAAAGTAACCTAAATGTAAATAAAAGAGTTATATAATGAATACTTAAATTAATGAGAGATTAGGATAAGTTTTGATTCAAACTATTTTTAGAAAAGTTATATCTGCACATGAAAATTTTACACAAAATGATAAAGAGTATTTAGAACCATTTATAAAAGATGATATTGTAAGTCTTGAAAATGGTATTTATAAACTGAATTCAAAATATAGAGTAGGAATTATTAAAATAAAAAATAAGAGTGTGACATTAAGTGATTTGGATAATGAGCACAAAACTTTAAAACTTGATATGAATGAATTAAAGGGTGCATATAACAATGATTTGGTTTTAGTAAAAAGAATATTTAATCCAAGGTCTTCTTTTAAAGCAAAAGTTGAAAAGATTTTATATACAAATGCAACTTCACTTTTAGTTTATGTCAATGAGGGTGAATTATTTAGCGTAAAAGAGTCGATTAAGCTAGAGACAAAAAAAGATTTCTCTTCCTCAACAAATGGAAATATCTATGTAGTAAACAGTAAAACTTTTGAGATAGAAAAAGATGTTGGAAATATTCAAGATCCAAAGGTTGATCAATTTATTTCTCTATTTTTATATGATGAACTCATAAGATTAGAAATGTATCTTGAGGTTGAGGCAAAAATGGATGATGTAAATAAAAGAGTTGATTTAACAAATCTTGCTTTTACTACTATTGACCCAGCTAGTGCAAAAGATCATGATGATGCTATCTATTTTGATGTAAAAGAAAATATACTTTATGTGGCAATTGCAGATGTCTCTTATTTTGTAAAAGAAGATAGCCCCTTAGATAAACAAGCTTTATTAAAATCAACTTCTATATATCTTCCAAACAAAGTTTTACCTATGCTTCCTCCAAGTTTGAGTGAAGAGATGTGTTCTTTAAAAGAGAATGTTGATAGATATTCATATGTATTTAAAATATATTTAACAAAAGATTATGAGATAGAAAAATCAGAACTTTTTGAGGCCATAATAAAATCTCATAAAAAATTCTCTTATGGAAGAATTGATAGAGTAATTGAAGGACATTTAGATAAGTATAGTCAAACTGAAAAAGAGATTTTTGATTACCTAATTCCCTTGTATGAAATTACAAAAAAAATTAGGGCAAAAAGATTACAGAAAGGTTATGATTTTATAAGTAAAGAGTATAGACAAAAGTTAAATCATAACTTAGAGTTAGAGGGTATTTCAATAGAAGAGTCAACTGCTTCCCATCAACTTATTGAAGAGTGTATGCTGTTAGCAAATATTGAAGCTAGTAAAAAACTAGGAAATGTAGGTATTTTTAGAATACATGAAGAGCCATCTTTTCAATCACTTTCTAAACTTGTAGATGAGGTAAATTTACTTGGAATAAAAGCAGAGATTAAAGCTTCTGTTCATGAGACAATTACACACATACAAGCAAAAGCGAAAAATAGCCTTTTGGTTGAAGAGATAAATGATTTGATAATAAAATCACAATCTCAAGCAAAATATTCGTCAAAAAACTTAGGTCACTTTGGTTTAGGTTTTGATTCTTATTCACACTTTACAAGCCCAATTAGAAGATACTCTGATTTAGTTCTTCATAGGATGTTAAAAAGTAAAAAAACACCTGCTAGTATTGAAGAAATATGTGAGCATATCTCTGTAAATGAGAGAAAAGTTGATCAACTTGTGTGGGATTATGAAGATAGAAAATATGCAAGATGGGCAAAAGATCAAGTTGGAAAAGAGTTTAAAGCACAAATAGTTGATATTGAAAGAGGTTTTGCAAAGTTTTATAAAGATATGCCAGGACTTAGAGTTCATTTGGATAATTATAGGGGAGAGAAACTCTTTTTAAAAATAAAAGTAATAATCAAATCTGTTGATATGATTAGTAAAAATATAGTTGGGTCAATAAAAAATGTATAAAAAAGAGTTTGACGGATTATTAAGAGCAAAAAAAGAGTTTTGCGCATATATGTTTTTTGGGCAAAGTGATTATTTAATAGAAAAATATGCAAACTTAGTTGCAAACAGTGTAGCTGCTGGAGAAGATATTGAGAAGATATATTTTGATGATTTTGATTTTAAATATGCAAAAGATAAGCTTTTACAATCATCACTTTTTGCAAGTAAAAATGTTTTACTTATAAAACTTGCTAAAAAACTAAATAAAAACGAGACAACACAATTAATTGAAGCTTGTAATACAAACCCAGACTCAACAGTAATATTTGCTTGTATGGGAGATGGGGATTTTAAAACTATGGGCTCATACTTTAGTAATAAAAACAATAGTGTAAGCGTGAGAATGTTTACACCATATCCAAGTGAAGCTATTCAAATATTGGAAAGTGAAGCTAAAAGTTTAGGTTTGAGATATGAAGTTTCGGCATTAAATCATCTATTTTTTATGCATAGAAATGATTTAAACCTGAGTGTAAATGACTTAAAAAAGTTAGCAATATTAAACGAAGAATCAATCTCTTCAAAACTTGTGGAAATACACTGTTTTGGAATAGGAAGTGTATCATTAGAGGACTTTTTATTTAATCTAATGAATGGACAATTAGTAAAAAGAGATTTGCATTTTTTACTTGAAGAGGGGATGAATGAGATAAATTTACTTACCCAAATAGCTGCTTTTGTTCATCAACTTTTTATGATAAGTTCGTATTCAAGGACAATTGGAACTCCAAATGCCAGAGAGATTTTAGGTTATGTACCTCCTCAAAATATTTGGGAGAAAAAAACCCAATTGGCAATAAAAATAAAACCAGAGCTGTTTTTAGAGTTGTTTAATTTTTTAAATGATTTAGAGTTGGATTTAAAAAGTTCAAAAATTCCAGACCATAATGCGTATATACAAGCTAGTCTAAGAAAATTTTCAGATAAACTTAGATAAAATCTCTGACTTTACAAAAACCTTGCTGATATTTTTAAGAATACCGGCGAAAACTAAAAGGAGAATGAATGTCAAGAATAAAACATTATGAAACAATGTTTATTGTAAAGCCTACGATGACTGAAGAAGAAACTGTAGCACAGATTGATTTAGTGAAAGCTAATATCGAAAAAAATGGTGGAGAAATCGTTACTTGTGACGATATGGGAACTAGACAACTAGCATACGAAATTGAAAAGCATAAAAGAGGTCACTACTACGTGATTTATTTTAGAGCACCAACTAAATCTATTTTAGAATTAGAAAGAAATTATAGAATCAATGAAAATATTATTAGATTTATTTTCATTAAATATGAGAGTAAAAAAGAAGTTACTGCTTGGACAAAACTAAGTGATGAAGCAGCTAAAAAGTCTGCTTAAGGCATAATTTTATAAAAGGGGCCTGATATGTATAATAAAGTAATTATGGTTGGAAATTTAACACGGGATATTGAATTGAGATATTTACCAAGTGGTGCAGCAGTTGCTAAAAGTGCAATTGCAACGTCTTATAATTATAAGACTAGTACTGGTGAAAAGAAAGATGAAGTTTGTTTTTTAGATTTCAACATTTTCAATAGAAGTGCTGAGGTTGCTAATCAATATTTGCGTAAAGGCTCTAAAGTATTATTAGAAGGAAGACTTGTTTTTGAACAATGGACTGCTCAAGATGGAACTAACAGAAATAGACACTCATTAAGAGTTGATAATATGAAAATGTTAGATTCAAAAGCTGATTCACAAAATGGAAACACTGGGTATGAAGGTGAGTATTCTCAACCACAAGCTCAAGAACCAAGCAGTAATCAGTACAATAAACCGCAGTCAGGTCAAAACAGCTACGCACAAGGTGGTGTAAAAACTACTACAGAAAATAGTAGTTATAAAATACCAGAAATCGATATAGACGAAGACGAAATACCGTTCTAGAAAGAGGATAAGAAAATGGCTGAAAGAAGAAAATACGGAAAGAAATATTGTAAATATACTGAAATGAAAGTTGATTTCATAGATTACAAAAATACTGATTTATTAAGAATTTCAATGAGTGAAAGAGGTAAAATTATGCCTAGAAGACTTACAGGAAATTCTAAAAGTGCTCAAGAAATGGTTGAAAATGCAATCAAAAGAGCAAGACATATGGCATTGGTTCCATATATTGTAGATACTAAAAACCTTACAGATGCAGCATACGCAAGATAAGTTTTAGTTTTTATAAAAAAAAGGGGGAAGAGTAAAATCTTCCCCCTTTTTTTATGCCAAATTTTCATATACAACTAAAATATTTTTTTAATAGTAAATTAATAGTTTTTACTATACAATTCTTAAATATAGATAAATTAAGGAGTTGCATATGAGAATTGATTCTTCAGAAGTAAATTTACAAGCAAGTAGTAGTTTTATACAAAAGTATGAAAAAAATGTAAGTGCAACTTCTTTTAGCAAAACAGAAAATTTAGATGAACAAAAAGCTCTTGAAACTGACATAAATATAGAGCCAAAAAAGTTAGTATTTAATAGTGAAGCAGATTTATCAGTAGAAGATAAAGTAAAAAAAAGAATAATTGAAGAACTTCTTTCTAGACTTTTACATAGTGACCAAAAAATAAGACTATTTCCAAATGAGAGTCAAAATAGTGCACAATCTTCAAATAATCCCTATGCGCAAAAAAATAGTGAATGGGGGTTTTCATATGAAAGTAAAGAAGAGTACTATGAAAAAACTACTATGGATTTTAGTGCAGAAGCTACAATAAAGACTGCAAATGGAGAGTTTAAAATTAATCTTAGTCTTTCATACTCAAATGAGTTTTATCAACGAAACGAAACTAGTATAAATGCATATGGAAGAGGTGGCGAAAATCCATTTTCAGTTGACATGCAAAATCAAAAAGGTGATTTTGACAATGTTTCTAGAGATATGGGTTTTGAGTTTGATGTAAACAAAGATAAAAATAATAGCGATATCTCATCTTTACAAAATAATGTAAGTTATTTAGCTTTGGATAAAAATGGTAACGACAAAATTGATAATGGAAATGAACTATTTGGAGTTAATTCTGGAGATGGTTTTAAAGAATTAAGTGCTTATGATGAGGATGGAAATAATTGGATTGATGAAAATGATTCAGTTTTCAATGACTTAAGAGTATGGGAGAAAAAAGCAAATGGAGAGAATTCATTAGTATCTTTAGCAGACTCAGGAATAGGGGCAATTTACTTGGCAAATGTAGGCTCTGTAAATGGAGGCCAAAGTTCAATATTTCTTAAAGAAAATGGGGATGCTGGAGTTATTGGAAGTGTAGATTACAAGGTTTAGAAGAAGTTTATAACTTCTCCCAAACTACACCGTTTGGAGTATCCATTACAGATATTCCTAAGGCAGTTAGTTCATCTCTAACCATGTCTGCTGTTTGAAAATCTTTTTGTTTTTTTGCTTGGCTTCTTTTGTTTATTAGCTCTTCTATTTTTTCTTTTGTATCTTCATTTATACCAAAGTGAAAATATTCATAGGCATCATTAAAACAGATTCCTAAAACTTCATTTATAAACTCAAAGTTTGCTATTAGTTCTTTTTTTAGATTCTTATCTTTTGGATTAGTGTCAAGTTTATCGTTTGCACTATTTATCATTTCATCAACAATTGAAATTGCTTTTGAACTATTTATATCATCATTTAGTGCTTCTAAAACTTTTCTTTTAAATTCACTATTTACAGATGATGAAGCACTTCCATAAACTCTTTTTTTCACTCTATAATATTTATCAAGTCTTTTTTTAGAAGAGATTAAATCCTCTTCATTAAAGTTAAAATCTGTTCTGTAATGAGCTGTTAATAAATAAAACCTAACAACTTCTCCACTATAAGATTTTAAAATATCTTTTAGAAAAAAAGAGTTTCCTAATGATTTACTCATCTTTTCACCATCAATAGTTACAAAACCATTGTGCATCCAGTATTTTGCAAGTTCATTATTTGATGAACATCTAGTTTGTGCAGCTTCATTCTCATGGTGAGGAAAAAGTAAATCAGCTCCTCCTCCATGAATATCTATTTGATAAGCTTCATCTTTGTATGCTAAATGTTTTTCTATCATAGCACTACACTCTATATGCCAACCAGGTCGTCCTTTTCCAAAGCTAGCTTCATATGACACATCATTTGCTTTTTCAAATTTCCATAGGGCAAAATCAGAGGAATTTCTTTTTTGAGTGTTTACTTCAACCCTTGCAATTGAGTTTTCATCACTCGCTCTTTTTGAGATATTTCCATAAGACTTATCTTTTGATACATCAAAATAGACTCCATCATCTATTTTGTAAGCTATATCTTTAGAGACTAAATCGTTTATCATCTCTATCATGGCTTCAAGATTTTGTGTAGCTTTTGGTTCTAGGGTGTTATCTAAGATATTAAGCGAGTGCATATCTTTTTTGTATGCTAAGATATATTGAGTTGTTATATCTTCCAAAGATCTTGATGATTCATTCATTTTTTTAATGATTTTATCATCAATATCTGTAAAGTTTTTTGTCATAGTTACATCAAGTCCATTTATTTTAAGGACTCTGTGTAACATATCAAAAGCTATTGCACTTCTAGCATGACCCAAATGTGAGTCATCATAAACTGTTGGACCACATACATATATTTTAGCTTGGTTTTTAACTATTGGTTCAAATAAAACTTTCTCTTTTTTGACAGAGTCATAAATGAATATTTTGTCCATTATTTAAATAAAGCCTCTAACTCTGAAGTATCTTTTGTTTTTTCATCATTTGGAATTGCTGTTGAACCTTCTGTAGCCTGTGTATTATCACCAACTTCTACAAGTTCTATTTCACATCTTGTAAGCATAGATGCTAGTCTGATATTTAAACCAGATTTTCCAATTGCTTTAGATTTTTGGTCACTTGAAATTGTTACAATTGCTTTATCTTTAACTTCTGGATTATTAGATTTTTGTATTTGAACACTTTTAATTATTGCAGGGCTTAAAGCTCGTGCAACAAACATCTCAGGGATTGTTGAGTACTCAACACAATCAATATTTTCTCCATGTAATTGTTGGCTAACAGAGGTAATTCTAACTCCCTTAACACCAACTACTGAACCAATAGGATCAATTTGTGCTTCCATTGTAGATAGGGCGATTTTAGCACGACTACCTGGGATTCTAGCACTGGCTTCTATTGTAATTCTTTCATCTTTTAGTTCAGGAACTTCAAGTGCTAAAAGAGCTTCTAAGAATTTTGGGCTTGTTCTTGATAATTCAATAATTAATCCATTTGTTTTATCAATATTAACAGCCTTTACAACTGCTTTTAAATTATCTCCAACTTTAAAAGTTTCACCTTTTATTCTACTTTTTCTAGTAAGCATACCTTTTACTTCACCAATTTCAACAAAAGTATTTTCAGCTCTATCAACTCTTGTAACAGAACCATTGATGATTTTTCCAATTTTTGATTTATATTTTGATACAAGATTCTCTTCTATATATCTTTGAAGTCTGTACTCAAAATTGTTATGAAGAATTGTTGCAGCATTTCTTCCCATATTTTCGAATTCTAAATCATAATCTAAAAAATCACCAATATCTAAATCAGCATCAATTTCTTTTGCTTCACTTAAAGGAATAAAATTTTCAGGATTTATAATATTGTCATATTGATCAACTTCCTCACCTAGAAGCCTTTTATCATCATCATTAACAACTTCAATCTTTTGAAAAAGTTTTAATCTTTTATTTTTTCTATCAATTTCCGCATCAAAAATTAGAGTATGGTCAACCATTTTTTCACCAGTTTTAATTAGCGCCTCTTTTAGTGCAGTCTCAACATGTTCAGATTTGATTCCTTTTTCATAAGCAATAGAATCTAATATATCAATAATCTTATCCATTTATAACCTTTTTTTAACATTGAACTATGATTTTTTTTTGATTTTCAATGTGAATGTAGAGCAATATTATATCTAAAACTTCTTTTATAAAAATAAAAGTAACTTTAAGATAAAATATATAGTTAAATTTAAACATAAAAGGCTTATAGAGATGGAATTATTGTTCGCAAGAAACGAATTAAATGAAAAACCAAAAAAAGTAAAAATTGAAAAAATAATTGAAGAGTTAAAAGAACTTGGAGAAAAAATATTCTATTTTGATAAAGATAATTCACACAAAGATATGATGGCATTGGTTGATGCCTTAGAAGGTGAAGGTTATAATGTATATTTTAGAGAAGTTAGATATGGATTAGCTGATGATGAATATATGTATGAGGTACATGCACTTTAGTATTAAAGTGAAATAATAATGAGTAAAGAAGAATCTAAAAAACTATTTATACAAACTCTTGGTTGTCAGATGAATGATACTGACAGCCAACACATAATTGCTGAGCTAGAAAAGTATAAAGATTATAAAACAACTGATAATATGGAAGATGCAGATCTAATTATTATCAATACCTGTTCAGTAAGAGAAAAACCCGTGCAAAAACTTTTTTCAGAAATAGGGCAGTTTAATGCTAAGAAAAAAGATGGTGCCAAAATTGGTGTTTGCGGTTGTACTGCCTCACATTTAGGAAAAGATATTATTAAAAGAGCTCCTTATGTTGATTTTGTAGTTGGTGCACGAAATATTTCAAAAATCAAAGATATAATAGATACAAAAGGTGCTGTTGAAATTTCAATTGAGCATGATGATAGTACTTATGAGTTTGCAAGAACTGAGACATCTATGTACAAAACATCTGTTAATATCTCTATTGGTTGTGATAAGGAGTGTACTTATTGTATTGTTCCTGCAACAAGAGGTGATGAGATATCAATTCCTCCTGAAATGATAATTGACCAAATAAAAAAAGATGTAGATAAAGGTGCTGTTGAAGTTATGCTTTTAGGGCAAAATGTAAACTCTTATGGAAGAAGATTTTCAGATAAAAGAGCTAAAACTACATTTACAAAACTTTTACAAGATATTTCTAAAATAGAAGGTCTTAAAAGAATACGATTTACTTCACCACATCCTTTACATATGGATGATGAGTTTATTGAAGAGTTTTCTAAAAATCCAAAAATAAGTAAATGTATTCATATGCCACTACAAAGTGGTTCAACATCTATTTTAAAAGCCATGAAAAGAGGATATACAAAAGAGTGGTTTTTAAATAGAGCAGAGAAAATTAAAAAGCTAGTGCCTGATGTAAGAATCACAACAGATATTATTGTTGCATTTCCTGGTGAAAGCGATGAAGATTTTCAAGATACAATGGATGTAATAGAAAAAGTAAAATTTGACCAAATATTTAATTTTAAATATTCTCCTCGTCCAAATACAGCAGCTTTAGAGTTAAAAGAGCAAGAGGTTTCAGATGAGATTGGAAGTGCTAGATTAATAGAGGTTATTGAACTTCATAAAAAACATCTTGTAGAACATATGAATTCATATGTTGGTAAAACAGTGGAAATTTTAGTTGAAAATCTAAAATCTGATGGTGAAGTTTGTGGATTTACAGATAATTGGTGTCAAGTATTTGTAAAAGGAAGTGATGAACTTCTTGGTAAGTTTGTAAAAGTAAAAGTTACAGCTGCAAGTAGAACAGCCTTAAAAGGTGAAGTAATAAGCGAATGAAGCTTTTTTTAGTAACACGAATTGTGCCATTTTTTTTGCAATTATTTGTAAGATTTGTATATCTAACAAATAAAAAGAATTTTCACCATCCAAAAGAGTTAAAAGATGATATTTATATTGTCTCTTTTTGGCATGGTGAACTTTTAATGCAACCTTTCAATTATCAAAAGCTTAAACCAAAAGGTAAAGTAAGTGCAATGATTAGTGAACACAAAGATGGAGAAGCAATTACTAAAACTGTTGAATATTTAGGAATTCATTCTATTCGTGGGTCAAGTACTAGAGGTGGAACAAAAGCTTTAATTGGTGCTATAAAAGAACTAAAGGGTGGTAATGACATTGCAATTACTCCTGATGGCCCAAAAGGTCCTAGATTTTCAGTTGCGGATGGAATAGTAGCAATTCATAAGAAAACTGATGCTAAAATTTTAGCATTTAATTGTCGTCCTAGTAAATATTGGCAATTTAACTCTTGGGATAAGTTTATTATTCCAAAACCCTTTGGTGTGATAGATTTTTATGTTAGTGAACCTTTTAGTGTATCCCATTTGGATATGGCTGAAGCTAAAGAGTTTATAAAAGAAAAGCTTTTGATAAATGCTATGAAATAAAGAGGTTGTGATGTTTGGTAAAGATTCTCAATTTATAAGTATTTTAAAATATAACACACAGTTAAAGGTTGACTTTAAAAAACTTAAAAATGAAAATCTTGATAAAACTGAAGAATCAACATTTATAATTCATGATGAAATACTTCCTCGTGATATTGCTACAAAAATAAATCAATGGCAAGAATCTATCCCAAAAACTTTTATCTCAACACTTTGTTTATGTGCAGATGAAAAAATAATCAATAAAACAAATAAAAGATTAACAGATTACACAAAAGTTCAATTAAACAATAGTTTTGATGTGGTTGTAAAAAAAGAGAAACTCTTTGAAGTAGAGCACTATTTTGAATTTACAGGTTTAGACTATGTTTTTTCTCCTTTTCAGATTTTAAATCAGCACTTGGAACAAAACCCAACTTCAAATACCTTAGTTGTTTTAACAGTAAGCGATTATATTTATATTGTAATAGTAAATGAGTTAAATAAAATTGTTTTTAATAAAATACATAAAGTACCAGAGTTTAAAGATATAAAAGAGTCAAGATTTTATTCATCTGATGTTTTAGGTCAAAAACTTTATGATGAAGTTTATTCCCTAGAATTACAGAACTTTATTTCAAAAACATTAAAAGAGTATTATAAAAATAAAAGCGATAATTTTGTTGAAAAAGTTGATATTTTATATACTATTAAACAGTTAAGTGATGAACAACTACAAGATATAGAAGATGATTTGATGATAAGTGTACACTATCACTATATTTCATTAAAAGACTCTATTTATGAGCTTTCACGTGGTCCCAATAGACTATTACAAAGTTATGTAAAACCAAGACCTAAAAAAGGAAAGTCCTCAACGAAATGGATTTTACTATTATTGGTATTTTTATTTGGAATTACTGGTTCAGGAATTTATTATAAAGAAAAAGTAATAGACTTCGTTCAAAAAATAAAACAGATGAAAAAAGAAGAACCTAAGAATAGTGTTTTAGAAAAGAGAATTGCTTTACCAAATCATATAAATATAAATAATGAAATAAAAGATGATTTATTGATTTTATTGGAGTCAATACCGTATGATATGGTGATTGATAGCTTAGAAATAAAAAAAGATAACTCAACAATTACTGGTAAAATGCTAGCTCCTGATTCTTATATTAAAGATATTCAGCCTAAGCTTTTACATTTTTATAAATATTCGAATATTCAAATAAAAGATTCAAAAAATATTGCCTTGGATGTGATGATATATAATAGTGACCCTATTTTTAAAGATTCTAAAAGTCTTTATAATAAACCTCTTCCAAAATATTTAGCTGATGGATTTATGCCAGTAAAAAGAGTAAGTGATCAGTTGAAAATTATTTTGCCAAAGAGTGCAGTTTTGGTTTACGAATCTACATTTAATTTGAATATTTCTACATATAATTTTAAAGTTAATATGGTGATAAGTTCACCAATTGAGTTCTTTAGATTATTGGAAAGTTTAAATAAAGAGTTGTACTCAATAAATATATCTTATCCAATAATATTTTTGAAAAATCAAGATTCAAGTATTGAAGTGAGTTTTACACTTCAATTTAATCAAAACTTATAAGTTTCCTCGAAAATCTTTAGATTTCTTCGAAAACTTTTAGGTTTCTTTTAAAATCTCTAGTTTACCAAACTTTTAATTCGTTATAAACTGAATCTCTCTCAACGGGAGTAAATCCAGAGTTTTTAATCAAATCAACAAATGAACCAATAGGAAGACCATTTGCACTTGCTGCTCCCGCTGCACTTTGAATAGACTCTTTTTCTATAGTTCCATCTAAATCATTTGCTCCAAACTCTTGAGCTACAAGAGCTAGTTTTACAGTTGAAGTTACCCAATATGCTTTTATATGAGAAATATTATCAAGCAAAATTCTTGAGATTGCCATTGTTTTTAGTATCTCTTGTCCTGTAAGAAAATCTTTTACTTTTAAAAAGTTATTCTCTTTTTGGTAAACTAATGGAATAAATGCGTTAAATCCACTAGTTTTGTCTTGTAAGTCTCTAAGTCTTAAAATATGGTCTATTCTATTTTCTCTTGACTCCACATGTCCAAATAACATTGTTGCATTACTCTGTTTACCTTTTTTGTGCCAAAGTTCATGGATATCAAGCCATTGTTGTGAAGTAACCTTTCCTCCACAGATTTTCTTTCGAACTTTTTCATCAAAGATTTCAGCTCCACCACCTGGCATAGAATCAACACCATACTCAATCATAAGATCAATAATCTCTTCATAGCTTTTATTATACTCTTCGCTTAAAAAATGAATTTCTGCTGCTGTTAATGCTTTTACATGAATTTGTGGATAGGCAGTTTTAATCTTTTTGAAAATTTCTAAGTACCACTCTAATCCAGTTTGGGGATTATGAGCAGAGACTATATGAACCTCTTTTATACCATTTAATGATGAGTTTTTAACTACGTCTAAAATCTCTTCGTGTTTTAGAGTATAAGGTTTTGGGTTTTTTCTACTTGCACTATATGCACAAAACTGACATACATCTTTACAAATATTTGTGGGATTTATATGTCTATTTATATTAAAGTAGCTTTTTCTACCATGTTTTTCTTCTCTAATTTTATTTGCATATTTACCTAAAACAAATAGGTCTAAATCATATAGACCTATTGCTTCTTCGTAATTTAGTCTTTCATTTCTTTCTAATTTATCTATAATATTCATATTTACTTACACTCTATTTCTTTTTTAAAATTTCCATTATATTCATTTATTAAACCATAACACTCTTGATTAGTCTCATCATTAGTAAAACTTACTTTAAACAACTTACTTCGTAGTTTAGTTTTTTCATCTTCAACTTGTGAAACACTATAAACTTTTATACTGCTAATATTTTTATATCCAAGTGAATTTAAAACTTCTGATATCTTAGCATCCCTTGAAAGTGTTATTAATAAATATCCAATAATACATGAGATTGTTAATATTACTATAATAATTATGGTTTTTTTAGGTAGTTTCCTTACTTCTGGTTGGCTCATTTTAAAAACTCCTTCAATGGTTTAAAATTATCTTGACTTTTATCATAATAATCGATATTTCCAGTCTCTATGTCGTAATACCAACCATGAATCATAAGTTCATTAGTTTCAACTCTTTTTTTAACTTCTGGATATGTTAATAAATTATCAAGTTGATGTCGTATAGAGTTTCTCTCTGTTGCTCTATACATACCTTCTTTGGTTGTAAATTTTTGATTTTTTAGAGTTCGCTCTTTAGCTTTTTCTCCAAGTTTTAGCCATACTTTTACATGAATCATTGTTGGATCATCCACAATATCATCATACAAAGCTTTACATGCTCCACAGTGAGAATGACCACAAACTATAATGTTTTTTACGTGAAGTACAGAAACGGCAAACTCAATTGCTGCAGCAGTTCCATGAAAGTCTTCATCAAGTTTATATGGAGGTACGAAGTTACCAACATTTCTCATAATAAACATATCACCAGGTTGTGAATCTAGCATCAAATCAGGAGTAACTCTACTATCTGAACATCCTATAAAAAGGACTTCTGGCTTTTGCCCTTCTTTAACACTTTTTCTTAACTCTTTTTCAAAATATGGGAAATATTCTTTTCTAAACTTTTCATTTCCCTCAATTAATCTTTTTATAGTATGCATGATATCCTCTTACATTACTTTTTTATAATATTACAAACATTTTGTAAATCATTTGTTGAAACGTCTATTTTCGTAATAAGTCTAATAATAGCACTTTTAACTGTTGGTTGTCTTATTGCACCAACAATATAACCTTTTTCTAAAACCTTTTTTTGTATTTCTAAAACCTTTTTATTATTACCTATTTCATAAGCAACAATTAAAGATTTTAAATCTATATCTAATAAATCTTTTACAATTTTTTGACGATTTATTATTTTTCTTTTTAGTTCATTTGTATTTGATAAAATATATTTTAATGATTCATTTGCTAAAGCAATATCAAATAAAGAAGGGGCTGTTGTATAAATAACAGCTTTTGCTCTATTTATCAAAAAATCAATTATATTACTTGAAGCTAAAATATATGCTCCATAACTTCCATATGCTTTTCCTAGTGTTCCCATTTTTATATGATTTTTTTGTGGTTTAATATTATAATAATCAAATATTCCTAAAAGATTATCTCCAATAACACCAGAACTATGTGCTTCATCAACGATAAGTAAAGCATCATATTTATTAGCTATATCAAAAAATTCTTTATGAGCAATATTTCCACTCATAGAATAAACACCCTCGATGGCAATTATAAATCTATTCGTTGAACTTCTATTTTTTATTTTATTTTCTAAATCATGGTAATCATTATGTGAAAAAAGAACAACTTGCTCTTTTTTTAAAAGCTTAGTTGCAAGTATTCCACTTGCATGATACTCTTCATCTATAAAAAGTGTATCACCTTTTCGTACCAAGGCTTCTATTAAAGAGATATTTGCTAAAAATCCACTACCAACTACTAACGCCTCTTCAAAATTATTTGCTTTTTTTAAGTCATCTTCAAAGTTTTTATGAATAGGGCTATACCCATTGACAAGAATAGAGGCTTTTGGTGATTTATATTTTTGTTTTAGAACTTTTTCATAGGCATTTTTAAAAAGTGTCTCATTTGATGAAAAGCCTAAATAGTCATTTGATGCCAAATCAATTAAATTCTCATCAAATATTTTTCTCTGTCTATATAAATTGGATTTTTTAATAGCATTAAGTTCTTTTTCGTACAAAAGAATCTCCGTAAATTTAGTCATTTATTATATTTAAATGTATATTAAAATATGATTTAATCTAAATAGCTATGGTTTTGCTACACTTTTAAGTTAGCATACAAAACTAATTTTTTATATAATCATTCAGATTAAATTCAACTATCACTGTATTTAATATACATTAATACTTCCTTTGGAAGTATTAAGATAGTTGTAATTATTGCTTATACTCTTTCTTTTTTATTAATTTTACAACAAATTTTGATACTATTAACAAAACACTAAAAGGAAGTGATATGTTTGCTATATATGATAATGGAAGTGTTGGATTTAGAAGTACAGTTGATAACTTATATGATTTAAAAAGGGTAGAAGGTCCTCCTAAGCCTACTTTAGAGCCTGATGATAGTTCATTTCAAGACTATATGAATGAGAAAAATGACAAAAAACATCAAGTTGTAAATGCCTACAAAAAAATAGCAAACATTGATACAAGTGAACGTGTATATCACGTAAGTGAAATTATGACAAGACAATGTATTGAGATAAGTAATGAAGAGACTTTAAAAGATGCTTATTATAAATTACGAGATAATAATATTAATCAAATTCCTGTATTAACAAGAGAGAGAAAAATTTTAGGATTGATTAATAAAAAGATTATATTAAATCACATAATTGAAGATGGACAAGATGCTAATATTGTTTTAATGAAAAAACTTGATGAAATATATTTTAAAGAACTAATTACTACTGATCCAATTACAGATATTAGAAGAGTTGCAAAGGTTATGATAGATTTTAGGCTTGATGCAATTCCTGTAGTGGATGAAATGCATGCTTTAGTTGGTATTGTTTCTAAAGCTGATATTATAAGAGCCGTTGCAACTATTCCAAAACTTCAACTTTGGTCTTAATCTTTTATTTTTAAACTCTCTTTTACAAGTAAATCTGCAACTTCATGATTTGCATATACAAACTTGCTTATATTTAAATCCCTTAAACTCTTCTTTTCTTCAACCGTATCAACTTTTACAATTAAATTTGCATCTTTGTAGTATGCTAATACAGCACTACAAATAAGGCTTATTTTATTTATATTATCTAAAGTAATTATGATACTTGAAGTCTCATCTGCTTTAAGTGATTCTAAAACGGGTAGCTTATCTAAGTGTCCAAAATATGCATTAAAGCCTCTTTTTCTTGCTAGTAATACATGTCTTAAATCATCTGAAATAATTACAAAAGGTATTTTTTTCTCTTCTAAGTTATTTGCAATCATTCTTCCAAGCATTGAGTATCCACAAACTATGGTATGGTTCTTTTGGTTGATGGGAGTAATTTTATCTGATTCATAAAATTCAACTACAAAATATGATGCTAGTTTGTAGATATTATTTATTATAAAAGGAGTTATTATCATAGATAAGACAGTTACTAAAATAAGAAATTTACTTAACTCTTCTGATAATAAATTATTACTAGAAGCTAAGGCAAAAACTGCAAATGAAAACTCTCCAACTTGACAAAGTGCAATGGCAGATTTTATTGAATCACTTTTATTTTCTTTAAATTTTATTATAAAATAAATCACAAACGCTTTTATAGCCATAATAGCAACAAAAATTAATAGAACATAGTGAATATTTGAAAGTAGAAAAGCCACATCTATTTTTGTCCCAACTGAGAAGAAAAAAGTACCTAAAAGCAAATCTTTATAAGAAGAAATATCTGATTCTACTTTTACATGAAATGAACTATCTGCAATAATCATCCCAGCTATAAAAGCCCCTAAAGAGTAAGTAAACCCTAATGAGTGAGCTAAAATTGAAGTACCAATTACTATTGATAAAACTGAGGCTAAAAATAGCTCTTCAAGTTTTGTTTGTGTTGAAAATTTTAAGAGCCACTCTATTAATTTTTTACCAATTATGAACATAAACACAATAATAGCAACAGCTGAGATGGCAGTTTTGATAAGTACTTCTTCTAAACTCAAAGTGTCATTTGATAAAAAACTAATAAGTAAAAGTATAGGAATAACTGCCAAATCTTGAAATATCAATATTGCAGTTGCCCTTTGCCCATAAGGGGTATATATATCTTTTGATTGTTTTAAATATGTTAAAACAATAGCTGTTGAAGATAGAGAAAAAGCAAGTGCAATAATCAAAGATGAATTGGTATCTATAGAAAAAATAAATTTAGAGACAAGAAATATTATAATAGCACTTATAACTACTTGTGCTAATCCATCAAATATTAGAGCATCTTTCATTCTTTTTAGTTTTTCAATAGGCATCTCTAATCCTATACTAAACATTAAGAAAACTATTCCAAACTCTGCAATTAACTCTAAAGCATCTAAATCATTTTCACCATTAAAATTAAATAAAGTACTAATTATGGTTCCAGTTATGATGTAACCTAGTATATGAGATATATTAAATCTTTTAAAGATGATGTTTAAAACGGTTGCAATTGCAAGTGATATAAATAAAATAAATAGTATTGATTCCATAATTTTATATTATCAAAAAAGAAGGCTAAAAAGCTATTTTTTTGTATAAAAAGTAAACAAAAAGTGTTATAATTTTTCCTAAAGGATAAATATGTTGAATAGGATTAAAAAGTTTTTAAGTCATGGGAAAAGTCATATTTTAGAAATTATACTAAAGGGCCTTTTTTGGTTAGCTCCAATTGTTGCAATTACAGCTATTATTCTTTGGTTATATGGAAAAGTAAATGCAGTTACTGGGTACTTGTTTGAGATTATTGGTTTAAATCCTGAAAAATTTCCTTTTCTTTGGACTATAGTTGGGGTTTGTTTACTTATTTTTATTGCTTATGTTGTTGGAATTTTTGTTGAGACTAGTTTGGGGAGTTTTGTTCAAAAATTATACTCTAAAATACCAGGTTATGGGACAATAAAAGAGCTAATAAATATTTTCAATACTTCAAAATCAGGTGAAAAAAAGGTTTTAGTTGTATTTATACATGGATTTTCAAAAGAGGATTATAATATTGGTCTTATGTATTCAACAAAACAAAGTGTGATAAAAGATCACTATACTGTAACTTTATCAATGACTCCAATACCAAATGGTGGCTTTATGTTTGAAGTGCATAAAAGTAAAATCTTCGTAATTGAAGAGGCCACTTTTGATAGTAATTTGCAATATCTTTTATCAATGGGTGTAAAATCTATGGCAGATATATTAAAAACAGAACCAAAAAGTATAGATAAATATAAAACTATTGAAGAGTATCTTAAAACTCAAGAATCCTAAAAATCTTTGATTTTTAGGATTTATACAAACTTTTTATTATTTTTCTTCTGATATAATTGATTTCTTTAACCACCTGTTTTAAAGTAGCTATCATGACAAATAAAAACGTACATAAACATCTCGCTGAGCAAACTGTAATGTTTGCAAGTATCACAAAATGGATTTTAATTTCATCACTAATAGGTGCCGTAATTGGCGTAATCGTATCTTTGTTTTTAAAACTTTTAGAGTATTGTGAAAACTCAAGAGATTTACTTCCCTTTGATTATTATTATACTCTTCCCTTTGCTATGGTTATTACTGTAATAATTGTAAAAAAGTTTGCACCTTCAGCAGAAGGTCATGGAACAGAAAAAGTTATTGAAGCTGTTCACAAAAAATCTGGAGAGATAAATTTAGCAATAATTCCTGTGAAACTTATAGCTACGGTTATAACAATTTTTTCTGGTGGTTCAGTTGGTAAAGAAGGACCTGGTGCTCAAATAGGTGCAGCAGCAGCTTCATATATTGCAACACTATTTAAGTTTTCTAAAAGAGATAAAAAGAAGATGGTAATCTGTGGTATTAGTGCAGGGTTTGCTTCTGTTTTTGGAACACCACTAGCAGGGGCAATTTTTGGTGTTGAGATACTAATTGTTGGCGCTTTAATGTATGATATCTTACTTCCTTCTATTGTGGCTGGATTTTCTGCTTTTTTTGTAGCTAAAATGTTTGGGATAAGTTATACATATTTTGATATTTCATTCTATACTGTTTTTGATTTTAATTATGTTCTAATAGCAAAAATTTTACTTGGTGGAATATTTTTTGGTCTTGTTGCTGATTTTATTATTACAGCTTTAAAAGTAATTCATAGTTTTGCAAGTAATTTAAAAATGAACTATATCTTAAAGGCATTTTTAGGTGGGGTTGTAATTGTAATACTTACATTAATATTTGGAACAGATTATTTAGGACTTGGTTTTGAAACAATCAAAAGTTCCTTATCTTCAAGTTTTGAATACCATGAAAATATACCTTGGTATGCTTTTATATTTAAAACAATTTTCACAGCACTCACCTTAGGTTTTGGAGGAAGTGGGGGAGTTATTACTCCTATATTTTATGTGGGAGCAACTAGTGGAAACTTCTTTGGCTGGCTAGTTGATGGCTATATTCCTCTTTTTGCAGCTTTAGGATTTGTAAGTGTTTTAGCAGGTGCAACAAGTGCTCCAATTGCTGCTATGATTATGGCAGTTGAACTTTTTGGTATGAATGTGGCACATTATGCCTCTTTATCAATAATTATTGCCTTTTTAATGACTGGACATAGAAGTGTTTTCCCTTCTCAACTTTTAGCTATGAAAAAATCAGAAGCTTTAGATGTGAACTTAGGAGAAGAGATACATAATACAAGTGCCACATATACAACTAAGTTTTTTGGGAATATGGCTAAAATAGTCAAGTTAATTTATACAAAATTAAAAGAGCAAAGAGCTAGAAATAAAGATGAGGATTTATAGAGTTATATTTTCTAAAAACTCTAACTCTTCGTCAACAACTATAATTGCGTCTATGCAAAAATCAACATCAAGTTTTTTGGTTTGTAAATAGTAGTCAATACTTCTTTTGATTTTAGATAGTTTTGAAGGAGTTATATTGTTTATAGCAGTTTCATATTCAAGACCTGATTTAACCTCTATAAAATGATATGTTTTATTTTTTGAAGCGATAATATCTATCTCACCTATTTTTTTGGCAAAAAAGTTTTGTTCAATTATTTTAAAGCCCTGTGAGCTTAGATACTCACAAGCTTTTTTTTCTGCATATTTACCTTTATACTGGGTAGACATTTACTTTTACTGATTTAAATCTGGCAGTCATGATTAACTCATCAGCTTCATCACCAAAAATATAATTAACTTTTGAACTTGCATGGTGGAAAGTTGTAAACAAAGTTCCAGGCTTGATCGTTTTTACAAACTTTACTGGCATAATAGCTGTCTCACCATACTCATTTTTCATGATGATTTCTTTTGAACCAATTCTCTCTTCATCCTCTTTTGAAGCTAAAACTATATCTTTATCATATCTTGAATTTAAAGCTTCAGATTGGATTGTTTGAGCACCATTGTTATAGTGAACTATTGTTCTTCCCGTAGTTAAATAAAACTCATTTTTAGGAGTTTTTATTCCTTTTACTAGTTTCTCAACTTGCTCTCTTAATTGGTATTGGTGATATTTAAAATTACCCTTTCCATCTTCAGTTCTAAACTTATCAAGGTGCAAAATAGGTGTGTCATCTTTAGTTATTGGCCACTGCATTCCTCTATTTCTATTTTTTGATAGTTTGTGATATGTTGCACCACTGTATCTAGTTCCAACTGCTTCTTTTGCTTCATTCCACACATCTTCACTTGTTGCATAATCAAAGTCGCCATTGATTTTATTTTCAATATCTCTTAATACTTCCCAATCATCTGGCATGGAAGCTTGAACAAGAGGTTGAGATAAGTGAAGTCTTCTCATGGCATTTACATAAACACCAGTTTTTTCATAGGCAGATTTTACACCAAAAATAATATCTGCAAATTTAGTAATCTCATTTACAAAAAGTTCATTTGAAATAATTAGTTCAAGTTCTGCAATTGCTTTATGAACTTTGTTTTGGTTTGGGTGAATATGAGCAATATCTTCTCCCATAACATACATAGCTTTTACTTTTCCATCAATCATCTCATCCATAAGTTGTGGAGTCATAAGACCTATTTCTTTTGGAGTTTTATAATCTGGGTCAAAGTATGGTAAACATCCTGTATCACAGGCACCTTGAACATTATTTTGACCACGTAGTGGCATAAGTCCAACACCCTCTTTACCAATATTTCCAGTAAGCATTGCAAGATGAACTATAGCCATAACAGCATAAGAACCATCAAGGTGCTCAGTTATTCCTAAGCCCCAGAAAAACATAGATTTTTTTGTAGCATATTGTCTAGCGATAACTGGAATTTGCTCAGCTAAAACTTCATAACCTTTTACTTCTTTCATAAACTCTGGATTTGCAAATTTATCATTTAAAATAGAGTTTTTATACTCTTCAAAACCTTTGCATCTTGAGTCAATAAAGTCATTGTTATAAAGCTTTTCTGAAAGAATTACATATGCCATCATATTTAAAACTAAAAGATTAGCTTCATATGGAATAACTAACTCTTCTCCATACTTTCCAAGTTGGATTTGTCTAACATCAATAATAGACAATGAGGCAGTTTTTGTTTTTGCTGCTTTTAAAATTCTATTGGCAACTATAGGGTGAGCTTCTGTTGTATTTGAACCCATTACAATAATATTTTCAGTTTTATAAATATCATCAAAAGGATTAGTAGCAGCTCCTTCTCCAATGAGCATCTTCATACCCTTAAGACTGGGGCTATGACAAACTCTAGCACAGTTATCCACATGGGGAGAATCCATACCCTCTCTTACAAATTTTTGGAACATATAAGAGCTTTCACATGATGTTCTAGCTCCTCCCATTCCACAAAAGGCATGTCTTCCATACTTCTCTTTTATTTGTAGAAGTTTCCACGCAGCAAGTGAAGTTGTAAACTCATAAGGAGTTTCATAATACTCTTCATCAAACTCTTTTAAAGTCTTAGCTCTAGCTTTTAAATCACGAGGTAGTTTTTCTAAATTATCTTCTAAAAATGACTTTTTAACTCTACAGTTTCTAATTCTATCTGGTGAATCAACAAATCCATATCCCTTAGAACCTTTAATACAAAGTTTACCTTGAGATACATATCCATCATTTTGTGCATATATTTTTAGTATTTTGTTATCTTGAACTTGAGCTGTAATATCACAACCAGTACCACAATATGTACAAACAGAGTTTATATCAGCAACCATACTCATCAACCACCTCCAACAAATTGTAGTAGTTCTAACTTATCGTCATTGGCAGGTCTACAGTTGTTCCAGTCATCTTTTTTAACAATTTCCATATTAATAGCGGCTGCCATTACTTTATCTTCTATTTGAAGTGAAGTGATGATTTCTTGTAGAGAGATTCCCTCTTGAAATGTTTTCTCTTCCCCATTTATTATAAGGTTCATTATAATTATCCCATTAGGTTTATTTAAATAAAGATTTTATCAAAAATATCTTTATGTTAAATCAAATGAAGAAATTAAATTCTTATCTCTTCTGCAATAATTTTTATTCCTTTTGTAATATCATCAAGACTAGAGTTTGTAAAATTAAATCTTATTTCATAGAAGTTTTTATTATTTAAATAAAACTCACAGCCAGGTACAAATACAACTTTCTTTTTCATACACTTATTTAAAAGTTCAAAACTATCTATTCCTTTAAACTCTCCATATACAAACATCCCGCCTTTTGGTTTTATATAGGAAAATTCTGGAAGATAGGTATCTAACTGTTTACAAAAGTATTCTGATTTTTCTTTATAAAATTTTCTCAAAATTTCTAAATGCATTTGATATTTTTTATCATCTTTTAGATACTCATTTAAAAGGTGTTGAGATAAACCACAACTATGCAAATCAATACTCTCTTTTATTACTAAAAGTTCTTGTATCAACTTTTTACTTGCTCTTATCCAGCCAATTCGCAGTGATGGAGAGAGTGTTTTTGAAAATGAGCCCAAATGAAAACTATTGTTTGGAATAAGAGAACTTATACTTCTGTTTTTTTCTTCAAAAAAAAGTTCACTATAAGGACTATCTTCTATTATTAAACCATTATTTTTTTTAACTATTTTTGCTACTTCTTCTCTTTTGCTCTTAGAGTAAGTGGTACCTGTGGGGTTTTGAAAATCTGGAATCAAATAGGCTAATTTAGCTTTTTCAAAAGCTTTTTCAAAAGTTTTTATTTCTATCCCATCTGTTTTTAATAAAGCAATTTTCATTTTTAAATTATTTAGTTTAAAGGTATTGATTGCTCCAAGATAAGATGGAGCCTCTAAAACTATAGATCTTTTTTCAAAATATCTTGCTAAGATATATAAAGCCTGCTGACTTCCTGTTGTGATAAGTATATTATCACTTGTGGTTTCAAAGCCTTCCTTACAGTACTCTTTTGCAATTTTTTTTCTTAAACTTTTTATTCCATTACTTAAACTATATTGCCAAACATCTCTTTTTTTTAAAATATTATTTGCAGATGACTTTAAATCATCAACTGGAAATAATAAGCTGTTTGGTAATCCTCCTGCAAATGATATTGTCTCTTCATCTATTGCTTCTAGTATTTCTCTTATAAATGAACGTTTCATTTAATCCTCTTTTTTTATATAATAATATATGAATTAAAGAATTAGTTCTTTACACTATTTGCTGTAAAAACTATCTATTCTTGCTAAAAATATAATATAATATTTAATGAAAAAAGAGACATTAGAAAAAAGAGTAAAGATAGCAAACAATGTTATGTATTATATTTATCAATATATTGATACTGATATAAACTTAGATACATTGAGTATGGATTTAAATATTAGCAAGTTTCATATGCACCGCATCTTTAAAGAAGAGTTTGGAAAAAATATTTATGAATCAATAAAAGCTATAAGATTGCAAAAAGCTTCTAATTTACTTATAACAAATAGATACTCAACTATAACACAAGTAGCTTCTCTATGTGGGTATAGTTCCCAAACCTCTTTTATAAGAGCTTTTAAACAAAGATTTAATTGTACTCCTAAAAAGTGGAAAAAAGATGGTTATAAAGAGTATTCAAAAGAGATTCTAGGAAAGACAATTGACTCTTTAGATATATATGATTTTAATCTTGAGCCAAAAATTGTAAAAATGCCAAGGTTAAAGGCATATTATATAAGACATGATGGCTATGATAGAAATATAAGAAAGACATGGCAAAAACTTTATGCTTGGACTTTAATAAAAGATATTAAAAACTATAAACAAATAGGGCTACTTCATGACAATCCAGTAATTACACCACTTGACAAATGCCAATATATAGCTTGTGTTGTATTAGAAGAGCAAGATAAAATTTTAGACTCATCCCTTCCTACTTTTTTAATACCAGAAGGAGTTTATGCAAAGTTTCATCTTGAAGGTGTTTATGGAGATATGCTGAAGTTTATGCGTTGGTTATATCACACTTGGCTATTAAATAGTGGATATGAAACTAAAACAACCCCCTCTTATACAATATATGAAAAGAATCATTTTTTAGAAGATGATGAAAAATTTATTTTGGATTATTATTTGCCAATTACACATGTATAAATAGTTGTTAATTTAATATTGGTATAATCCCAAAAATTCATTTATTATAGGATTATTGTGAAAAAAAAATATTTAATAGAATATCTTTATATTTTAATAGGAGCACTTTGTTTATCTTTTGGAGCAGTAACTCTCTTATCTCCCAATGAGATTATTACAGGTGGTGGTATTGGTATAGCTTTACTTTTTCATTTTATTTTTCCTTCACTAACTTTAGGTATGTATATTGCATTGGTAAGTGTTCCATTTATTGCCTTGGGATTTATTTATTATGGCAAGAAATATACTCTAAAAACTTTTATAACAATGATTTTACTCTCCTTTTTTACGGACTTTTTTAAAGAAGTGTTAGAGTTAAAACCTTTAGTTGATGATATTCTTCTTGGAGCTATATTTGGAGGTATTTTTATAGGTTTAGGAGTAGGACTTATTATAAAAGGCAAATCTTCCACAGGTAGTACATCTGTTTTAGGTGAGATTTTAGCTTCAAAAACCAAGTTTAAGGTAGCTGAGGTTTTACTTGCTATAGATGCACTTATTTTAATTAGTTCAATATTTGTATATGGAGATATAAAAAAGTCTCTATATAGTATGTTGGGAGTTTACATAACTTCAAAAGTTATAGATATGGTTTTAACAGGACGCCCTTCTAAAAAAATAGTTAATATTGTATCAAATAAGATTGAAGATTTAATTCCACATATTAGAGAAAAAATTGAAGAACATGGCACAATTGTAAGTGGTGTAGGTTTACATAAAGGTCAAGAAAAAAATGTAATATTTATAACAGTTGAAGCCAATAAAATACAACTATTAAGGGATATTATCTCAAAGCATGACCCAGAAGCATTTTTAGTTATAACTGAAGCTTCTGAGATACTAGGAAGAGGAGTGAAAATATAAATTTAATCTTTTATTTTACGTTTATATATTACTTAAAATAACAATTGTTTCTAAAATATGAAAATAGAAAATATAATCTAAATGTACAGTTGAAAATAGACAAGCCATTGATTAATATCATTGAATACTTTTTTTATTAAGTTATATTATCAAAAAATAAAAGGTATTTTATATATGCAAAATTTAACAAATTATATTGATGAGTTTCCTGATGGACACCCTGTAAAAGTTTATGTTGAAGAAAATAATCTTATAAAAGAGCTCTTTGAAGAACTATTTAAAACTGATATAAAAGTTGATTTCCAAAAATTCTATAATATTTTTAATCAAATAAGTGAAGTTGAAAAACATTTTGCAAGAAAAGAAAATCAGCTTTTTCCTTATTTGGAAAAATATGGTTGGACAAATCCAAGTACAGGTATGTGGGCTTTCCATGATCAAATTAGAGATGAAATAAAGATTGCTAGAAAAAGTATAGAAAACAAAGATTTAGAAAATATCTTAAATGATGTAATCACTATATATAACAGTTTATCTCAACTTATTCTTGTAGAAGAACAACGTCTTTTACCAAATGCTATGAATTTATTAAAAGAGGATGATTGGAAAGAGATGTATGAGGGAGACAAAGAGATAGGTTGGATGCTGTCAAAGACTCCTGTTAGATATGCAGAGCCTGAGCAAGAGGATTATATCCACCCAAGTTTGGATAAGAAAAAAAGAGAATTACCCTTTTCATTAGAAGATAGAACTCACTATGATGAAGGATATTTAACACCAGAACAAGTTAACTTTATATTTAAATTTTTACCTGTTGATATTACTTATGTAGATGAAAATGACAGAGTTGTATTTTATAATAGGGGAGAAGATAGAGTTTTTCCTAGAAGTGCTGGAATTATAGGTAGAGAAGTAAAGTTTTGTCATCCACCAAAGAGTGTTGACCAAGTTTTGAAAATACTTGAAGAGTTCAAAGCAGGTCGTCAAGATACTGCTGAGTTTTGGATTCAATTTAAAGGCAAATTTATACATATTAGATATTTTGCAGTAAGAGATGAAGATAAAGTTTACAAAGGTGTAATTGAAATGTCCCAAGATGTGACAGATATAAGAAAACTAGAAGGTGATAAAAGATTACTAGATTGGGAGTAATATCTATAGAAATTGGTTAATTTGGTCTTTCAATCATATAACCAATTCCTCTAATATTTATAATAAAGTCTTCTTTTAGTACTTTTTTTACTCGATTTACTTCAGCTCTAATAGTAGCATTGTCTATGTAATCATCATTCCAAACATAATCTCTAAACATATCATAATTGCAAACTAAACTTCTATTTGCTGAGAGTAAATCTATGATTTGTATTTGTCTTTTTGGTAGTATTTGTGGCTCATTATCAAATAATAAAACCATATTTTTAGAGTCATAGCTATATGATTTGGATAATCTTTTATGCTCTTGGGGAACTTGTCTTGTTTGTAAGATTTTATTAATTCTAAGAGTCAACTCTTTTAAATGAAAGGGTTTTTTCAAATAATCATGGCATCCTATATCAAAAGCTCTAGTGATATCTTCTATGTCAATAAGTGCAGATATAAATATAGTAGGAACCATCCTTTTTTGTTTATGCAAATCTTCTAAAATAGTAAGTCCATCAGTATCTGGAACATTTATATCAAAAACAAGTAAATCAAATTTCTCATTTTTTAGAGTTTCCACACATTGATTACCATCCATAACTGAAATTACAACATGTCCTGTTGATTTAAGATATTGGGTAATGGCATTATTTAGCATAATATCATCTTCTAGTAGTAGTATTTTCATTTATTTGCCTTAAATATATATGTAAAACTTGTATTATCCAAATCAGAAGTAACATTTATAATAACTCCCTCTTCATCACAAATTCTTTTAACTAAATTTAATCCTAATCCAAAACCATTTTTTGATTTTTCTTCCCTATAGTATTCATCAAATATTTTTTCTGGCTCTTGTATTTTTTTTGAATGACTTGAAACTGTAAATTTAAAAAAGGTATTGATTTTTTCTACCTTTACATTTATATCTTCACCATTGTTTGTATACTTTATGGCATTTGATAGGGTGTTATCAACTATTCTTTGGAGTTTTGTTTCACTAAAATTAATCTTCATCTCATCACAATTACACTCTAAGTTAAATTTTGATGAGACTTGAGTTGCTACACTCTTGAAAAAATAGACTCTACTTCGTACAAAATCAACTAAATCCAGTGAATAAACCTTGTAATCTACTTGGTCTTTTTTTACAAGATAACTCAAATCATCATAAATAGAAAAAATACTCTTCATTGCAACTTCTATATTTGAAAGATATTCATCTTTGCCATACTGCATTTCATATAATTCAATATTACTCATAATAACAGATAAGGGAGTGTTGGTTTCATGAACTGCGTGTCTTAAAAAAAGTTTTTGATTTTTTAGAATATTTTGTGAATATTTCATCTGCTCTTCTAATATTTTTGATTGTTCATTGTGGTCTTTTGCACTTTGTTGTATCAAGTTTGTTAGTGCTTGAATAGTTTTTGCATAAGAGCTTTCTGTTTCATTTACTAGTTTATTTGGTTTTATTAAATTATCTCTTGTATGTTGAGTATTTTCAGTTAATCCTACTAGGGTAATAGTTTGATTCATAAGTTCATTTTTCTTATTTGTATGGAAAAACTCTGCATAGGTAAAAAAACCAGAAGTTGGAGCAATGGATGCAAAAGGTTCAATTTCAACTTTGATTAGACTTTGCATATATCTTCGTCTTGCCATACAAGAGTATATGAAAAATGTCTCTGCTTGATAGTTATTTATATTTTTTAAATATTTTACGGGATTTTTCATAATCATCTCTGCATTTGCAAATCCAAGTCTTATTTTATCACCTTTATATAAGTTACCTCCACATCCAAAACTTCCATCTGGGTATCTTGTAAGAACAGCACGTGCAACAGAGATGCCATTTCTTTGAACTATTAGTGGAAACTCTGTATATGAATCAGAACTACCAAGATACTTTTCATAAAAGGCTATTGCATCCATTCCTGCAATTTCATAGATTCTATTTCCTTTTACCTTATCAATAGTATGCTCAATTCCAATAGGTGACCAATCATACTTGTGGTCATTGAATACTTGAAGAGTATCTGAATTAAGTGATACAGCAACTGCTCCACAGCTTATAATCTTTTTTCCACAAGATACAAAGGTTTGTTTAAAGTGTCCATTATCTCCAGCCATTCCGCCACAAACCATGATATCTTCATTAAAAGCAGTAATTCCTTTTAGGTAATCTTCTCCATTGGTACTTGTTCCATCTGTAAATGTAATGATAAGTTTAGTCTTTTCAGTTACTAACTCTTTTGCTATTTCATATCCACTATTAAAAGAGTTAGTACCCTCTTTCATAGAGACTTTTATAGAAGTGTTTTCAAATATAGATATCGAAATAACTGTTTTAAAAGTAGAGACTTTTTTATCTTTTATCTCTCCATCTGTTGTGGTTCCTAGAATAATTGCATTTGGTAAATTATTGACTAATAGATTAGTCAGATATTGTAAAGTATTTTCATTTTGTCCACAAAAAATTTGTATTAGAATATTTTTTTCATCTTTAAATAAAGAATAATCTATCTCTTTTTTAAATGAATTATTTTGATATGTATAGTTATAAGTATTCATAAAAATATTGTAGCATAAAATATTAATTTTTTTATAAAAAAATAGGCTAATTTTCAATAGACTTTAAATGCTGTAAATACTTTAAAATGGGCTTTTATAAGAAAAATATCAACGCTATATTCATGCTATACTTTTCGCTATATTCAGGCTATAAAATTCATGTAAGATTTCGATACAGAAAAATTCTGGTAATCAAAATTTTTCATATTTTGACATTAATTTAAATACAAAAGGAAAAAAAATGGCATACGTAAAACCAACATATAAATCTCAATATGAGAACTTCATTGGTGGAGAATGGATAGCTCCAAAAAGTGGTGAATATTTTGAAAATCTTTCTCCTGTTGATGGTGAAGTTTTAACTAAAATTCCAAGATCAAATGAAGCAGATGTAGATGCAGCAGTTGCAGCAGCAATGGTAGCTTTTGATTCTTATAAACACTCTTCTGTTATTGAAAGATCTACTATGTTAAATAAAATTGCAGATGCAATTGAAGCTAACTCTGAAGCGTTGGCAATTGCTGAAACTTTAGATAATGGTAAAGCAGTACGTGAGACACTTGCAGCAGATGTACCTTTAGTAGTTGATCACTTTAGATATTTTGCTTCTGTTATTAGAGGAGAAGCTGGTTCTGTTGCTGATTTAGATGAAAATACAATTTCTCAAGAAGTATATGAGCCTTTAGGTGTTGTTGCTCAAATTATTCCTTGGAACTTCCCTTTATTAATGGCAGCATGGAAAATAGCTCCTGCATTAGCAGCTGGAAATGCAGTAGTACTAAAACCTGCATCTGCAACTCCAATGTCAATTTTGATGTTAATGGAAACAATTCAAGGTGTTCTTCCAAAAGGTTTAGTAAATATCATTAATGGTGCTGGTGGAAAAATTGGTAAACATTTATCAACTCATCCAGATATCAAAAAAGTTGGTTTTACAGGTGAAACTACAACTGGACAACTTATTATGCAATATGCTACAGAAAACATTATCCCATCTACATTAGAACTTGGTGGAAAATCACCAAATATCTTCTTAGAATCAATAATGGATGCTGATGATGAGTTCTTTGATAAAGCTATTGAAGGTCTTGTACTGTTTGCATTTAACTCAGGGGAAGTTTGTACTTGTCCTTCAAGAGCATTAATCCAAGAGTCAATCTATGAGCCATTTATGGCAAGAGTATTAGAGAGAGTTAAAGCTATCAAATTAGGAGATCCTTTAGATCCTACGTGTATGATGGGTGCTCAATGTTCAACTTCTCAAAAAGAGAAAATTATGGATTACATCAGAATTGGTAAAGAAGAGGGTGCTGAACTATTAATCGGTGGTGATGAATATAAAAGTGAAAAATATCCAAATGGAAACTATATTCAACCAACACTATTTAAAGGTCACAATAAAATGAGAATCTTCCAAGAAGAGATTTTTGGACCAGTTCTTGCTGTTACTACTTTTAAAGATGAAGATGAAGCATTAGCTATTGCAAATGATACTATTTATGGATTGGGTTCTGGTGTTTGGTCAAGAGATGCACATCAATTACATAAATTCTCAAGAGGGATTGAAGCAGGTCGTGTATGGGTTAACTGTTATCATATGTATCCATCTCATGCATCATTTGGTGGATATAAAAAATCAGGAATCGGAAGAGAAACTCATATGATGATGTTAAACTCTTATAGACACACAAAAAATATCTTAACTTCTTACAGCAAAAATGCGTTAGGTTTTTTCTAGGCCTTTACTTTAAAGTAAATAATTTTAAAATGCATAGAAGAATCTCTTCTATGCATTTTTTTTTGCTAGAAGAATAAAAATAGGAAAAGGAAAAATATGGCAACTGAAAGATTATCTGTAACCCCGGCTGCTGCTGAGGTAATAGAGAGATTAAAAGAAGAAACAGGTGAGTTGGTATTTAACCAAAGTGGTGGATGCTGTGATGGAACAGCTCCTATGTGTTATGCTAAAAGTGATTTTTATGTTCCAAGTCGTAATATAAAAATGGGTGAAATTTGTGGCTGTGAATTTTTTATAGATAAAGATCAATTTGAATATTTTAAGCATTCACATATAACTATTGACGTAAAAAAAGAAAAAGCTGCTTTTGGAAACTCTTTTTCATTGGAAATAGATTTAGGTTATCAATTTATTACAAGATCTAGAATTTTTACAGATGAAGAGTATAAAGAAATAGAAGATTTAAATTAAAATGCTACTTTTTAATAAGTAGCATTTTAAACCTATCTCCCATACCTGTTGGGTCAAGTAAAGTTTTTACTTTTTGAACCTCTTTTAAATAGTTCTCTTCACTTACATTTTTTTGTAAAATTTCAAGTAAATATAAAATCCCAAACTCTACTAAAGCTTTCAATTGGGTTTGATATTCAACCTCGCATTTACAAATATCAGAAAAACTATCAATTACTTGAGAAAAGTTTACATCATAGGTAATATCTGAGTTTTTATAAAGTTTAGTTAATTCAATATTTTCATCAAATATCGGGAAAACTTCATGATTAGAATAAACCCTACATGAGAAATCATTTCTTGGATATTTTTCCCCATAATCAAAGGTAAGAAAGTGAAAGTTTTTGATATTTGTACAAATATTTTTTGCAAACTCTTCATATCCTAAGGCTAATTCACCTTTTGTGATTTTGTATTTTTTACATTTAGTTTTTATATCTTCATCAAAACAATCTTCAAATATAATCTTATCATCTATTACACTTGCAGTTTGGAGTTTTTCATCTTTTGTATAAACTAATTCACAAGCAAAAGCATCATAAATCTCATTTGCTACAATAAAAGCATTGTCAAGTTTTACTTCACTAATATCAGAATAAAAATCAACCTTTATAGTATTTCCAAAAGAGTTTTGTAAATACTCTTTTTGCTCAAGTTGAAGATGTTCAAACCTTTCAACTATAGCGAAGTTTAGAGTTTCAAGAAGTTTTGGATTTAGGGTATAGATAAATTGTATAATATCAGCCAATAAATAGCCGTGATGGGCACCAATTTCTAAAATAGTAGTATTGGCTGGTAATTCATTTTTAGATATAGTATCAACGATTTTTTTAGCTATGCTTCCACCAAAAAACATTGAAGTTGAAACAGCAGTAAAAAAGTCTCCGTCTTTTCCAATAGCCTTATATTTTGTATAATAACCATCTTGTCCATAAAGCCAATTGTTAAAATAATCACTAAATTTTTTTTTCATGGGCGTAGTTTATCTAAAATCTGTTTATAAAATGTTACTAGAGTGTAACTGCTATTGTGCTATAATGACAAAATAAATATGAAAGGATTATATTATGGATAAAAGAACAAAAATATTAGCAACATTAGGCCCAGCAAGTGATACATTAGAAATAATTGAAGGTTTAATTAAAGCTGGTGCAAATATGTTTAGACTTAATTTTTCACATGGAAGTCATGAGTATCATTTAAACACGTTAAATAATATTAGAACAGCAATGGAAAACTTAAATACAACAGTAGCTATTCTACAAGATATATCTGGACCAAAGGTAAGAATTGGGGATTTAAAAGAGCCTTTTGAATTAAGAAAAGGTGACACTATTAGATTTGTAAAAGAAGATATAGTGGGTTATCAAGAAACAGAAAATACTTATGTAGCTTCACTAAACTACCCAGAATTACTTGATAAAGTAAAAATAAATGAATATATTTATTTATATGATGGAACTATAAGAGCAAAGGTTATAGAAACTGGAGTTCAAGTAAAAGCAGAAATTGAAAATCATGGAAAATTAGGTTCACGAAAAGGTGTAAACTTTCCAAATACTGTAATTGATATTGATGTTATTACCCAAAAAGATAAGATAGATATTGCATGGGGAGTAGAAAACAGAGTTGATTATTTTGCTATTTCATTTGTACAAAACAAAAAAGATATGGAACATGCAAGAGAGCTTTTAAATGGATACAATGGAAAGTTAATTGCAAAAATTGAAAAGTTTGATGCTGTTGAAAATATTGATGAAATTATAGAAGCTAGTGATGGGCTTATGGTTGCAAGGGGTGATTTAGGTATAGAAGTTCCTTATTATGAAGTTCCAACTATACAAAAAAGACTTATCAAAAAAGCAAATGCAGCTTGTATGCCTGTAATTACAGCAACTCAAATGCTTCTATCAATGACTGAAAATGAAAGAGCAACAAGAGCAGAAATCTCTGATGTTGCAAATGCAGTTTTAGATGGAACTGATGTTGTAATGCTTTCTGAAGAGAGTGCTGTGGGAACAGACCCTATCAATGTAGTTGAAACTATGAGTAATATTATTGCAAAAACAGAAGAGATTTATAACTTTGATAAGCATGATAAACTTGAGTATACAGATGAATTTGATGTTATTCAAGGAACAGTTACAAAACTTGCTGATGATTTAAATGCAAAAGGTATTTTAGCACTTACAAGTTCAGGAAAATCAGCTATGAAGATATCAAGATATAGACCAAAAACAAAAATCTTAGCATTTTCTCATGAAGTAAAAACTCTAAACTCTTTATGTGCTATTTGGGGTGTTTATCCTATTAGTGTAATAAAAGAAGGACAGGCATCTAAGATGATTCAAAAGATGCTGAAAAATTTAGAATCAAGAAATTTACTTGACAAATCTGGACCATATATAGCAACTATTGGATATCCAGCTGGTATTCCTGGAAGTACAAATACTATCAAAATCCTAACAGAAGGTGAGATTGAGTACTATTTAAATCTACCAAGTAAGAAGAAATAATCTTCTTATTTGAGTGGTAATTTTATCTCAAATGAAGCTCCAAAAAAATCTTTGTCTTTATAATTAAAATTAATATTACTAGTTAAGATTTTACCACCTAGGTTACTTTCAACAATATTTTTACTCATATATAGACCTATTCCTGTACCTTGAGATTTGAATTTTGTTGTAAAATATGGTTCATAGATACGAGGTAAAATTTTTTCATCTATTCCACCTGCATTGTCATAAATTTTTATTATTAATACTCCATTATTTTCATAAGAACTTATAAAAATATATCTTTTATTTTTTATATTATGCAGTGCATCTTTTGCATTATTTATAATATTTAATAAAACTTGGATGAGTTCATTTTCAAAAGTATATAGTTTTACCTCTTTTATATCTAAGACTATTTCAATATCATTATTTTTTAAATTAGCAGAAACTAAATTTAGTACTCTTTGTATAGTTTTGCTTATGAAAAATTCTGTCTCTTTTTTATCTCTTGAATAAAAGTTTCTAAAATCATCTATTGTATTTGATAATATAATTGTTGTTTGCACAATGTTTTCTAAATCATCTTCTAAGTTAGATTCATTTAAATCACCAAGTTCTCTTTTTAGTTTTAGACCACTTGCTAGTGTACTAATTGCAGATAGAGGTTGTCTCCATTGGTGGGCAATATTTCCAAGCATTTCACCCATAGCAGCCATTTTTGATTGCTGATTAAGAGCAATATCTTTTTCTCTAATAACAGAGAGTTGGTTCTCAACTTTTTCTTCTAAACTATTATTTAAATGTACCAGCTCCTGATTACTTTGGGCTAGTTTTTTTGAGTAAAAATCAAAGATATTCTTTAATTTCTTTGATAAATATAGAAGTAGAAATATTACGCTTCCCGTAATTAAAAATGATATTAAAAGTATGCTTTTAATATCTTCACTTAGTTTGGTTTGTAAATTTTCATCAAATCTATTTATCTCTTCTTCTAAATCATCAGTATACAAACCAGTTCCTATTATGAAATCATAATTTGGGATATATTTTATAAAAGAGATTTTTTTTGATTGTTTAAAATTTTTAAAAATTTTATTTGATTGAGTATATTCAAGAAAGCTACTGCCCTCATTTAAAGCAGTATCAACAACTTTTGTAATAGTCTGTTTTATTTTTTCATCTTCTATTAATTCAAAGGGGATATTTAATATTTGTTTATTTTTATGTACAAGGGTAGTCTTATTTGCATCTACTACAAAAATATAACTTTCATCAGAAAAGTTAAGTTTATCTATAAAAGTTAGTATTTTATCCTTGCTTGTACTGTTATTTGATAAAAATAGAGAAAGGTCTTCAATTCTCTCTTTTATTTTAACTTTTAAATTTTCTTTATGGGTATTTTCTAGGTATTCAATATCTTTTTCATGGGAAGTATATTTTGAAGATATAAAAATATTTGTAAGTAGAAAAGATGTTAACACTACACCAATAATTGGAAGAAGTAACATCCATCTGATTATATTTGCTTCATTTTTATTCATTTAAAATTATATCATAAAAAAACGTCTGATAAAGTTTATAATTATTAACTTATTTTTGAATATATTTCAAGTAACTCAATTTGCTTTTCAATGCTCAGAATTTTAAGCTCTAATTCTCTTATTTTTTTAGAGTTAAGCAAGGTATCAACATCACTTTGAGTTTTTAATTCTGCCTCTTTTTCTTCTACAATTACATCCAATAAAGAGTTATATAACTCATAATCATCTTTTGCAATAGTTATTTTTGAATCTATCATTTTTATTTTTGATAGTTTACTTTTGAAGAAATTCTCTTGTTCTAAAATTACATTATCAAAATCAAGTTTTGCTTTTAGATAATCTATTCTTGTACTTTGTATATCGTTATATGTTCTTGTATCAAGGGGCATTGTAACTTTTATACCGTAGTTTTGAACACTTTGATCTATATTGATAGTAGGGTTATTACTATCGTGATATTTTGTATAATCAAAAGTTGCACTAACTGTTGGAAGATATTTTGATATGGTCATCCATGTATAGTCATTTTTACTAGATATATCTGCTTTTGACTTTAGGATGTTTAGATTGTTTTTTATAAAAGATTCTTTTTCTAAAAGCTTAAATTTTGGTAATTCAAAACTTGTATAATCACCCTCTGCATAAGTGTTAAATTGATTTATTAATTCCTCTTTTTGATAAACTAATTCAGCCAAAGCATTTTTACTTGTATTTGTATCTAAAATTGCAGTATCAAGGACTGATGTATCTGCAAAGCCATTAAATACTTGCTCTTTTTTTCTTTGAATATCTATTTGTCCATTTTTTACTAAAAGCTCTTGTTTTTTTATCTCTAATATTAATTTATGTATATTAAAAAGCAGTGTAGTAGTATCTTTTATAAGAGCTTTTTTCTGTAAATCTAAATCCAAATGTGAATAAAGTCTAGTGGCATTTGCATATTTTATAGCTTTATAAATTCCACCAGCTTTAAAAATAGGCTGATCTATTGATACTAAAGATTTTTCAGTATCATAAGTCTCTCCATATACTTTTGAGTAAGTATACATGATTGGATTTATCCAATCTTTTTTGAGTTTTGAACTATCTTCTTCAATTTGCTCTTTTGATAAATCAAAAATCTCTAATCTCTTTTTTGAAAGAATTGAGTCATCAAGTTTATCTGTCGTTTGAGCTGCAAATGAAGAACTAGCAAGAAAAAAAATAGTTGCTAGTGATAGTTTAAATCTTAGAGATAGCATCATCTAACCTTTTAAATCCTTCATCAATTTCTTCTTTTGTAATAGTAAGTACTGGCAAAAGTCTTAAAGTACTTCTTCCAGATTTTAAAACAAGTACACCATTTTCAAAACTATTTTTAATAATAGCAGCTAAAGTCTCTTCATCTTTTACTCTAAGTCCTCTCATAAGTCCAAGACCAACTTTTGAGCTAAAGATATTAGGGTATTTTTCAAAAATAGCACTTATTTTTGATTCAAAATAGATAATTGCTTCATCTAGGGCACCTGTATCTTTATATTTATCCAAAATATCTAAAACTTCTAAAGAGGCTCTTGTTACTAAAAAGTTACCTCCAAACGTCGAACCATGGTCTCCTGGAGAGAAAATATCTTTGTGTGTAGTTAAAACTGCACCAATAGGAACTCCACCACCTAAACCTTTTGCAAGTGTTATGATATCTGGTTCTATTTCATATAGATTTGAGGCTAAAAATTCACCTGTTCTATATACTCCTGTTTGAACTTCGTCAACTATAAGTAAGATCTCTTTTTCTTTTAAAAATTTTGCTAGTTTTTGAATCTCTTCTTTTTCAAAAGGTTGAACTCCACCTTCTCCTTGCACAAGTTCTAACATAACAGCAACTGTCTCTTCATCTATTGAGTTATAGATATCATTGATTTGCTTATTGTATGAGAATCCATCAGGATATGGAGAAAAGTTTACAGAGTGAAACTTATCTTGTCCAGTTGCTCTTACTGTTGTGATAGTTCTTCCATGAAAAGAGTGCTCTAAAGTTATAACTTTATATTTTTTATTTGCAAATTTTGTTTGTCCATATTTTCTTGCAATTTTTATGGCACCTTCATTTGCTTCTGCTCCACTATTTGCAAAGAATGTTGCAATATCAAGCCCACTAAGTTGAGCAATTTTTTGGGCTAAAAGTGCTTGGGGTTCGATTGCATAAAGGTTTGAGATATGAGTAATTTTACTTGCTTGCTCATAAATAGCATCAGCAACTTGCTTATTGCCATGACCAACACTAACAACACCTATACCTGAAGTAAAATCTATATAACTATTATCTTTATCATCAAAAAGTGTAGCATTTTTTCCACTTTTAAAGTTAACATAATTTCTTGCATAGGTATTTAATACATAATTTTTATCTAATTCTTCTAACATTTTATAAACTTCCTAAATAAATATTTTTATTATATCGAAAAAATATTTTTAATTTGTCACAGGATTGAAGGTTTTTTTAAAATATCTATTTAAATCAAAAATTCCTGAGTTGATTGGTTGTTGTTTATTAAACTCATTTTGAAACCAATCATATACTTCCCAAAAGTTTTTATTATCCCTTAGAATAAAGTATTTTGATAGTTTTACATCATCGTCGTTTTTATAATTTATCAAAAGATTAAAAAATGCGCTTAAGTCATCTTCCTTAACTACAATAAATAGGTTTGGATATGAACCTACAAATCCTTCTATTATATTTATGTCATCTTTTTTTGGATTTAATCTTTGTTTTTCATCAAACATAAATGCAACATTGTCATGCCATTTATTTATAACAATAGAATATACATAATTCTGACCATTATTCATCTGTATTCTTAAATATGAAAGATTGAAATTATCACTTGTATATTTTTTAAAAAGTGATATGTTCTTTCTTGAAGTTAGATTTTTAAAACTGTTTTCTATTTTTTCTTTTGTGGAATATCTTCCTAATATTGGTGTTTCTTTATGGTCATTATCTACAAAATTGATACTATCTTTTTTTGTATTTGTGTGGTCTAATATTTTTAGCATAAACTCTTTTTTGTACTCTTTTGTTGTGTAGTTTATATGCGTCTTATTTCGGGAAGGAGTATATGTTGTTAGCCATCTTGCTTTATATCCTAAATACCACTTATCAAATTGATTTTTTCTAATATCTTTTGGAAGATACTCTAAAAAGTTGCTTTCACCCTCTATTCTTAATCTATCCATATATTTTCTCACAAGCAACTTGTGGGGAGTGTTACCAAATACATCAAATCCAGCTACAAGTGAATAATAAAGTCTTTCTAATAAAGGATAATCAATAATCCACATGGTCTTGGGAATATTTCCCAATGCTCCTTTATGAACTGATGAAGAGTTGAAATGCCTATAAATAGTTAGCATGGCATCATCGTTATTGTTACTTTGATTTCCTTTCCAAATACTATTTATATCTAGTGCTTTTTCATTATGTTTTTCATATAGCTCATTCTTATTTTTATAATAAGTAATAGTATCTTTATCATAATTATAAAAGTCAAAAGTATCTAAAATAGCGGTGTTTGCTCCGTATTCATTAGGGATGCTTAGATTTTGTGAATTATTTTGTATGAAGTTTCTATCATGAATAGTTATATCATATTTGGGGTCTTTAAAGGCAACCCAAAAATGGTCATTTATAACGTTTAAAGCAATTTGTCCTTTACAAACAGGACCTCTAATAAAAGTCATTATAAAGTAATGTATATTATCAAGCAAAAAGTTATATCTTGATGTTGCAGGTATTTGTTCATACGCAGTTAAAGGATTTGCAGCTATTTTTGAGTCATAACTTACAAGTATTGGTTTATTTTTCCACTCTATATTTATAAAAAGGTCTTGATATCTTTTTAGTTTATTTGTATCAAGTTCATATACCATATGTGTTTTATGCACAATAGATGATGTGATTTTTTGAAATCTATAATAAAAGGGTTCTTTTGCTTCATCATATGGAAGTCTTGTTGCTATTACTTCTATAGGGGTATTGGGTTTTGTGTAAGACCTAACAAGTTTATAAAAGTCTTTACTATTGGGAAATTTTATGTGGGCTAAAAAAAGGTGTTCATAAATATATCTAGCTGTTACTTTATGTTTTATATCTTCTTGATTTAAAAAATCTTCAAATATTTTTATCTCTTTTGGTTTGTTTGCTTTTTTTATATTTGGTTTTTTGATTCCATTATCAAGCCAAGTCATAAGAAGGTTGAACTCCTCTTTTTTAAGAGACGGAAAACCATAAGGCATGCCGTGATAAGGCTTTTTATCTAAATATTTTTCAAGTTCATTTTTATCTTTTATACAAGTTAGTTCATCCTCTTCAGGAGCATAGTCACCTTTTACTTGGGAAAAAACTTCTTTTTGGTTTAATAAATAAGCCATAATAGAGGCATTTAGATTTGGTACTTTTTCATTTATTGCAAAAAAGCCTTTTTCTCTCCATTGTTCTGTTGTATGGGCATCTACAAAGAGTCTTGTCATTTCAGCAGCTTCTATTCTATTTTTATAAATAGGCTCTTTTGTTGCCCCTCTTAAAAGTCCTTCTAGTGAACTCATTTTTAATTGACAAGGTGAATTATAACAAGAGTGACATACTACACATCTATTATCTAAAATTGGTTTTGTATCATTTTCGTATGAAATTTCTTTTTTTATTTTTTCAAAGGTGATTTTTTGAATAAACTCTGCTTTTGCATTTGAAAGGATTAAAGTGGTAACAAATAGGATAAAAAGAGAAAATTTCATTGAGTTCCTTATGGAGAATAAGAAAATATTATAACCAATTTAATCTTTTTTTTGATAAAATCTGTTTTTAAAAAGGCAAGGATAATAGATGCAAAATCTTATAAAAACTTCAGACTTTTCTAAAGAGGAGATTATTTCATTATTTGATGATGCGAAAGTATTTTTAGATATGAAATCACGGGATATTTTAAAGGGTAAAATAATAGTTATTTTATTTTTTGAAAATTCTACAAGAACAAGAAGTGCATTTGAAACAGCAGCAAAAAGATTGGGTGCAGACATTATAGCTTTAGATGTAGGTACTAGTTCTAGAAGTAAAGGTGAAACAGTATTTGACACAGTTGCAAATATCAATGCAACTAAACCTGATGCTATTATTATAAGACATTCAGAGTGTGGATTACCTGGAAGTTTAGTTGATTATGTTGATTGTCCTATTATAAATGCAGGTGATGGAAAACATGCTCACCCAACTCAAGCATTACTTGATCTTTTTACTATTATGGAACATTTTAATGATGATGTAGAGGGAAAAAAGATTGCTATTGTAGGTGATGTAAAAAGTTCAAGAGTAGCAGGTTCAAATAAAAGACTTCTTCCTCGATTTGGTATAGATGTTTGCTTTGTGGCTCCTGATTGTTTTAAAGCAGAGGATGATGAGTATAAACAGTATGATAATATATCAGAGATTATTGATGAGGTTGATGTTGTAATGAGTTTAAGAACGCAACTTGAAAGACATAATGAGATATTTTTTCAATCATTAAATGATTATGCAAAAGATTATTGTATTACAAAAGATACTTTTGGTGATAGGGATATTTTACTTTTACACCCAGGTCCAGTGAACAGAAATGTGGATATAAGTGATGAGATGTTAGTTGACCCTAGAAATAAAGTTTTAAAACAAGTTACAAATGGTGTTGCAGTTAGAATGGCAATACTAAAAAAACTAATACTCAATCAATAGAATATCTTTGAATAATAAAGAACTAATCGATAAACTTAATAATTATGGCTCTTTAAAAGAGCCATTTTTTTTTATGATAAGTTATGATTTAAGTAACTATTATGTAAAAGCTCTAAAAGATTTAGATGAAGATATAAAATATGAAATCTCATCTAAAGATAAAAACTATACTACAAAAAATAAAAGTCTAAAAAAATATCCAATTAGTTTTGAAAAATACAAAAAAAAGTTTGATTATATTCAAGAACAGATTGCCTGTGGTAATAGTTATTTACTAAATTTAACGGCAAAAACTAAAATAGAAACGACCTTAAGTCTTGATGAAATATATGAAAAAGCAAATGCAAAATTTAAAGTAAAATTCAAAGATGAATTTGTCTGTTTTTCCCCTGAGCGATTTATAAAAATCAAAAAAAACAAAATATTTACCTATCCTATGAAAGGTACAATTGATGCTTCAATCCCCAATGCTAGTGTTAAAATATTGGGAGATATGAAGGAGATGGCTGAGCATACAATGGTAGTGGATTTGCTTAGAAATGATTTAGGAATTGTTTCAAATAAAGTAAGAGTAGAAAAGTTTAGGTATATCGATCAAATAGATGCAGGCGATAAAAAACTTCTACAAGTAAGCTCTAAAATATCAGGAGAGTTGGAAGATAATTGGAATGAGAAACTTGGAGATATTCTTATATCACTACTTCCAGCAGGCTCAATTACAGGAACACCAAAGAAAAAAACTGTTGAGATACTAAAAGATATAGAAGGGTATGAAAGAGAGTATTATACTGGTATTTTTGGAGTTTTTGATGGTAAAAATTTGGATAGTTCTGTCATGATTAGATTTATTCAAAAAGATAAAGATGGAGAGTTTTTTTATAAAAGTGGTGGAGGAATTACTTGTGATAGTAGTGCAAAATTAGAGTATCAAGAGCTTCTTGATAAAATTTATATACCATCTTAATGAATATCTAATTTATATCCAATCCCCACTTGAGAAGTGATAGCCTCTTTTGGTAGTTTTTTTCTTAATCTTTTAACCAAGGTTCTTATATTTTCATTTGTTGTTAAATCACCCTCCCAAACATATTGTTCAATTTGTTCAAAAGTCACTATTTTCTCACAATTTTTAATTAGTAGATTTAAAAGTAAAATCTCTTTTTTTGCTAACTTCACCTCTTCTTTATTTTCATTATATAAAATCTCACAATCTGTATTATAAATATAACCTTTTGGTAAAACTATACTATCGTTGCACTTTTTACAAAACTTGTCTAATTTTAACTCTAGTTCATAAATATAAAAGGGTTTTTTTATATACTCATCACAGCCTTTATTGTAGGCATCTTTTATTGTCTCTAATTCAACATTTGCACTGATTATAATAGCTGGTGTTTTTTCATCCATAACTCTTAGTTCTTTTAATAAACTAATACCGTCAATCCCAGGTACATTTATATCCAATATAAAACAGTCGTAGCCATTATATATAGCATCTAAAGCATCTCTACCATTTTCAAACCAGTCAACTTTATAGTTTTTTTGAGATAGTGCCTCAATAATTAAATTTGATAATCTTTTATTATCTTCAAGTAGTAATATTTTCATTTTCTAACCTATTTTTTATGGATAAAAAGATGCAAGCACCCACATCACTCTTTTGTGCTCTTATTGTCCCACCCATTTTTTCTTCAATCATTAGTTTTACCATATAAAGTCCAAAACCATCGCCATTTTTTTTAGTTGTATAAAATGGTTCAAATATTTTATCTTGATTTTCTTCTTTTATCCCTATACCATTATCTTGTATATAAATAGAAGTAAACCCATTAATTGAATTGACTTTTATAGATATCTTACCTTCAAAATCTTCACTCTGTCTTCTTTTTAAGATACTATCTTTTGAGTTATTTATAATATTTAAAATTGCTTGTTTAAACTCATTTACATAGCCATATAAAAGGTATTTTTTATCGTTTTCATATGTTATATCAATATTTATATAGTTATATTTAATATTATGCTCAATTACTCTTAAAAGTTGTTCTAAAGAGGAGTTTATTTCAAACTCACTTTTTCTTAAAGATGGTTTTATAAAATCCCTAAAATCATCAATTGTATTTGTCATATATTTAACTTGTGTCATAATCTCATCCACAAACTCTTTACTATCATTTAAGGAGAAGTTTTTTTTCTCTTTTTTATAAAGTAGCTCTTGTGCAATAGTAGATATCTCTATTAATGGTGCCTTCCATTGGTGTGCAATAGAAGTCATCATCTCTCCTATTTCAGAAAGTTTTGAACGCTGTATTGTAAACTGTTCATCTTTTTTTCTTCGGTTTTCTAGTTTTTTGATTTGGGTTATATCATTTATAATTGTAACAATCCCAGCTTCAATATTTTTTTTATTTAGATATTTTTTTCTTCTTATTAGGACATTAATAGTTTTTCCATCTTTTTCTAAAGTAGTCTCTAATTCACCAACAAAACTTATACTATCATCAACTTTTAGACAAAGATTAGGAGATATATCTCTTAGTTTTCTTCCAATTATTTCATCTTTTGAAAGGTTTAAAAAATCACATAAATAGTCATTGCAACCTAGAATAATACCTTCATTACTTTTCCAAAAAATTATACTTTTTATGTTGTTTAATAAAACATTATCCAATTTATTTTGTTCTAGTAGTTTTATCTCTAAATTAAATTTTTTTATAATATTAACAATAAGCCCAATAATTAAAAGAATAAGTAATGGCATAAGAATAAAAGCACTATCAATAAACTTTCTATTTTTTTCAAAAAAACCTTTTGGTTTATTTATTATGTTTGAAAAAAGTGGTATATCTGAATTTAATAAATTAAATTTTTTTAATACCTCATGATCAAAATAATATTTTGATGGAGGAGTTGAAATATTAATATCATGTACAGGTATATCTTGCAAAATATCTACAGTTTTTAAAGCTGCCAATCGTCCCTGTTCAAATGGCTCCACCATAATCCCACCAATAACTCCCTGACCTAAGTGGATAGAATTTAAAGCAAAAACAGGATATGCGGAGTTATTAAAAAACTCTCTTAGATGGCTATAGGGAACATATTCTTTATTTATATCTTTGTATAAGCTTGTAAATAAAATAGCACTATTTTCAGGGAGATTTTTTACTTTTTTGTCTAAAGTATGTATATCTATCTTATTATCAAAAATTATATTAATATCATTTTTAAACTCTGACATTGCTTTTACTATCTGCTTTTTTATAGCTTTTGAAGATAGGGTATCATCACTTATTATATATATGGTATTTAGATCTTTTATAACATCTTTGATTAATGCAATATTCTCTTTTATCTCTTTGTACTCTATAACCCCAGGTATTGTATTTTTAAGTTTATTTGGAATTTTGATACTTTCAAAATTTTCCACACCACAAAAAACGATTTGTGAGTTATTAAATATCTCTTTATGATTGGATAGGGCAAAATTAAAAGCAAAATTATCAGCAGTAATTATTACATCGTAGTTTCTATTTGAAAATTTCTTTTTGTAAAGTTGATGTAAGATATTAAAATACTCTTCATTAGTTATCTTTTTGCTATCCATATATTCAATGGTGAGTTCATAGTTTGGATATCTTGAAAGTACACTTTTAATACCTTCTGTTATGGTATCACTCCACTTTAAACCATTATTATAAGAGTGTAGAAGTAAGATTTCTTTTTGAGGATTTGCAAATAATGTGCCTAAAAAAATGAGAATAAAAAATATAAATTTCATATATAACCTAATAATATTTCTCTCATTTTATCAAAAAAGAGAGTAAAAACACTTTTTTTGATATCATATTAAAAAATTTTAGGTGAGATAAATGAAATACTTTGAAACTATTAAGTGTGATGACAAAGAGATTTTTAACTTAGATTTTCATAACTCAAGAGTTGCAGCAACTATTGGCAAAAATATTGATTTAAATGAGTACATTTACCCAATCAATAGCAAACTTTTAAAGTGTAAAGTTATATATAATGATGATGAGATATTGGATGTCTCATATACTGAGTATAAAAAGAAAGAGATAAAAAGTTTCAAAATTATATATGATGATAAAATAGAGTATTCAAAAAAATATTTAAATAGAGAAGAGTTAGATAGACTCTACGAAAAAAAACAAAAAGCCGATGAAATCATAATTATAAAGAATGGATTAGTTAGTGATACATCTATTGCAAATATAGCAATATATGATGGTACCAATTGGTATACTCCTAAAAAACCCTTATTAAATGGGACTTCAAGACAAAGACATTTGAAACTTCAAAATATAATTGAAAAAAACCTAAGTGTTGCTGACTTAAAATCTGCAAAAAAAATTGCCCTTATGAATGCCATGATTGATTTTGATATTTTACATAAGCACATCCTATTGTAATCAAAAAGTTTTTTTTCTAATATAAAATCCTTTTGTGTGACTACAAAAGGAGAAAAAATGAGAAATACAATATTCATAATTGAATATGCAAAGGGAAGTGATAAAGGCTTTGATGGTTTTAGACCTGATACAAAACCAATCTTGGATGCTATAGAAGAGCTAACTAATTATAAAACAGAAATAGTTTTTTATAGACCAAATAGAAAATATGATTTATTGGATTATTTAAAAGAAAAAGCAGTTTCGATTATAAGTAGAATCAATCCAGGAAACCTAAAAGAAGCGGATGAATATTTCCAATTTTTAAAAGCACTTGGAAATGCTGGAATAGTAGTGCATACTCATCCAGATGTTATGATTAACCTTGATTTTAAAGATATCCTAGCCAAACTAAAAGGGACCAAGTTGGGAGATGATGAGAGCTATTTTTATCACACTTTTACTGATTTTGCTACAAGATTTCCAGCTGATTTAGATAAACATGGCATTAGAGTTTTAAAAACAAATTATGGCTCAACAGGTGAGGGTGTTTATTTAGTATCAAAAAAAGAAGATGGTTCAATATTTTCTGTGGAAGCTGTAAATAATCAAAAGTTTTATTACGATGACATAAATGAATTTTTACATAAATTTGAACCAAATTTTGAAGATACCATATCAGAATATGCTGCATATTTTACTGGAAAAACAGGATTTGTGGGATGTAGATATTTAGAAAGAATTGCAGAAGGTGAGATTAGAGTTTTACTTGTAAACGATAAAGCAATTTCTGTTGTTCATAAAAAACCTCAAGAGGGACAGTTCTCTGCGACACTTTTCTCAGGGGCAAAATATAATTATGAATCACCAAGTGAGCCTAAATGGAAAGATGTAGTTGAGCTAACAATGAATGGACTAAAAGATTTAAAACCCTATCTAAATGGTCAAAATTATCCACTTCTATGGACTATGGATTATATTTTGGATTATAATGAAGATGGCAGTGATAAATATGTTTTATCAGAGATAAACTGTTCTTGTGTGGGAATAACAACAGAATTACAGTATGCAAAAGAAGTAGCCCAAGTGTTTGTTCCAAAAAAGAAAAGTAAGTAAATAATGGAGTAATTTTACTCCTTATTTATATAAACTCTTTTTAGTAAATTCTGCCATTTGTCATCCTCTCCCCAATTTACATTTACTTTTTTACCTATTTTATAACCATTCATTAAAAAAGATTCTTCTTCATTAAATATAAACCTTACATTGAGTTTTGGTCTTTTGTTTAAGGGGATAACTTTAAAGCTAAGATTATCTAGAACATATGGTATTTCATCTCTTGATTTAAAATAAAACAAAACCATGTGCTCTGTATCTCTTCCCTCAACTTTTACAACAGCTAAAAAAAGATTGTCTTTTGAAAATCCATTTTCAATAAGTGAAAAATATTTGGCAATGGTATAATCTTCACAATCACCTCTTCCTTCAATAATAAACTCTTTTCTTGTACTCCAATGATCGCTTATACCATATTTTTGTTGGTCTTGCTGGGGAAGTATATTATTAAAAAAACTATTTATATGTGAGAGTTTTCTAATCACAGAATAATTTTTAATTTTCTTTTTTAATTTTTGATAGTTTTTGATTCTAATAATGATTGCATTTTTATTTGGACTAGCTTTAATTTTTTCTATGTCAGCTCTAGTAAACTCAATACTTTTGCCATAAATTAATGTTGAAAGCAGTAGAATAGTTATAAAATTTTTCATGGAAAAATATAATAACATGGATTTTTAAAAAAAGGGATTAAATATGATAAGTGACATAATTGAGAATAATGATTTTAAAAATATAATGATTAAACAGATTTATGAAATGATAAATTTTATGTTAGAAAAAGATAGTGAGTTTGCAATTACTGTAAATGTAGAAGGGGCAACTTTCTCGCCTACTTTACCTACAAGCATAGAAAAGAAGTTATCAAAGTTTTCACTTTTTGTTTTGAGTAATTATACATATTCAACTATAAAAATAGATGAAAAAGTTATCTCTTTTGAAGCTGGTTTTGGAACAGAAAATTTTGGTTCAACTGTTACTATTCCTTTGGAATCAATTTTTCAAATAGTAATAGAAGATTCTATTTTATTGATTAATCCAGTTGCAACTGTAGAGAAGTTTAACGATAGTTCAAAAGCATCATTACATAAATCTATAAATGTATTTAAAAATAACCCTAACAATCAAAAATTTCAATAAAAGGTAAAACTTGGATATAAGCAAAGAAGAGAAGAGACTAGTATTAATTATTAGATACTCTCTACCTATTTTTATTATCTTTATTACAATATTAGCATCTATTTTAGTTACATATGAACATAAAAATAATATTCAATCAGAAAAAGAGTATATAGAAAATCAGTATATAATCGACCAAAAAGAGGTAATAAAAGCAGATTTAAATAGAGTTTATAAATATATAGATAATAAAGAGAAAAAAACAAAAGAGAATTTGCAAATTGATTTAAGAAATAGAGTAAATAATGCATATTCAATACTAAATTCAATTTATGAAAATAATAAAGATAAAAAAACAAAAAAAGAGATTATTGAGCAGATTAAATATGCACTAAAAGATATACGGTTTAGTAATGGCAAAGGTTATTTCTTTGTTTATACGATGGATGCAAATACAATACTAAACTCTGCTTTTCCAAAGTTTAATGGAATGAGTTTTTGGAATCATCAAGATGCAAAAGGTACTTTTATATTTCAAGATATGAAGAAGCTGTTAAAAAACAATAATGAAGTTTATTATGATTGGTATTGGAAAGATCCTTTAAAAAAAGAGGGAAATGAACGCTTAAAAATAGGATACTTCAAAAAGTTTGAACCCTATGGTATTTATATAGGAACAGGTTTTTATTATAAAGATTATGAATATAGTTTAAAAGAAGAGGTTGCAAACTATATTTCAAAACTAAGATATAAAGATAATAGATATATCTTTGTAATAGATGAATACAGAAATTTAATAGTTAATAAATATAAAAGTATTTTATATAAAAATATTCAGGAAAATACAGATGGTGATTTTTGGGAAAATAGTATTGATGACCTAATAAAGAAAAAAAACAAAACAGATGGATTTTATGTAGAGTATGGCTTAAAAGTTGATGAATATGTGGATCCTATCAAAAAAATATCTTATCTTTTATATTTTGAAAATTGGGATTGGGTATTAGGAACTGGATTTGAATTAAGTTCTATAAAGAGTACTATAGAAGATAAACAAAACTATTTGGAAGAGAAATATAAAAATTATTTAAATAGTATATTTTTATTAGGCTTTACTTTTGTCTTTTTTATTCTAATATTCTCTTCTTTTATATCAAAATATATAGAAAAAAGTTTTTTAAATTATACGCGTAATCTTGAAGAAAAGCAAAATTTACTTTTAAAAGCTCATGAAATAGGAGGTTTTGGGAATTGGGAAATGGATACGAATAGTATGACTGCTATTTGGTCTGATTCCATAATAAAAATCTTTGGTATAGAAAAAGTACCTAAAAAAGTAGGTCCAGAGTTTTTAAAAACAATTATGCATAAAGATGATTGGAAGTGTTTTGAAAGTTCCATTTATACTGCAATTAAAGAGCATAAAGAACATAGATGTACTTATAGAATTATCAAGCCAGATGGCTCAATTGTTTGGGTTGAATGCAAAGGTTTATATGATTCCTCAACAAAGAAAATTCTAGGTACTATTCAAAATATTACAGAAAGAATGCAGTTTGAAATAGATAAACAAGAAAAAGAAAAACTAATACAGTATCAAAGTAAAATGGCTGCAATGGGTGAAATGATAGGGAATATCGCCCATCAATGGAGACAACCTCTTTCTGTAATATCTACAGCATCAACAGGTATTAAACTAAAAAAAGAGATGGGAGAGTTAAGTGATGAAGATTTACTTAACACAATGGATAATATAAATAATTCGACTCAATATCTATCTCAAACAATTGATGACTTTAGAAACTTCTTCAATCCAGCACAACAAAATTTTACTATGGTAAGTATTGAAGATATTATTGAGAGTACTTTTAATTTAGTTCATACACAATATGTATCAAAAGGTATATCTATTATCAAGAATATAGAAGATATAAGTTTTAAGACATCTAAAAATGGCTTAATTCAAGTATTAATCAATATTTTAAATAACTCCAGAGATGTATTAGCAGAACAAAATAAACAGAAGAAATATATCTTTATAAATAGTTTTAAAAAGAGTAAAGATTTAGTTATAGAAATCTATGACAATGGAAATGGAATAGATGAGAAGATAATAAATAGAATATTTGAACCCTATTTTACTACAAAATATAAGTCTCAAGGTACAGGAATAGGTCTGTATATGAGTCAAGAGATAATAGAAAAACAGTTAAATGGAAAAATAGTAGTTGAAAATTATAGTTATAATTATGAAGGTGAAGATTATATGGGTGCAAAATTTACAATCAAGATATCTCTATCTTAATTGTAGAGTTTTATTTGTTTGGTGAAAATGGGAACAGAGCGCTTCCCCATGTAAGGCCAGCTCCAAATGCATCAAAAAGTACATTCTCACCAGCTTTGATTCTTCCTTGTTCATATGCGTAGTTCATAGCCATAGGAATTGAAGCAGCTGATGTGTTTCCGTATTTATCAACAGTTACAACAGTTTGTTCTTCAGTTAATTTTAGAGCTTCACCAACAGCTTTGATTATTCTAAAGTTTGCTTGGTGAGGAATAAAGTGTTTAATATCTTCTGGTTTTAAATTATGTTTTTCTAACATAACTTGTACATCAGAAGTTAGCGTTTTAACAGCTAGTTTGAAAGTCTCATTCCCTTTCATTTGGATACAAGCTAGTTTTTGCTCCAAAACTTCTGGTGAACATGGATTTTTACTTCCTCCACCAGGAGTCATAATTAGATGGTCATAATCCCCATCACTAGAACATTTTACATCTACTATTGCTTCATCTTTGTTTTCAGTTGCAGATATAATAGCTGCTCCTGCACCATCTCCAAAAATAAAAGCAGTTCCTCTATCTTCATAATTTAAAATAGAAGTATATTTTTCAGCACCGATTATAAGTACATTTTTTTTCATTCCAGATTCAATAAAAGCTTTAGCAACAGATAAAGCATATACAAATCCAGTACAAGCTGCACTTATATCGAAAGCTTGTACATCTCTTAGACCTAATTTTGATGCTGTTACACAAGCAGTAGAAGGCATACAAAGATAATCAGGAGTAACAGTTGCAAATACGATTAAATCCACATCGCTTACTTCTATTCCTGCTCTTTGAATAGCAAGAGTGGCAGCTTTAGCTCCCATATCAGATGGATATTCATCTTCAGCTGCTATTCTTCTTTCTTTGATACCAGTTCTTTTTGTTATCCATTCATCTGACGTATCCATGATTTTTTCAAAATCTGCATTTGTCATGATTTTTTCTGGTATGTAAGCACCAATTGATCTAAAAGCTGCGTAAGCCATTCTTAGTCCTTAAAAATTTCTATATTTTGCAAGTTTATCTTCTATATCTTGTTCTAGTCTAGAACTTGCTGCACTTATAGCTTGATTTATTGCATTTTTAATAGCTTTAGGATTTGATTTTCCATGGGCTATAATAACTGGAGCTTTAACACCTAATAAAGGAGCTCCACCATACTCTGCATAATCAACTCTAACTTTTAAAGATTTAAAAACTTTTCTCATCAATACAGCACCTGCAATAGAGATTAGAGATCTTTTTAGATTTTTTTTCAATATTTGACCAATTGTGTCTGCTACACCTTCGGCAGTTTTTAATAATATATTTCCAATAAATCCATCACAAACTACAACATCAACTGTTCCTTTGAAGATATCACTACCTTCAACATTTCCAGCAAAGTTTTTTATTTGTGAATTAGTTAGTAATTCATAAGCTGCTCTTGTAACTTCGTTACCTTTTGATTCTTCTTCCCCATTACTTAGTAATCCAATAATTGGTTCATCAAGTTTCAAAACATCTTGAGCATAGATTTGTCCCATAACTGCAAATTCAAAAAGATTTTTTTCATCACAATCAACATTTGCACCAACATCTAAAACCAAAGTATTTTGGTTTTCACTTGTTGGCATAAGTGTAGCTATTGCAGGTCTTGTAACACCTTTAATTCTTCCAATTCTTAATGTTGCTAAAGACATAGAAGCCCCAGAGTGACCCGCTGAAACAACAGCATCTGCAAGACCGGTTTTTACTAATTCAATAGCTTGGTAAATTGAGCTGTCTTTTCTTTTAAGTGCATCTGTTGCATGATCTTGCATTGATATTACATCATTACAATCATGGATTTCTATTCTTTTTAAGTATTCATTTGGAATAAGTTTAAGTAGTTCGTCTTTTTTACCTACAGCAATTGCAGAAAATGCTGTGTTAATTCGTAGTGCAGCTATAAGGCCATCAATGATAGGCTCGGGACCGAAATCCCCGCCCATCGCATCAATTGCTATTTTAAGCATTAGTTTTTATATTCGCCAGTGTTTGGGTTAACTGTATGAGGCATCTTCCAAGTTCCGTCACTATCTTTTACAGGTCTTTTTAATGTAATTTTATAGTGAGTTCTTCTTTTAGCTGCTCTTGAGTGTGATACTCTTCTCTTTGGTACTGCCATGTTATTCTCCTTTTAATATTCTTTTTCTATACTATCTTTATTTTCTAAACAAAGAGTACAAATGTGATAGTCACTTCTTATAGATGAAATTTCACTTTCGATTATTTCATCAAAGTCAATCATATCGTTTTCTATTTCAATTACTAAGTTTTCCAACTCAGATTCATCTTTATACACTCTATCAGATAATAAAAATTCTAAATTTTCATTAAGTTCAATAGTGTATTCAACCCCGCATCTACAACAATCTACAGATGCAGAACCTACTAAAGCTGCTTCAACTTTAGCTAACGTAGGCGATATTTTACAAAAAGTACCCTCTAATTTAACTGAAGCAAGTTCAACTGAGAACTCTTTTGCAGTAAAAGGGACTTTTCTAAATTCTATTTGCATAAATAATTATTAACAGATTTCTCTATCTGAAAAGAAAAATTTAATTTCATTAGCTGCATTCTCTAAAGAATCAGAACCATGAACTGCATTTGCATCAATTGAATCAGCAAAATCAGCTCTAATTGTACCAGCAGCAGCTTCTTTAGGATTAGTAGCACCCATTAAATCTCTGTTGATTGACATTGCATTGTCACCTTCTAAAACTGAAACTACAACAGGTCCAGAAATCATAAATTCTACTAGTTCACCAAAAAATGGTCTTTGGGCATGTACAGCATAAAAAGCTTCAGCGTCAGCTTTGCTTAGTTGCATTTTTCTAGTAGCAGCAATTCTTAGTCCAGCAGATTCAAATCTGTCTAAGATTTTCCCTACAACATTTTTAGCAACAGCATCAGGTTTGATGATAGATAACGTTTGTTCCATATGATATTTTCCTATTTTAAATTTCAAGTCGCGGATTATATCTAAAAAAATAAAAAAAGGCAAGTAGTTTAAAACTACTTACCTTTTCTACTATATTAAAAATATTATAATATTAGTCTTCTACGCAAGGCTCTCCGGCTACTTTACCTTCTGTATCAGGATTTTCTCCCCATACAATACATCCTTCAGTAGGACAAGCTTCAGCACAAGCTGGTTCGTCATGGTGACCTATACATTCAACACATTTGTCTTCATATACATAATAAATATCTTCACCTGTAGGATTTTCGTCATTATCCACAATTGCTTCAACTGGACACTCATCTAAACAGGCATCACAGCTGATACATGTATCAGTAATTACTACTGCCATTCTAACTCCTTTGTTATACTTTTGAATAACTTTATCACATCAAATATAAATATATCTTTAAAATTTATTAAACAAAAAGCAATTATATTTGAAGAAATTTAGCTATTTTTTAGAATTTTTTTTTCTTCATGTGTAAAGTAGCCACTAAAGTGTAGTTTTTTATAAATATTTTAAAATAAATTTTATTTTTAAGCAGAGTAATAGAGATATCTTTTTTACACACATTTTAATACTCTTTATATATAAGAGAGAAAATATTCATAATATATGACTTTAAGGATAATTTTTATCCTAAAGTAAAATTTTTCTTAAATATAAAATTAAACAAAATAGTTGATGTTTTATTTTAGAATATTGTATTATACTTACATTACTTAAAACTTAAAAAAAGGAAATAAATATGTTAGTTACAAAAAAAGCTCCAGATTTCACAGCAACAGCTGTACTTGCAGATGGTCAAATTGTTGAGGATTTTAATTTATATGAAAACATTGGTGAAAAAGGTGCGGTTTTATTTTTCTACCCATTAGACTTTACATTTGTATGTCCATCAGAAATTATTGCATTTTCAAAAAGAATTGAAGAGTTCTCTTCAAGAGGTGTAAATGTTATTGGTGTTTCAGTTGATTCACAATTTTCTCACTTTGCATGGAGAGAAACTGCTGTTGAAAACGGTGGAATTGGAAGAGTTAAATACCCATTAGTTGCAGATTTAAGCAAACAAATTTCAAAAGATTATGATGTATTATTCGGTGATGCTGTAGCACTAAGAGGATCTTTTTTAATTGACAAAGATGGAACTGTAAGACATGCAGTAATCAATGACTTACCACTAGGAAGAAACATTGACGAAATGATTAGAATGGTAGATACTATGATATTTACAAACGAAAATGGTGAAGTTTGTCCTGCAGGTTGGGCAAAAGGTGACGAAGGTATGAAAGCTTCAACTGAAGGTGTTGCAGAATACTTAGGAAAACATGAGGCTGATTTATAATAATCATTTTTAAATATTGAATAAAAAGGTGTCAAGTAATTGGCACCTTTTTTGTTTTATATAAATAATATTTGACAAATTCTAAAATAAAGACTAAAATTACACCACTTAAAATTCTATACACAGAATTAACTACAAAAAATCACTTTACTGAAAATGACAAAGGTCTAAATATAAATGGAAGAGACAACAACTCAAACTAAGAAGAATACTCCCTCAAAAGGAAATTCTAATGGCAGAAAAACTAGGACACATATCCCTGTAGAAGGGCATACAATTGAAAAACTAAGAGAATATCCTTTAGAAGAACTACTTCAAATAGCTAAAAAACTCGATGTTGAAAACCCTCAGGAACTTAAACGACAAGAACTTATGTTCTCTATTTTAAAAACACAAATCGACCAAGGTGGATTTATTCTTTTTACAGGTATTTTAGAGGTAAAAGATGGTGGATTTGGTTTTTTAAGAGCAATGGATGGAAATTTTTCTGATACTTCTAATGATTCTTATGTAAGTGCAACACAAATCAAAAAGTTTGCACTTAGAACTGGGGATATTGTTACAGGACAAGTTAGACCTCCAAACAAAGATAGTGAAAAATATTATGCTTTACTTAAAATTGAAGCAATAAACTATCTACCAATACATGAATCAAAAAACAGACCACTTTTTGATAACCTAACACCTTTATATTCAACAGAAAGATTTAAATTTGAGTATGAATCAACTAAAATGACAGGAAGAATATTAGACTTATTTTCTCCTATGGGTAAAGGTCAAAGGGGACTTATCGTTGCTCCTCCAAAAACTGGTAAAACAGAACTTTTAAAAGAACTAGCTCACGGTATTTCAAGAAATCATCCAGAAGCTCACTTAATGGTTTTACTAATAGATGAAAGACCAGAAGAAGTTACAGATATGCAAAGAAGTGTAAAGGGTGATGTTTACTCTTCTACATTTGATTTACCTGCTCAAAATCATGTTAGAGTTGCTGAAATTGTTATTGAAAAAGCAAAAAGAATGGTTGAGATGAAAAAAGATGTTGTTATCTTACTTGACTCAATCACAAGACTTGCACGTGCATATAATACAGTAACACCAAGTAGTGGAAAAGTACTTTCAGGTGGGGTTGATGCAAATGCACTACACAAACCAAAAAGATTTTTTGGGGCTGCTAGAAATATAGAAGAGGGTGGAAGTTTAACTATCATCTCAACTGCACTTATAGATACAGGTTCAAAAATGGACGAAGTTATTTTCGAAGAGTTCAAAGGTACAGGAAACTCAGAAGTTGTACTTAGTCGTGATGCTTCAAACAAAAGAGTTTATCCAGCTGTTGATATTATCAAATCAGGTACAAGAAAAGAAGAACTACTTCTTACTCCAGATATCTTACAAAAAACATGGATACTAAGAAATGCAATCGCATCTATGGATGAAGTAGAAGCGTTGAAATTTCTTTATTCTAAGATGTTAAAGACTAAGAATAATGATGATTTTTTCTCAGGAATGAACGAATAGCTTCATAAAACTGCCTCTTTTTGCAAATTTCCGCGTCAGTTGCGGAAATTTTGCTCGTCATGTACTAATTGTACACTCCAACACAAAATTACCCCACTTCCTTGAACTTTACAAAAATATTCAGCTTTCTGAAGCTATTACAATGTAAATGAAAAATTCATTAAATAAATAATTTGCTATAATCCCCCCATGCACAAAAAATTACAAAAATATATAGAATCATATGATTTAATACAAAATACAAATACTTACGAACTAAAACCAAATGGTGGAATGATAGTTTTAATCAATCAAAATGATAAATGTGAAGTTCTTATTCAGGAGGAACTTTTTATTTTGGATAGTTTTCAAGCTATGTTAATCAATGCTTATGAAGAATCTGTAAGTATACAATCAGCCGAAGAGATTACTTTAGTAGCTGTTAGATTTAAAGGGGCTGGGGCTTCTTTTTTTTATGAAGAGTTTATGGATGAGCTTATGCATCATCCTACTGAGCCTATTTATTTACAAAAAGATATTTTGAAAGGTTTTGATAATTTTGAAGTAGAACTAGATGTTTATTTTCAAAATCGATTTAAGCCTAGTAAATCTCAGTTTGGTGTTATGCGAATAATTGAATTGGTTGAAAAAAATGATGGTGACTATGATATGGAAGAGGTGTTGAGAATAGCTAATGTACCTAGGAAAATCTTTGATAAGGTTTTTAGATGGCATGTGGGTTTGGCTTTAAAGAGTTATGCAAGTATTCGAAAAGAGTTATTGCAATAGTTATTTAAAAACTTTTTCATACTGCTCAACTCTAAAGTCAAAGGTTGTGTAGTTTGGATTCTCTTTTTTCATCTTTTTGTAGTACTCATTTGCTCCTATACTTCTGTTTGCTGCATTTGATGGGGAGGTTAAACTTATGGTTTGGATTTCTCTATTATCATAGGTAAATTTATGTTTTTTTGGGATGTTCTCACAGATGAGTTTTAAGGCTATATTCTCTTTTTTTAGGACTTGTCTAAAGAAGTATTCTGGGGAGTTTTTACATAATCCGCCTGTGAAGATTATAGTTTGGATATTTTTGTATTTTTTTATAAAACCAAGTATATCCCTTAAAACTACTTCACTCATACCTATATCACTAGCATCTATTTTTTCTCTTTTACACGATTGGACAATATCACAGACGCCTATTTGATTTTTTATTAGGAACTCTTTTCTTAAATTTGTAGATTCAATACTCTTATCAAAGGGTAGATTTAGATTATGGATTTTGTTTAAGACTTGCCAAAGTAGGTTATCTTTTGAACCATAACAAAAATCCACATCGCTTTCTTTGAACTGTTTATTACAAAACCTTGGAGGTGGTAAAGTTCCTACTAAAATCTTTTTTGTTTTGTCATTTAAGAACGGTTTATATGGATGGAAATGAAAAAACAAAATAGACCCCTTTTTTAATAGTGTAGTTTAATTATTACAAAAAAGAAATTAAAATTAGAATATAAAAAATAATTTTTATTTTCTAATTTTTATATTCATTATTAATTCTTGCTGAATTAAATTATTAACATTATTTTATATAACACGTTTAAAACTACAAGTGCTAAAATCAAAGATTACATACTTTAAGTAAATTATTTATAAGTTAGAAAACCAAATTAAAAGGTTTAACATGAAAATAATAGCAAGTTATTTTGAAACACTTGAAGAGTTGATAGAGAAAAATAATCACCACCAATACTTATTGCTTGTTGCTTCTAAAACAGATGTAGATTTAAATCTTTTAAAAAACTCTGATATTAAAATCTATGGTGGAATATTCCCTCAAATAATTTTTAAAGACAAAGTATATGACTATGGAGTAATAGCTATAGAGATAAGCAATAATATGAAATCAAACTTTATAAAAGATATAAGTAATGCTTGCTTGGATAAAAATGATTTTAAGAATATAAAATCTGTTATTACTATTTTGGAAGGTTTATCAAATTACACAGAACCATTTATCCAAGAGCTTTTTGAAAATGTAGACATCCATACAAATATACTAGGAGCAGGCGCTGGTTCTTTTGAGGATAAAAGCGAAGCTTTTATTTTTGATAATAGTGGATTTTATAAAGATGCAGCGATTTTGATTAGCCTAAAAAATAGTATTGATTTAGGTGTAAAACATGGCTGGGAATATTTAGATGGACCATATGTTGTAACTTCAGCAGAAGGTAATATTGTAAAAACTATTGACCACCGAAGTGCTTTTGAAGTCTATAAAGAGATAGTTGAAAAAGATTATCAAGTAGCCTTAACAAAAGAGAACTTTTTAGAAATCTCAAAAAATTATCCCTTTGGTATTGTAAAATACAAAGGCGAAGAAGTAGTAAGGGATCCTATTGCTTTTGATGGTGATAATTTAATTTTAGTAGGAAAAGTTTCAAATAACAGTGTCTTAAATATTTTAAAAGGTAAAAACGAAAGTTTATTGAAGGCATCAAGGGAAGCCATAAGTGATGCTTTGAAAAATAGTTGCGAATTTATACTTGTTTTTGATTGTACTACAAGAAAAAGCTTTTTAGAAGATAAGTTTGATGATGAGTTAGGTACAATCTATCAACAAACAAATGCTTCTACTTTTATAGGAGCCATATCTATTGGTGAGATAGCCAATGAAGGTAATAAATATATTAATTTTTTAAATAAAACTTGTGTAATAGGTGGTATATGCTTTTAAGTCAACTCTCAATCTCGTACAAATGTCATAGTTCAATAGGTAACAGCCTAAAGTTAAAAGATATGATAAATGAAGTAATAAAAACCTTTATTATGGAAACTGATGCTATTTATGGAAGTTTTTATCTAACAAAAGAAAATATAGAACCTATTGTTTCCCATGGAAAAAAACTAGACTTTGATATAAATGATTTACTCAAAAAAAGTAAAGATGAAAAAATAATAGTCACCTCTCTTTCAGAGACAATAAATGCCTTATTATACAAACTTGAAAATGGTTTGATAATATTTTTTTATGATAAAGAGATTGATTTAGAATTTATCACTTCTACTTATGAAAGCTTTAGACAAAAATTAAATATAAGCATAAACTCTTGTTTAAATGTACAAAAACTAGAAGAGAAAAACCTTGAGTTAGAAGACTTGACTTTAAATTTAAAAGCTAAAGTAAAAACAGCAATAGAACTTACAAAAGAGAAAGAAAAACAGTTTTTTGAGCAATTAAAGATGGCACAAATGGGTGAATTAATAGGAAATATTGCTCACCAATGGAGACAGCCTTTAAGTGTTATTTCCACAGCTGCAAGTGGCATGAAAATAAAAAAAGAGCTTGAAGTTTTAAGTGATGAAGACTTTTTTCATTATGCTGATAGTATATTAAATAATGTAACTTTTTTATCGGATACTATTGATGAATTTAGAGACTATATAAAAGAGAGTCATAAAGAAAAAGAGATAATTGTTCAAGATAGAGTAAAGATGGCTTTCAAGATGGTAGAAACAAGTTTTTCTATTGAAAATATAAAAATCATCGAAGATACTATGGAAAAAGAGCCCATAAAATTCAAACTTATTTTAGGAGAACTTCTTCAAGTAATTATTGCCATTTTAAATAATGCTAGAGAGGCTTTATCTAGTAAAAAAAGTTCTGATAATTGGGTTAAATACTCTGCATATAAAGATGAACATAGTGTAGTTATTACGATAGAAGATAATGCAGGTGGAATTAAAGAAGAGATAATAGATAAAATCTTTAATCCATACTTTACAACAAAACATCAGTCCCATGGTACTGGTATTGGACTATATAGTAGTTACGATATTGTAGTTAATCATTTAGGTGGTACTTTAGATGTTGAAAATAGTGAACATGGAGCTAAGTTTTTTATAAAACTTCCTTTGAATATTAACTATACAATTTAGTCTCAAATTTAATTTCTTTGTACTAATGAATTTATATAAAAACTTATGATAGAATATTTGCTTATTATGAAAAAGGTATAAATTGAGAGTAGGCGTATTTGATTCTGGCATTGGTGGTTTAACAGTTGTTAAAGCCATAACAGAAGTTTTAAAAGGTGCTGAGATTTTTTATATTGCAGATACAAAGTTTGCACCATATGGGGAAAAATCAAAAGAACAGATATTAAAACATAGTTTTGATATTGCTAACTATTTGATTAAAACTCATAATATTGATGCTTTAGTAGTTGCTTGTAATACAGCAACTTCAGCTGCAATAAAAGAGTTAAGAGAACATTTTCCACAACTTATAGTAATAGGAACAGAACCTGGTATAAAACCAGCTATACAGTTAAGTAAAAATGGAAAAATTGGGATTTTAGCAACACCTGCCACTTTAAAGGGTGAAAAGTATCAACTGTTAGTTGATGTTTTGTCAACTTCTAGTTCGCATATCACTTTGTATGAACAAGCTTGTCCAGGTCTAGTTCAGCAAATTGAAAATGGTAAAATAGATGATGAAAAGACATTTTTACTTTTACAAAATTGGTTAAAGCCTATGAAAGAAAATGGGGTAGATACAGTAGTTTTAGGTTGTACACATTATCCTTTGGTAGAAGATACAATAAAAAAAATTATGGGTCAAAATATAAATCTAATCGAAACAGGTTATGCAATAGCAAACAGATTAAAAGATTTATCAAAAGATTGTGGTCATTTTAATAATGGTGAGTTGAAAGTAAATGTATACTTCACTTCATATATTAATTTAGAAATGATAAGTAAAATATTAAATTCATGGAATAACGGTGGGGAAATAGTGGTAAGGAATATAAATGAGTGAGAATCAAAATTCACAAAAGAAAGTTTTAGCCCTAAAATATAGACCAAAAAGATTTGAAGATTTAGTTGGTCAAGGAACTGTCTCTCAAACACTATCTTTAGCTTTAGATTCAAATAGATTATCCCATGCTTATCTCTTCTCAGGACTTAGAGGAAGTGGAAAAACTTCAACTGCTAGAATTATGGCAAAAGCTTTATTATGTTCAAGTGGTCCTACTTCAAAGCCTTGTGAGGTTTGCGAAAACTGTGTAAGTGCAAATACAAATCGTCACTTAGATATTATAGAGATGGATGCAGCTAGTAATAGAGGTATCGATGATATAAAAGATTTAATAGAACATACAAAATACAAACCAAGCAGTGCTAGATTTAAAGTATTTATAATCGATGAGGTTCATATGCTTACAACACAAGCATTTAATGCACTTCTAAAAACACTAGAAGAGCCTCCTGGGTTTGTAAAGTTTATCTTAGCAACTACTGACCCACTAAAACTTCCAGCTACAATTTTAAGTAGAACACAACACTTTAGATTTAAAAAAATCTCTCATAAAGATGTAATGCATCACTTAACTCATATTTTAAATGAAGAAAAAATAGAGTTTGAAGATGATGCTTTAGCCATAATTTCAAGAAGTGGACAAGGAAGTTTAAGGGATACATTAACTTTACTTGACCAAGCAATTATTTTCGCCAAAGGAAAAGTTACAACAAGTGCTGTTGTGGATATGTTAGGACTTATTGACCCAGAGTTTTTAGATAACCTTTTTGATGTAGTTTTATCTTGTGGAGATATAACTCCTATCATTGAAACACTTGAAGAGTATGAAGCTGGTTCTGTTTGTGATGAGATGACTATATATCTTAAAAATAAAATGCTTTATGGAAAAGACCCAAAATTTAATATCTTTTTATATGATAGATTCTTTAGAATCCTAGGGGATGCCAAACATCTATTATCTTTAAACTCTGATCCAACATTTGTATTGATTTTGACACTCTCAAAAATGAGTGAAGCTACAAATCTAAAGACTCTAGATGAGCTAATTGATGAGGTGCAATCTTCTCCTGTAAAAGAAGTAAGTCATCAAAGTCATTCAAATAAAATGACAAGTGCAGTAAATCAAGATGTTGTATTAGAGCACGCTCATGTCGAAAAGCCAAAAGTAGAAGAAAAGCTTGAGCAACAAGTTGTAGCAAGTGTTGTTGAAGAGCCAAAAGTTATTGAAGATATACCTGTACAAGAACCAAAAGTAGAAGAGAAAATTGAAAAAATAGTTGACCCAAGTGTTGAATTATATAGTGAACTTACAAAAAAAGTTTATGAGAGAAGTCATGACTTAGGTGTATGTTTTGAGAAAAACTTTATTTTCCAAAGTTTTGAAAATAATATTTTAAATATAGTATCTTATGCCCAAGATGAGGATAGAAAGTTTTTATATAAACATTTTGGTATTATAAAAACCTTTGCTAAAGATGTATTTGGCTTAAACATTGAATTAGAGTTTAAAAAAGGCGAAATACAAGAGCAAAAAAAAAATGATGTAAATCCGTCAATAGATGAGCCAGAAGCAAATATTGATGATATAAACTTAGAACTACAAGAAGAAGATGAGACTCAAGAGGAAGTAGGTTCTATGATAGAAGATATAGAGATGGGGGCAGGTTGTGTAGCTAGTATGCATGATTCTTCACAAGCAAAACCTTCCCAAAAAGAGCTTCAAATGGAAGATATATTAAACTCAACTATGTTAAATAAAGCAAAAGAGTTATTTGATATTAAAAAAATAACAGTTAAAACAAAAGTATAAAAGTAAGGAGAAATAGATGAGAAATTTAAAAAAAGTATTAATGATTTTTTCTATATTTGCTATAGGTTTATATGCAAATGATCTTGATAAAGATATTATAAATTTTGAAAAAAAGAGACTTTCAAACAATGCTAGAGTAGAGATTCAAGATGTTAAAATAAATACAAAACTAAGAATGAAAATGCCAATAAATAATTGGTATGGATATATAATAGATGTAAAAGCAAAGGTAAAAGATAAAGAGATAAATGCTAAAGATATAGTTTTTTCAAATGGAGTAGTTGTTGCAGCTGATTTATTGGATTTAAAAACTGGAAAATCTTTAAAAGATTTATTAGAACCAAAATTTGATACAAAATATTATAGTGAAAAACATTTAATAGCAGGTAATCATAAAGCAAAAGATAAAGTAGTAGTATTTTCAGACCCTTTATGTCCATTTTGTATGGATTATGTTCCTGATGTAATAGAGCATGTTAATAAAAATGAAGATTCAATTGCTCTTTATTATTATCATTTTCCACTATTAAGAGTTCATCCTGCCTCTGCAACTTTAGTAAAAGCTATGAATATAGCAAAAAGTATGAATATAAAAGATGTAGAGAGTAAAGTTTATCAAATCGATTGGGACAGATACTTTAAAGTTGATTCAAAAGATGAAGAAGAGATATTAAAGGCTTTTAATAAAGAGTTTAATATAGAAATTACAAAAGAAGAGTTAAACAATCCTACTATTATGAATTCTATTTTAGAAGATGTAAAAATAGGTGAAGAGCTTATGGTAAGAGGAACACCAACAATTTTTGTAAATGGTGAAAAAGATAATACAAAATTAAAATATGAGACGTTAGGGGATAGATAATGAAGAAAATAGTAATTGCAACAAGAAAGAGTAAATTGGCACTTTGGCAAAGTGAATATATAAAAGCTGAACTTTTAAAACACTATCCTGATATGCAAATAGAGTTACAAGAGTTTTCAACAAAAGCAGATAAGATTTTAGATGTTCCATTAGCTAAAATAGGTGGAAAAGGACTTTTTACAAAAGAGTTAGAAGTAGCCTTACAAAGTAAAGAGGCTGATATTGCTGTTCACTCTTTAAAAGATGTTCCTGTTGAGTTTGAAGAGGGTTTTGTATTAGCTGCTCTTACAAAAAGATTTGACCCAAGAGATGCTTTTTTAAGTGAAAAGTATGCAAGTATACATGAGCTTCCAAAGGGAGCAGTTATAGGAACTACAAGCCTAAGAAGAAGAATGGAGTTAAAACTTTTAAGACCAGATATAAATCTTAAAGATTTAAGAGGAAACATAAATACTAGAATTGCTAAGTTAAAAGCTGGCGAATATGATGCTATTATTTTAGCGGCAACTGGTGTTCAAAAACTTCAAATAGAAGGTGAAGTTAAATATTTTACTCCAATTTCTATTGATGATATGATTCCATCAATGGGACAAGCAACTTTAGGAATAGAGACTCTTGATAATCCTGAACTTGTAGAGCTACTATCTGTTTTACATGATAAGAATGCACATATTGAATCAACTATCGAAAGAGATTTTGTAAGAACTTTAGAGGGTGGTTGTCAAGTTCCAATAGGTGTAAAAGCTACAATTTTAGATGAAAACTCTATTAGAGTTCAAGCAATTGTAGGTATGCCTGATGGTAGTGAGTATGTTGAAGAAGATATTACTGCTGATATTGATGATTTTGAAACTATTGGTCAAACTGTTGCACAAACATTTATTGACCAAGGAGCAAAAGAGCTGTTAGCACGTGCAGAAAAAGTAGCTTTTCAATAAAATGCTAGACTTTTGTTACGAATTTTAAGTAGTATTGTTGACTATTTTATTAAAAGTAATATTTATAAGGAGTGATGATGAGAATAGATGTAAATAATGTGGCATTTTGTTTAGTTGATGTACAAGAAAGACTTTATCCGCATATGACAAACAAAGATGAGATAGAGAAAAATTTACTAACATTGGTAAAAGGTTTACAGCTTCATGAGGTTCCTTTTATAGTAAATGAACAGTACAAAAAAGGTATTGGGGAAACAATTCCAAGTCTTAGAGAACTTGTTGATGAGTATCCACACTTTGAAAAGACAACATTTTCTTGTTGTAAAAATGAAGAAACAATGATTGCAATTAACTCTTTAGATAAAAAGCAAATCATAGTTGCAGGAATTGAGACTCATGTTTGCGTACTTCAAACTTGTATTGATTTATTAGAAGCTGGATATCAAGTAGTTTTAGTAACTGATTGTGTTACTTCAAGAAAACAAAATGATACAGAAATGGCAATTGCTAGATTGATTCAATCAGGGGTAATACCTACAACTTATGAGTCACTATTATTTGAACTAACTGTTAATGCTAAACACCCACAATTTAAAGGTATATCTGCCTTAGTTAAATAGTAAAGCACCTTTGGGTGTTTTACCAATTTATTCCTTTCTTTCCTAAAGAATCCAATATCTCATTTGTTTTACTAAAGTGTTTACATCCAAAAAATCCTCTATAAGAAGATAATGGACTAGGATGTGGGGCTGTTAATATATGATGTCTTTTATTATCTATTAGTTTTGTTTTTGATATGGCAGGGCTTCCCCAAAGTAAAAAGATTATATCTTCACAGTTTGCTGAGATATGTTTGATAATATTATCTGTAAATATCTCCCAGCCTAGTTTATGATGCGATTTTGGTTTTGATTCTTCTACTGTTAAAATAGTATTTAAAAGAAGAACTCCTTCTTCTGCCCAAGGAGTTAAATCCCCATCAAGACAAGATGAATCTTTTCCTAAATCCTCTTTTATCTCTTTTAATATATTTTGCATAGAGGGTGGATTTTTTATCTCTTTTGGAGTTGAAAATGATAAGCCTTGTGCTTGTCCTTTTCCATGGTATGGGTCTTGTCCTAGTATTACAACTTTTAGTTCATCAAAAGCAGTTTTCGCAAAGGCATTAAATATTTTATCTTGAGGAGGAAAAACAGTTGATGTTTCATATCTTTTATCAATCTCATTTTTTAAGTTTTTATAATACTCTTGCTTTTGTTCTTTATTTATAATCTCATTCCAAGTTTTCATACAACTCCTTTAAAATAAAGCCGTATTATGACGAAAGTAAAATAAAAAAAGGGAAGAGACTAATCTCTTCCCTTTTTGTTGTTTAAAGTCTTTGACTATTAGTCCATAGTTCCTTCTGGAACATGAACATAACCTTCCATGATTATTCTAGCACTTCTACTCATTGTTGCTTTATCAACTATATATTGACCATCATTATTTTGAATAATTGCACCAACTTTAAGTGTACCTGATGGATGTCCAAACTCAACTGCAGTTTTTTCTCCCCCACCAGCAGCAATATTTACTAATGTTCCTTCAATACAAGCAGCAACTCCAATAGCAACTGAAGCTGTTCCCATCATAGCATGGTGTAATTTTTGCATAGATAAAGCTCGCACGTGCAAATCAATTTCATCTGCTTTAACTTCTTTTCCACTTGATGTAGTAAAATCACTTGGTGGTGCAACAAAAGCGATTTTTGGAGTATGTTGTCTTGTTTCTGCTTCTTTCAAGTCTGAAATTAGACCCATTTTTAATGCAGCATAAGATCTAATTATTTCAAATCTTGCTAGTGCATCAGCATCAGAGTTAATATCAGCTTGAAGTTCAGTTCCTTTGTATCCAATATCGCAAGCATTTACAAAACATGTAGGAATACCAGCAGTTATCATAGTAGCTTTAAATGTACCAATTCCTGGAACCTCTAAATCATCTACTAAGTTTCCAGTAGGAAATAACTCTTCACTAGGATCAACAGGTTCTGCAAACTCTAATACGATTTCTTCAGCAGGAAATGCAACACCATCAATGTAATAATCTCCCATTTCTTTAACTATTCCATTTTCCATAGTTACATAACAAAGAATAGTTTTTTTGATATTTGCTTGCCAAATTTTTACACAACAAACACCATTTTCAGGCACATTATCAACTAAACCTTCTTTAATAGCAAAAGGACCAACTGCACTAGATAAATTTCCACAGTTTCCACTCATATCCACAAAATCTTTATCAATAGCAACTTGACAGAAATAGTAGTCTACATCATGCCCAGGAACATCTGATTTACCTACTAAAATAGCTTTTGAAGTAGAAGAAGTCGCTCCTCCCATACCATCCATTTGTTGTTTATAAATATCAGGACTTCCAACAATTCTTTGAAGTAATTTATCTCTTTTTCTTGAATCTTCTTGAGCCTCTTTTGGTAAATCTGCTATATTAAAAAATGTTCCTTTAGAAGTTCCACCTCTCATATATGTTGCTTTTACTTTAAATTGTGGTTTATAAGACATTCTGTTTCCTTAAAATATTTGATTAAAACTTATTAAAAAAATCCAATGATTTCTCTAATAAATAGTTAAAAGAAGAGTTTTCTCTTCTTTTAACTTAGATATTATTTACCTTCAGCAATAACATCTTTAGCGAATTTTTGTAAAATACCACCATTTGTATAAACATCAACTTCAGCAGAAGTATCAAGTCTACATAAAACAGGGAATTTAACAACTTCACCATTTTCTCTAGTCATAACTACAGTTAAGTCACATCTAGGAGTAATCTCACCTTCGATATCAAAAGTTTCACTTCCATCAATAGCATAAGTATTTCTAGTATCACCTTCTTTGAATTGTAATGGTAATACACCCATTCCAACTAAGTTAGTTCTGTGAATTCTTTCAATTGATTCAGCAATAAGTACTTCAACACCAGCTAATCTAACACCTTTTGCAGCCCAGTCTCTTGAAGACCCTTGACCATAATTTGTACCAGCGATGATGATTAGTGGTTGTTTTCTTTGAGTATAAGTCTCAATAGCTTCCCACATTCTAGATTCTGTACCCTCAGGCATAATCTTAGTTAAAGAACCTTGTTTAGTTTCCCCATTTTCATCTTTAACCATTTCGTTAAATAGTTTTGGATTTGCTAAAGTTGCTCTTGAAGCTGTATGATGATCCCCTCTATGTGTTGCATAAGAGTTTAAATCTTCAACAGGTAATCCCATTTTTAAACAATATTCACCAGAAGCAGAGCTTGGTAAAATAGCATTTGATGGAGATAAGTGGTCTGTTGTTATATTATCAGGGAATACACCTAATGGTCTCATACCTTTAAGTGCAGGCATTTGCATATATTCATCTTCCCAATAAGGAGGTTTATTGATATATGTTGACGCAGTATTCCATTTATAGAATGGGTCAATTTTAACGCTATCTAATAATTCTCTTTTGAACATTGGCTCATAAATGTTGTTGTACATTTCAGGTCTAACACATGATTTTTCAACAGCATTAATCTCTTCATCTGATGGCCATAAATCTTTTAATTTAATGTCATTACCATCTTTATCTTTTCCTAATACATCATTTTCAATATCAAATCTAATAGTACCAGCTAATGCATAAGCAATAACAAGTGCAGGTGAAGCCAAAAATGCTTCTTTTACATATGGGTGGATTCTTCCATCAAAGTTTCTATTTCCAGATAATACAGCAGTTGTATAAACATCTCTATTTACAACTTCTTCTTGGATTTTAGGGTCTAGGGCACCTGACATACCATTACAAGTAGTACATGCAAATCCAACAACACCAAATCCTAATTTTTCCATTTCAGGTAATAATCCAGCTTCTTTTAAATAAACTTCGATTACTTTAGATCCTGGTGCTAATGAAGATTTAACCCAAGGTTTTCTTGAAAGTCCTAGTTCATTTGCTTTTTTAGCTAGTAATCCAGCTGCGATAACGTTTCTTGGATTTGAAGTATTAGTACAAGAAGTAATTGCTGCAATTAAGATACCACCATCAGGGATGAAATCACCTTCTTGTGTCCATTCTTTTACTATACCTTCAGCTTTTAACGTTGAAGTTGGCACTAATTTATGAGGTTTAGATGGACCTGCTAAAGATCTTGTAACTTTTGATAAATCAAATTCAATAGTTCTTGCATATGTAGCATTGTCAAATTGGTCAGCCCATAATCCATTTGCTTTTGCATAAGCTTCTACTAATTTAACTTGCTGTGCATCTCTACCTGTTACTGTTAAGTAATCAATTGTTTGAGAATCAATAGCAAACATACCAGCACTTGCACCATATTCAGGAGTCATATTTGCAATAGTTGCTCTATCTCCTAAGTTAAGGTATTTTGTACCAGCACCAAAGAACTCTAAGTATGCAGAGATAACATTGTTTTCTCTTAAAAATGATGTCATAGCAAGTGCAATATCAGTAGCAGTAATACCTTCTGATCTTACCCCAGTAATTTCAACACCAATGATTTCAGGAACTCTCATATAAGAAGGGTTTCCAAGCATAACATTTTCAGCTTCTAATCCACCAACACCAACAGCGATAACACCAAGTGCATCAACATGAGGAGTATGTGAATCTGTACCAACTAATGTATCAGGAGATGCAATTCCATCAATATTGTGAACAACAGGAGACATTTTTTCAAGGTTGATTTGGTGCATAATTCCATTACCTGGAGGAATAACATCAACGTTATTAAATGCTTCTTTTGTCCAGTTGATAAAGTGGAATCTATCTGCATTTCTTCTATCTTCGATATCTCTATTTTTTTGGAATGCATCTGGATCAAATCCACCACACTCTACTGCTAATGAGTGGTCAACAATAAGTTGTGTAGGAACAACAGGGTTAACTTTATCAGGGTTTCCACCTTTAGAAGCAACTGCTTCTCTTAAACCTGCAAGGTCAACAAAAGCTGTAAGACCAAGAATATCGTGACAGATAACTCTTGAAGGATACCAAGGGAAATCTTTGTCAGTTCTTTTTTCAATTAATTGAATTAAAGAGTCTTTTAAATCTTCACTTGGACATTTTCTAATTAAGTTTTCTGCTAATACTCTTGATGTATAGTTAAGTTTTTCAAAAGAACCAGGAGTGATATCTTCAACTGCTGCTTTTACATCATAGTAGCTAGTATCGAAACCTTCTAGTTTTTTAAGATATTTATCATTTGTCATTTTTATATCCATTTAGTTTGTATTTAAAAGGATGAGTGCAAAGACTCATCCTTTTAGTGTTTGCCAAAGGTGGCACTAGAGTATTTTAAGTTCTTATCTTTCTTCTATAGGAACGTATTTTAAGTCTTCAGGTCCAGTATATGTAGCAGAAGGTCTAATGATTTTTCCATCTTCTCTTTGCTCAATTGCATGTGCACCCCATCCAGTAACTCTTGAGATGATAAAGATTGGAGTAAACATATCTGTTGGAATTCCCATTTGGTTGTAAGAAACTGCAGAGAACCAGTCTAAGTTAGGGAACATTTTTTTGTTATCCCACATGATTGTTTCAATTCTTTCAGCAACGTCATACATTAATGTATTGTTGTTTTCTTTAGATAAATCTTCAGCAACTTTTTTGATTACTACGTTTCTTGGGTCACAAGAAGAGTAAACTGGGTGTCCAAATCCGATAATAATCTCTTTTCTAGCCATTCTTTCTAAGATATCTTTTTGGGCTTCATCAGGTGAAGAGTATCTTTCTTGGATATAAAATGCAACTTCATTAGCTCCACCATGTTTTGGACCTCTTAATGCTCCAATTGCACCAGTGATACAAGAGAACATGTCAGAGTTTGTTCCAGAGATAACTCTTGAAGTAAATGTAGATGCATTAAATTCATGCTCAGCATAAAGGATTAATGATGTATGCATAGCTCTAACCCAAGATTCTCTTGGTTTTTCACCATGTAATAGGTGTAAGAAGTGACCACCAACTGTATCATCATCAGTTACAACATCAATTCTTTTTCCATTGTATGCATAGTGGTACCAGTAACATAACATAGAACCAAAACAAGCCATTAATTTATCTACAATTGCTTGAGCTTCATCTTTTGGATGAGATTCATCTTCAGACATAATTGCTCCAAGAACTGAACAACCTGTTCTCATAACATCCATTGGATGAGCAGTTTTTGGTAATTGCTCTAATGCAATTTTTACTCCAGCTGGAATATCTCTTAAACCTTGTAATTTAGTTTTATAAGCTGCAAGCTCAGCTTTATTTGGTAATTTTTCATGAACGATTAAATGTGCAATCTCTTCAAACTCTGCTGTGTTAGCGAATTCTAAAATATCATATCCTCTATAGTGTAAGTCATTTCCACTTTTCCCAACTGTACAAATAGCTGTATTTCCTGCAGATTGCCCCGATAATGCAACTGATTTTTTTGGTTTAAATCCTGTAGTTGTAGTGCTCATATTGTCTCCTTTTGTAATTAATAAATATTTATGTTTTTTGTAAAGCTAAAATTATTTAGCTTTACCTTTTGAAAATAATGCATCCATTTTTTGCTCATAATCGTGGTAACCTAACATATCGTAAAGTTCCATTCTTGTTTGCATAGTATCTAGTGTACTTTCTTGAGTACCTTTATCTCTTAATTCTTGGTATACATGTAAAGCAGCTTTGTTCATTGCTCTAAATGCAGATAATGGATAAAGTACCATTTCAATACCTACACTTCCTAGTTCTTCAGTAGTAAACATTGGAGTTGCCCCAAACTCAGTAATGTTTGCTAATACAGGTACAGACATTTGATCACAAAACTCTTTGTATTCTTTTAATGTATGAACAGCTTCTGCGAAAATTGCATCTGCTCCAGCTTCAACATAAGCTTTTGCTCTAGCAACTGCAGATTCTTGACCTTCAGACGCATGTGCATCAGTTCTTGCAATGATATAGAAGTCTGGGTCTAATTGCATTTTAGCATCAACAGCAGCTCTAATTCTGTCACACATCTCTTCAGTTGTAACTAACTCTTTGTTTGGTCTGTGTCCACATCTTTTTGCAGCAACTTGATCTTCAATATGTAATCCAGCAGCACCAGATCTGATAAATTCTTTAACAGTTCTAGCTACGTTAAATGCATGTCCCCAACCAGTATCAGCATCTACGATTAATGGAGTATCACAAATAGAAGTAACTCTTCTAATATCAATACAAACATCTTCAATCATAGTCATACCTAAATCTGGTAAACCATAAGATGCGTTTGCAATACCACCACCTGAAAGGTAAATAGCTTTATATCCTACTTTTGTAGCTTGTAATGCTTGGTAAGCATTAATTGTTCCTACAATTTGTAAAGGAGTCTCTTCCTTAAGTGCTTCTCTAAATTTTTTTCCTGCGCTCATGTATATCCTTTAAATTTTTAGTAAAGATAGTATACATTATAGTGTTGATTATGTATTGTATAATAGTTGAATTGAAAAATACAATTTTTAGACTTTATTTAGATTTATGTACAATATTTGTTTTTATGTATAATAATGGTACAATTTGAACTTAGAAAATGAATAGGAAGAGAGATGTCTTATAAAACAAGCATAGATAAAATAATAGAAATATATAAAAGATCAAATTTAAGTATATCAAAATTTGCCTCATTAATCCAAAAAGATAGAAGAACAGTAACTTCATGGGTAGATAGAATAACTGATGTTGAACCTTCAATAAATGTCAAAGATAAAATTTGTGCACTCTTTAGATATCCAGATTATATTTGGGAAGAGGCTTGCAATGACGAAGAGTTTATAAAATCAATAACTCAAATTCCCCAAAAAGAAGTAAGAATCATAGATGAAGATTATTATGGAAGATTAAAGTACATTATGGAGATGGAAGCAAATAGAAGATTTGTAATACAAGCACAATTTCCAGGTCCAATGTATAGGGATACAGCAGTAAAAAGAATATATAGAACACTGACAAGTTCTGATATAGAAGAGTTAAAACAAAGTAGAATTACCCAAATGCTTAGATATGATTATGATACTACAGAGTGGTACTCCATTAAATCTATACTCTCATTTTGTTTTGCTAGTATTGGGAACTTTTATACAAAAGAGGAAAAGATAAAAATATTGGAGCTTATTTATGAGTTGTTTAACAACAACTATAATAAAAAGCTTTTTTTATTTGACTCCTTTTCAAGAAAAATATATGGGATGGAGACAACCTATATCTCAATCAATGTAAAACAAAAGGTACTATTTTTTAAATCACCTATTGAATCAGTTTTTATAGAAATAAGAAATAAGAATTTAGTTGAGCGAATGCATAAGTATTACTCTTCACCTATTGAAGCTCCAAGTCATGTTAACTTTTTGGAGTCTGTAAAAATTATAAAAATTCTTCAAGATGCATTGAAGTATGGTAATGATATAAAACAAGCATATGAAACAATAAATAGAATGACAGATTATGGTGAACTATTTTATAATAACTTAAGTGTGGACTTACAAAAAGAGGTAAGTGAACCAAAATTAGGACAAAGAAGAAACTAAGATGAGTAGTAGAGAAAAACTTTTAGATGTAGCCTTTGAAGAGATTTATCAAAATGGTTATAGCGCAACTTCAGTTGATAAGATTTTAAAAAAAGCCAACATGAATAAAGGGAGTATGTATCACTTCTTTAAATCAAAAAAAGAGTTGGGACTAGCAGTAGTTAATGAAAGAGTAAACTCTTATATTGTAGATAAATATAGTATTTTGTTAAAACACGAAAAAAATATTTGTGATGAATTAATAAAACTAATTAAAAATAGAAATAGCTTTGATTTTACTTGTGGCTGTAAACTTAACAATCTTATGCAAGAGTTATCTCCAATAGACAAGGACTTTAAACAAGCTTTAGAAGTAGTTTATACAAGATTTGAAAATATTATTGAACAGATTTTAGATAAAGCAGTTTTGAAAAATGAAATCAAACACGATGATACAAAAGCACTCTCTATGTACATAGTAGCCTCTATTGAAGGGTGTTTAGGTACAGCAAAAAAATCACAAGATGGAAGCTATTTTCAAACTTGTATCTCTCAGCTTGAACTCTTTTTAAACTCCCTAAAAAAATAAATCTAAAAAAGTCTTGACTAATCAGTCAAGACTTTGCTATACTTTTACTTGACCATATAGTCAAGAGTAAAATTTAAGATAGAAAGGATAGCAAATGTCACAAGTTATTGGAGTAATTATATTATGTTCATCGTTTGTTGCATTGATTGTTATGAGCTTTGTTCAAAATGTTTAAAAGAAATTATAGGAATTATTACTATAATAATGTAATAAGACTAATTAATAAAAAGAAAGGTACTAGATGAAAATAGTGATATTAGATAGAGCAACATTAGGTGCAGATATAAACATAGATATTTTTAAAGAGTTTGGAGAGCTAGTATCTTATGATAAAACAAATGCAAATGAGACAAAACAAAGAGTAAAAGATGCAGATATAGTAATTACCAATAAAGTAGTTTTACGAAAAGAGCAAATAGATGATTCAGCTATAAAACTTATATGTATAACTGCAACAGGAACTGATAATGTTGATTTAGAGTATGCAAAAAGCAACAATATTGAAGTAAAAAATGTGGCTGATTATTCTACTTCTAGTGTGGTTCAAGTTGCCTTTGCGATGATATTTTATTTTGTTCAAAAGCTAAACTATTATAAAACCTTTATAGAAGCTGGAAAATGGGAAAAAGCACCAGCTTTTACAAATTTGCATGAAATCTTTTTTGAACTAGATAATAAAAGAGTAGGGGTTATTGGTTTAGGAGATATTGGCGCAAACTTAGCAAAAAAAGCGGAGGCTTTTGATTGTGAAGTAGTCTATTACTCTACAAGTGGGAAAAATAATAACTCAACTTACAAAAGAGTTGAGCTTGATGAGTTGTTAGAAACATCAGATATTATCTCTATACACTCTCCTTTAAATGACAATACAAGAAATCTATTAAAATATGAGAATATGAAAAAGATAAAAGAGGGTGCTATTTTATTAAATCTAGGACGTGGTGGAATTATAAATGAAGATGATTTAGCCAAAATTATAGATGAAAAAGAGATTTATTGCGGGATTGATGTGTTTGCAAAAGAGCCAGTTGAGAGCACAAATGCACTACTAAAAGTAAAAAACAAAGATAGGTTACTTTTAACTCCACATATAGGTTGGGGATCAAGTGAAGCTAGAAATAGACTTATGAAAAAAGTAGCACAGAATATAAAAGATTTTTTAGATAAATAAAAGGAAAAATAATGAGTAAAGCATTGATTATAATAGATATCCAAAATGATTATTTTGAAGGTGGAGCTAGTGAGTTGGTAAACCCTATAAAAGCAAGCCTAAGAGCAAAAGAACTTTTAGAATACTTTAGAAAAAACAAAATACCAGTATTTCATGTACAACATATAAATATAAGAGAAGGTGCAAGTTTTTTCTTAGCAAATACTAAAGGTGTACAAATACATGAAAATGTAAAACCCCTTGAAGATGAAATTATCATAGAAAAAAACTTCCCAAATAGTTTTTTACAAACAAATCTAGAAGCAGAACTAGAAAAACAAAATATAAAAGAGCTAGTAATTTGTGGCATGATGAGTCATATGTGTGTAGACTCCACTACAAGAGCAGCTTTTGATTTGGGTTATGATTGCACTCTTGTACATGATGCTTGTACAACTAAAGATTTGGAATTTGAAGGTAAAGAGCTAAAAGCTAGTGAAGTACATAACTCTTTTATGGCTGCAATTGGAAGTGTATTTGCTAAGCTTGTATGTGCAGAGGAAATCGTAAAGAGTTAAGATTTAGTAGAAATAAATAAGTAACTTTAAATCTATTTTTGTAGAATAAAGAAAAAATATAGGATAGATTATGATAAAAAAGATTTCTATTTTATTTCCTTTATGGGCAATACTATTTTCTCTTCTTGCCTATCTACAACCGAATTTGGTAATTGGTTTTAAGTCTTGGATTATTCCTCTTTTGATTCTTATTATGTTTTGTATGGGAATAACACTAAAACTTGATGATTTTAAAAGAGTTTTTAAAAGACCCAAAATCATAGCTTTGACAGTGATATTACAGTTTTTATTTATGCCTTTATTTGCTTTTTTAGTATCTAAGTTGTTTAATTTATCAGATGAATTACTTGTGGGTATGGTTTTAGTAGGGGCAGTTTCAGGTGGAACAGCTTCAAATGTAATAGCATTTTTAGCAAAAGCTGATGTGGCACTTTCTATTACTATGACTATTGTATCAACTCTTTTATCAATAATTATAACTCCATACCTAACACTTCTTTATGTGGGTCAAACTGTACCAGTTCCTGCTTTAAGTATGTTGTTTAGTATTTTAAAAATAGTATTTATACCTGTTGTTGTAGGACTTATAATAAATCATTTTTTTAATAAATATATCGAAAAAAGACATGATATTTTTGCTTTATTGTCTATTATTTCTATTGTATTTATAATAGGTATTATTATAGGGCTTAATGAAAGTAGAATTTCTACTATCGCATTATCATTGATGCTAGCAATAGCTTGTCATAATCTCTTAGGACTACTTAGTGGTTATTATTTTGCCAAAATGTTTGGATATGATAAAACTGTATGTAAAACAGTTGCCATAGAAGTAGGGATGCAAAACTCCGGCTTAGCTGTTGTTTTAGCTATGAAATACTTTAGTGCCTTAAGTGCACTTCCTGGAGCTATATTTAGTATTTGGCATAATATTTCAGGTTCTATTCTTGCTGGTATTTGGGCGAAAGAAGAAGAGGGGAAAATCAATTAGTATGTTTAAAGGTATTATTTTTTTATAATACTCTCTTGAAGAGGTAAACCTCTCCGCTTTCTTACTTTTTGGTCTCGAAAAAGTAAGCAAAAAAGACTGCCGAGTTGATGAAGGCGAAGCTTCCTAAAATTTCAGTCTTTTTTTTCTGCGTTGCGGAACTCCTAAATAATGACCATTTAGGTCATTATTTACTCAAACAGTCCTCACTGTTCCCCGAAAAAAAAGCCTAAAATTTTAGCTTCATCAAAGGCAGAAAGAAATTCCTACGGTTGCTATTTCCTCTGTATTATCAGACAATTAATTAGAGTAAGTAAAAGTTAGGAATCTAAACAAATCAAAAATGTAAATGTCCTTATCCCACCTTTGATTCCAACATTTGCAAAAGCCGAATGTTTATTTTTCTCTTTTCTAAACAAGATTGGCAACTGTTTGAGTGTTTAAAAGTTGCTAAATGCAAGTTTTAATAAACGAGTTTTGCCAAGCAGAAAAGATAAAAATAATAAGTGAGGGAACCCCAAGGGCTTTGAAACCGTTGGTGGTTTTGCTTACTTTGTCCACACAAAGTAAGATAAAGCGAAGACCTTTAGGTGTTTATGATATTATAAAAATCGAAAATAAAATAAATTGTAAAATTATCAAAAAGTTTTGTTAGAATAAATAATAAATTAAAATTTTAATTAAGAGGTTAAAATGGCAAGACCATCAAAAAAGCAACAATTAAAACTACAAGAAATTATCTCTACAGGTTTAGTTAATAGAGATAGTGAAATATATATTTCCTTTGAAAATGAACTTAGCAAATTAAGTAAATATGAAAAACCATATATTTTTTGTTTAGCATGTGAAATTAGAAGGGTTGAAAAAGATTCTGAATATTTAGAGAAAATTAATAAACGAAAATATCTTGCTTGGGTATCACATTTACTTGATGATGATTTTCCCCCTATATCATTAGTTCCTTTATCAACAGTATGGGAATCCCTTGAAGAAGAAAGATATAATGAAATAGTAAATGATTGTGAGTTTACTATTGGATTTATGCGTTTTGAAAGCCTGAAAGAAAAATTAACAAAAGACGAATTAGAAGAAATAATATATCATTCTACTGAAGACCACACTTTTGATATTAAAACTATAATTCAACCTCGTAAATACAATTTAGTACAACCTTATATTAAACAAGGTGAAATATCAAAAAAAGTATTAGTAGAAATAGATTTTACAAAGCCTTTAGGCGATATAGAGGAAACAATAAAAGCTATTAAAGATAAATTTGATAGCGATCCTTCTTATATTAAATCACCATTTGAGGAATTAGATGAGAATATAACAGCATTTATGTGTAGTATAGAAGAATGCGAAATTTTTAAACATAAAAGCCCAAAAACTTTAGAGGGGAAGATGGTTGATTTACTATTTATTTATGATTGTAAAGTTGTAGGACTATCTGAAAAATATATTACTGATGAAATTACAAAGTATTGGAAGGAAACAAAAAAAATTTCTACTGAAGAGTTTTATTCTTTTGATGCATATTATAAACAAGCAAAAGAATTAATTGACGAAGAACAATATAGATGTTTTTTACATGGAGTAAAAACAAATTTATTTAATAACTACCGTTATTGATTTACTTTTTCACAATACCTTTTATTTATAGCTAGTTTATAAATGTCTTTTTTTAACAAAAAATATAATCTATAATACCATTTGTACAAACAAGGAAACTTATTCGTAAGTATATGTTTCCTGATAATTAGCTAATTATTAATTTAAAATTAATAAGGAATTAAAATGGAAAGAGAAAAAATACAAAAGTTGGATATAAAAATATGTTTAAATGTTTCAATAAAAGGTTTAAAAAGAATTGTCTATTCTTATTTAAAAATAAAATTAACTGAGATGTTATTAAGTTTATTTACATAAACCCTTAACTCAAACTATGCTACCATCCTAAAATGAATAATAAACACAAAATACTAAAAGATATTTTCGGACATGAACACTTTAGAAGCTTCCAAGAAGAAGTTGTAGATAGCATTATCAATAAACAAGATGTATTGACCATCTTACCAACTGGTGGTGGTAAATCACTTTGTTATCAACTCCCAACCCTCCTTATGAATGGAATAACAGTCGTAATCTCTCCACTAATCGCCCTTATGCAAGACCAAATAAAAGCACTCAATGACTTAGATATAAAAGCTGAAATGATAAGTTCTTCTCAAAGTGGTGAAGAGAATGGTTTTACTATGCAGAAGCTTTTGAAAGGTGAGTTGAAGTTTATTTATGTGGCACCTGAGAGATTTACTTCTAATGAGTTTGTTGGAGTGTTACAGCGAATTGATATAAACTATTTTGTAATAGATGAAGCACACTGTGTATCTGCTTGGGGACATGAATTTAGAGCTGAGTATAGGAACCTTGATAAACTTAAAAGACTATTTCCTAGTACTCCTATTGCTGCATTTACTGCAACTGCTACTAAAAAAGTAGAAGCAGATATTGCTTCAAATTTAAACTTGCAAAATGCTAGGCATTTTCGTGCTAAAACACATAGGGATAATCTTGATATAAAAGTAGAACCACGAATATCAAATGGTAAGAAACAGATATTAAGTTTCCTAAAATCACATAAAGGCTTATGTGGAATCATCTATACCTTTACTCGAAAAGAAGCAGAAGGTACAGCTCAGTTTTTGTGTGAAAATGGCTATGCCTCAAAAGCTTATCATGCGGGATTATCGCCTGCTGTTAAAGATGAAGTTTATGATGCTTTTGTTTATGAGAAGATTGATATAGTTGTAGCTACTATTGCTTTTGGTATGGGAATTGATAAGTCAAATATTCGTTTTGTCATACATACAAGCTTGCCTAAAACACTTGAAAACTATTATCAAGAGATTGGTCGTGCTGGGCGTGATGGTGATATGTCTTATGTGTACTTACTTTACTCAAAATCTGATGAGGTAAAAAGAAAAATACAAATAGAAGATGCTATAGATACTGGATATAAGCAAACTGGTCTTGATAAACTTGAAGCTATGTATCGATACTGTGTCTCTAATAATTGTCGGCATAAAATCATCGCAAACTATTTTGAAGATGAGATAGATGATTGTAAAACCTTGTGTGATAATTGTACAAAGGGTGAAGTAGAACTTGTAGATGTAAGTGTAGATGCCCAAAAGTTTTTAAGTGCTATTTATAGAAGTGGACAGAGATTTGGAGTAAATCATATTATCGATATATTAAGGGGCTCAAAAAATCAAAAGCTACTAGAGTTTGGACATGACAAGCTCAATGTTTATGGCTTGGGAGCAGATAAAAGCAAAAATGAATGGATAGCAATTTCTGATAAACTAATAGACCTAAAAGCTCTAGATTTAGGTGAGTTTAGAGCTTTAAAAATAACAAATCTAGGAATGCAAATATTAAAAGGTGAAGAAAAACTTTTAATAGATAGTGATAAGCTAGGTATTGCTCAAAAGATTGAAGAGGAAGTGACTGAGCTTAGTTTTGATGAAGAGTTGTATGAGAAGTTTAGAACCTTGCGAAGAGAGATAGCTTTGGAACATGAAGTACCAGCTTATGTGATATTTGGTGATAAGACTTTAAAAGAGTTAGCTTCAAAACTTCCCCTTACAAAAGAAGAGATGCTAGATATAAATGGCGTAGGTCTTGTAAAATATGAAAAATATGGAGAAGCCTTTTTAACTTTATGTAAAAGTATCAAAGAAGAGTTTAGTGAAAAGTTAGAAGAAAAAGTACCACTAAAAAAACTCACAAAAACTTATTTGGAGACTTTTGATTTAATCCAAGAGAATAAGACAGTTGAAGAGATAGCACAAATACGAGATTTGGGTTTGAGCTCTGTTTTATCTCATATTTCTGTTTTAAGTGAGCATGAAAAAATATCACAAGAGAAAAAAGAAGCACTTCTAAAGCCACTTGAAATCCCAGATGAGATTAAACAATGGATTGAACAAGGACTAAAGTATGAAACGCTAAAAGAGCTAAGACAATACTTGTACTTGTATGAGTATATGAAAAAACAGAGTAATTAATTACTCTTGATTAAAAAGTAGAATCGTATCTATGAAAAGAGTAAATACTTCTAGATTTTGGAACAAAGGCTTTTGATAAAAACTTTCTGAGGTAAGCGAACATTTTAAATCCTTTTAGATGTTTGTTAATATAGCTAATACAAGTTTCGTTCCCTTGAGTTTAGAATAAAAATTCTAATGATTAAATATGAATCTGCTAGAATACAATATTAAAAAAATATAAGGAATATCATTGAAACAATATCTAGATTTATTACAACATATTTTAGACAATGGTGTTAAAAAAGAGGATAGAACAGGAACAGGAACTACATCTGTTTTTGGATATCAAATGAGATTTGATTTGAGTGAAGGTTTTCCTCTTGTAACTACTAAAAAAACACATCTTAAAGCTATCATTTCTGAGCTTTTATGGTTTATCGAGGGTAGCACAGATGAGCGAAGATTGGCTGAGATTAATTTTGGTGATGTAGCTGCTAATTTAGTGGGTAAAAAAACTGTATGGACTGCAAATGCAGATGCCCAAGGAAAAGCCTTAGGATATACAAATACAGATACCGTAAAAGAGTTAGGACCTGTATATGGAGCTCAATGGCGTTCTTGGATTGGTCATGATGGAAAAGCTATTGATCAATTATCTGATTTGATAAATCAAATCAAAACTAATCCTGATTCAAGAAGACTGATTTTATCAGCTTGGAATGTGGGTGAAATAGAAAAAATGGCACTGCCTCCTTGTCATACTTTTTTTCAGTTTTATGTGGCAAATGGAAAACTATCTTGTCAACTATATCAAAGAAGTGCAGATGTATTTTTGGGAGTTCCTTTCAACATAGCTTCTTATGCACTACTTACTATGATGATGGCACAAGTTTGTGACTTAGAACTTGGGGATTTTGTACATACTTTTGGAGATGCACATATCTATTCAAATCATATAGATCAAGTAAATTTACAATTAACAAGAAAACCTTTTCATAAACCAACAATGAAAATAAATCCAAGTGTAAAAGATATCAATGATTTCAAAATGGAAGACTTTGAGTTAGAAAATTATGAGTGTCACGAAGGAATAAAAGCAGTAATGGCTGTATAGCCAAAAGGCAACTCATTGCCTTCTTTAGAATTTTGCTACTTTTAAAAGGAATTTATTTCCTTTGTTAAAAAGTAGATATATAAAATATGGTTCCTTTTTATTGGGAACCAATTAAAAGGAATACAGTATGATAGTATCAATGATTGTAGCATATGGAAATAATTGGGAAATAGGTCTAAATAATCAGATGTTATGGCATATCTCTGAGGATTTTAAAAACTTTAAAAATATAACTTCTGGACACCATCTTTTGATGGGTAGAAAAACCTTTGAATCAATAGGTAAGCCCCTTCCAAATAGAACATCGCTTGTTTTATCAAAGAGTGGATTTGAACATGAAGGTGTTCATACTTTTGATGAGGTTCAAGATGCTTTTAATTTTGCACGAGAAAATGGAGAAGAAGAGCTTTTTATCATAGGTGGAGCAAATATCTATAAAACACTTTTCCCATACGTTGATAAAATGTATCTAACTGAAGTTGATTTTTCAGGTGTAGCAGATGCCTTTTTAGAGCCAATAGATTTTTCTACTTGGGATTTAGCACAACAGAAAGATTATGATGAAATAGTAGAAGATGATGAACTAAAAAGTCCAGCTTGGAAATTTAAAGTTTGGGTGAAAAAAGATTGATTTGAATCATTGGAAAGAAGCTAGAACTATTTTATAATAAATTTTTAGATTAAGACTTTGGAGTTGTTTTGAATAAAATTTATGGTAGTTTTATATTCTTTTTTTATTTTGTAAAATATCCAATTGTGATATATCTTACAGTCTCTTACTTTTATTTAAATTTTCCTCAAAATATTGTAATGCATATTTTAGGAGTAATCTCAATAATTCTTATACTTAAAGATTGGATTTCATTATATATAAAACCTAAAAAATCTTCAGGAATAAACAAATGACATATCTCATAATAAAATTAATACATATTTTTTCAGTATTTATATATGGTGGTTTTTTATTTACGGATAATCTATTTTTATCTAAAATAAAAAAAGACCTAAGTGAAAAAGAGCATTCAAAAGTGCGAGAATACTTTATGCAATATGTTAGAAAAGTAGTTCCCAAAGCTTTACTAGTAGCTGTTGCTTCTGGAATTTATCTCTTTTTTGTAAATTTTGGTGATATTGCAGATGAGGGCTTGAGTAATTTTCAAATACTGCTTGGTATAAAAGCAGTACTTGGACTTTGGCTAGGTATTCGAGGTATTTTACAAGTATTTTTTTCAATACAGCCTTTAGTCTTTAAAAGCCACATTTTCCCTTTTATTTTAGTAATAATTATTATATTTTTATCACAAATTATGTTTTCTGTTTAATCTTCTGCTAGCCATTTAGGATTAAAAATCTTAGATGACTGAGGGTAGTGTCTGTGAGAAGGGATATTGTTTACTACTATTGCAATTATTAAAAGAATAAACGCCCCTGAAGCTACAGGATATAAGACATATAAAAATCCTAAATCATGTATTTGATTACTTCCAATTACAGCTATAAGTGCAGTCGCTCCTCCTGGAGGATGAAGGGTTAGGGTTAATTGCATGATTAAAATAGATGTAGCAACTGCAAAAGCAGAACAAAATAGTATATTGCCATGGAACAATTTAAAAGAGACAACTCCCACAAGAGCTGATAAAATATGTCCACCTATAAGGTTTCTAGGTTGTGCCAAAGGAGAGTTAACAGCTCCATAAACTAATACTGCACTTGCTCCAAATGAGCCTATGACAAGGGTTAAATCATTGTCATTTAAAATATCCATATGAAAAAATGAGATGGCTAATATTCCAAGAAATGAACCTATCCAAGACCAAATAATATTTGATCTTTCAATAGGTTCTGTATTTACTTTTTTAAACTGTTTAAAAAACTTTTTCATATATAAATCACTTTTTTTTGATAAATTTATAGTATCAAAAAGTATAAATAAAGAGTATGATTTAAATCAATTAGAGTTTTGCTCTTCTCTTATATTTGTAATAGTTTTTCCTCCAATTGCATAGTTATCAGTTGAAACTTCCTCTATAAGAACAACAGCACTAGAGGCTCCTCTACCAAAGATATCAGAGAAAAGTTCAGTTATACCTTTGGCTAATTTCTCTTTTTGTTCTTTTGTTGCTCCTCCATCTTCATGGGTCATTTTTATATTTATAAATGGCACGTTTAATCCTTTCTTGTCTTAATCTTTTACTATTTTTAACATTTTTGAAATGAGCAGTAAAACTACTCCACTTGAAACTATAAATGCAGTAAGATAAAGTGCATAATCATAGTTTCCAAACTTTTCTATTAAGGCAACACTATAAAGTGGTGCTAAAACTTGACCAATACCATAAGAAGTAGTAAGTGCTCCCATAAGAATAACTGGGTTTGCACCTGCTAGTTTTCCTCCCAAACTCATAAATAGTGCTACAAGACCTATAAACGTACCACCATATAAAATACCAGATAATAAGTTTAGGTACATATTATTTGTAAGTGCAGAGATAAGTATACCTATTACTTGAAGTGACATGGCAATGATGATTATATTTACACTTCCATATTTATGTGCCAAGTTCATCCAGATAATACAAGAAGGGATTCCAGCAAGTCCTACAAGTGTCCAAGTAAGGTTTCCATAACCTTCTAACCCTTCAAGGGAGTTAATAATATCAGGTATAAAAGTTGACTGCACAACCATCCCAACACCTTCACAAAAATATGCCATGATAAGAAGTATCACAAAGGGTGTAAATAGTTTTATATCAAAGTGATGCTTGGTTATATTTGTATTTACTTTTTTGCCAAAAGATAAAATATACATGGGATAAAAAGATACAAAAAAAGCAAATATAGTTAAAACAATCCAAGCATCGCTCCATGTTCCCTCAAAATAAAAAACTGCTCTTGCAATCAAATCTGTAACTAAAATAGAAAAACCAATACCAGAAAAATGTATTCCCATGGCTTTTGTTTTATTATCAATTTTTAGTTTGCTCATTACAATAGCAGAACCAACAATTAAAGCCATAGCTGCACCAAACCCTGCAACTACTCTTGATATAAGCCATAGGGTTTCATTTTGGGTAGTTCCTAAAACTAAAGTTGTCAAAATAGATAGAATCATTCCCAGTCTAAAAAACTTTACTTTTGTATACACATCTTTAATAAACACACTAAAAATAGACCCAGCAAGATATCCCACATAATTAACAGAGGCTAAAATACCTGCAAAACTAACAGTTAAATAATCTTCAAGCATAGGAGGAAGAAGTGAAGTAAATACAAACCTAGCAACTCCTACTCCAATAATAAGTGCAAGAATTCCAGCTAATATAATAGAGGCATTTGAATCTTTGTCTAGTAAGTTTATATTTTTCAAAGTTAATCCAATTGTTTTTTGACATAATATCACTATAAATGATATTATGTCAAATATCTAATCATGATTAGTGATATAAGGAATAGTGATATGGATTTTAATCTTTTAAAAATATTCTTGGAAGTAAGTAAACAAAAAAGTATATCAAAGGCTGCAAACACTTTAAAGTTTGCTCAATCAAATGTAACCTCAAGAATAAAACAACTTGAAAAGGATTTGGGTTATAAACTCTTTCATAGGGTACCTAAAGGTGTTATTTTGACAAATGAAGGGGATAGATTATTACCCCATGCCCTTGAAATAGTAAATAAAGTTGAATTGGCAACTTTGGATATGAAAAATATGGTAAATCAAGAGCAACTAATAGTTGCTTCAACTGAATCAAATGCAGTTACACGAATAGTTGATTTTTTACTAAAACTCCATAAAGACTACTCAAATATGCAGTTAGAACTTATAACAAACACTACAAAAGATGTAACAAAGATGCTTTTAGATTATCAAGTTGATATTGCCTTTATAAGTGGAGTACCAAAACATGATGAACTTTTAGTTCTTAATAAAGTTGATGAAAAATTAGTTATAGTTGAACCTAAAGATAGCTTTGTACCAGAGGTGTTTTTGAGCTTTAAAAAGGGCTGTGCATACAATGAATTTGGACAGAATTATCTGTTTGAAACTACAGGAATTGAACACAAAAAATTAGAGTTTGGAAGTTATGAAACTATACTTGGCTGTGTAAAAGCTGGAATGGGAAAATCAATACTGCCAATTAGTATTGTAAAAAGACTAAGATATGAAGATGAACTTAAGATTACTAATTTGCCAAATGAGATAGCAAATATGCCCACTTGTTTAGTATGTAGAAAAGATTATATTCCTAAGATTGCCTCTTATTTAAAAAGTGTGAAGTTATAAAAATATGCAAAATGCATATTTTTATAAGACATTTAGTTGGTGTGCTAAATCATCAGCTATTCTTTTATAATTTCTTATATCTAAAAGCCTATGTTGTCCATTATCACCTACAAGTGCTACTTCATCTTTTGAAAGTTTGATTATCTCATCAAGTTTTTCTTTAATAGAATCTTTGTCAAAATCACAAAGCCAAGCTGTTTTGTTATCATCAAAGATTGATTGATTGTTGTCATTTTTTGACATTAGACAAGGAACTGCAGAGGCATAATAATCCATAATTTTAACAGGAGTAGAAGTGTTAAATAGGGTAATATCAGGTAGGATTGATAAACCAATATCAGCTTTTGCAATAAGCTTTAATAACTCCTCTTTTGTTGTTGCATTGTATAGTTCAATGTTTTCTCTTAAGTTAGGATATTTAGCCAATAAATCTTGTGCATACTCAGGATCTTTTGTAGAAATCATAATCTTAAAGCTTCCACTTGAAAGAAGAGCAAAAGCATCTAAAACTGTTTCAAACTCTCTTAGTTTATCTAACGTTCCAGCATAAAAAAATCTTTTTTCTTCACCTTCATGTTGAATATTATCATGTAAAACTTCTGGGTCAATAGCCGATGGAATAACAAATGTTCTTGTTTTTACATCTTTTAAATAGTTGTCTCTCATTTTTCTAGTTGTTGGAAGAAAAATATCACATTCATTTATTAAAGAGGTTTCTTGGTGGAGTTGGATTTTGTTTGATATTATATCAAAATAGCTTTTTTTGTTGTTTGCTTCATCAATTTGAAGTTTGGCAATTCTTTTTGGAAAAGATAATCTAAATGCCACTTTAAAGCCATAGATATTTTTTCTTTTGATTACCTCTTTTAAGATTTTTGTATCATTTCTAACTGCTACATATTCGTAGTCTTTTAGATTAATGCCATTGCTTTCTAAAACTTCTAAAACATTTAGTTTATCAGCTAGTGGAATGATGATTTTATTTTCATCTTTTTTTTCAAGAGTTCCTTTAAACTTAGAGAAGTAGATGATATCTATATCATAATGTTTGGTTAAATATTTTTCAAATAAAGGGCCAATAAAACTATTATCGCTATACTCATTCTGGTCAGTTATATATAAAAATTTCTGCATGAATAACTCCTTTTTATTTTGGAGTATACTTTTTTTGTATAGCATTTAAAAAGCATTTTGAAATATGTAGGGGTTTTACTCTTTGTTTAATCAAGATTTTATAAAAAATAGTTAAAAATAAGAAAAAAGGTTTTGAATTGGAATATACTACTCAACGTATGGTAATGTACCCACACTTAAGTTCTGCAGGAATCTTAAGTGGAGGAATGGCTCTTTCATGGATTGACGCGGATGCTACTGTTTTTGCTGCAAATTTGCTTGATACTAGTAGAATCGCAACTGCAAAAGTATCAGAAGTTGTGTTTAATAGTGCAGCAAATATTGGTGATATTCTTATTACTGGCGTAGAATTAGTACGTGTTGGTAAAACTTCAATAACTGTAAAATGTGAACTAAGAAACAAAACTACAAACAAAGTAATTGTTCAAGTTGAAGAGGTAGTTTTAGTGACAATTGATTTTAATAAAAAACCAACTCCACATAAACTTTATAAACAAAGCACAGCTCAATAGCTGTGCTTATACTACAAACATCAATTTAGCCAATATAACAATTGCAATTGAAAGGATCAGTGCATATAGATGAAATCTTTGCATAAAAGCTACGGATTCTTTTTTTGTAAGTTTACAATACATAGTATATATAACACCAAGAACGATTAAAAGTACAAGTAGTAATTTAAGTAAAAGTATCCATTGTAAAGAAGTGTTAAATACCCCTAACTCGCTATTGATATATTTTGTAAACATATATCCACCACTTGCTATTAGGATTAAAACAATTGGAGGATATATTTTAAGACCACGACTTACTATTGCATTTATAGTATTTGTGTATGTCTCTTCGCCTAATTTATTTTTTATGACAGGGAAAATAACAACATCTGCAAAAATAAAACCAATGAATATGATTGCGCATAATAGATGAATAATTTGAACTAATGTATATTCCATAATAAATACCTTGAGTTAATTTTTGATAATTGTAATCAATATTAAGGTATTTATCATTGATTGTGGTCAAGTTGTTTGAGATTTTTACTGTTTTAAACTAAGTCCTACTTTGTTTTTCTCTAAATCAATAGATATGATTTTTATCTTTTTAAGTTGTTGGTTTATACTTAGTATTTCACTTGGGTGTGAAACTCTTTTTTCACTCATTTGTGAGATGTGTATCATGCCATCATTTTTAAGCCCAATATCTACAAAAGCTCCAAAATCCGTGATATTTCGTACTATTCCTGAGACAAAAAAACCTTCTTTTAAATCTTCGATTGTTTTTATATCATCTGAAAACTCTATTTCATCAAATTCACTTCTTACATCATAGCCTGGTTTTTGTAACTCATTTATAATATCTTCTAAAAGAAGTTTTGAGGTGTTTAGTTCTTTTGAGATAGTCTCTATATCACTTGTTTTTATATCTTCTACTTTGTATTTTTTCTCTAAAGTGTTTACAAGTGCGTAGTTTTCTGGATGAATTGCAGTGTTATCCAAAATAGAGCTTCCATTTTTTATTCTTAAAAATCCCACCCCTTGTTCATAGGCTTTTGCTCCTATTCCTTTTACATCAAGTAGTTCTTTTTTTGATTTAAATTTTTTGATTTTTTCTCTGTGAGCTATGATGTTTTTTGCCATAGTTTCACTAAAACCTGAGACAAAAGATAGAAGCTTATATGAAGCAGAGTTTATATCAACTCCTACTTTATTTACTAAGTCTATTGTTACATTTTCTAGTTTTGAAGCTAAGTCTTTTTGGTTTACATCGTGTTGATATTGTCCAATACCAAGTGACTTTGGGTCTATTTTAACTAAGGCTGCCATTGGGTCTCGAAGCCTACTTGCTATTGAAATAGCACCTCTGATTGTAACATCAAGTTGGGGATACTCTTCATTGGCTATTTTAGAAGCAGAATAAACACTTGCACCTATTTCACTTACAACTGCAAACTTCACATCTAAAGAGTTCTCTTTTATAAAGTTTGATACAAAGGTTGCAGTTTCATTTGAAGCTGTTCCATTTCCTATGGCTATAGAGTTTACATTATGTTTTTTTATTAAAGATAATAATGTTTTAGCAGAGTTTACAAAATCCTCTTTTGGTTTTGTGGGATATATAACTGCGCTATCTAAAAAAAGTCCATCATCACTTATAACAGCTACTTTACAACCAGTTCTAAATCCAGGGTCTAGTCCTAAAATAGTTTGATTTACAAGTGGAGGAGTTAAAAGTAACTCTTTTAGATTTTTACCAAAAAGATTTATGGCTTCATATGAAGCTTTTTCTTTTAAAATAGTTATGGCTTCCCTTTTTAAACTAGGAAGAAGAAGTCTTTTAAGTCCATCTTTATAGGCTTCAAATACGAGTTCACTTGAACTATTTGCCCATGTTGGGATTTTGTATTTTTTTATATTTTCACAAATAAAGTCTTCATCAACTTCTATTTTAAAAGTTAGCTCTTTTTCATTTGTAGCTCTATTTATAGCTAAAAATCTATATGATTTTATATATTTTATTTTTTCATTTACTTCTGATAAGTTTTTATATAGACCATTTTTATCAAATGTTTTTGTGGGCTTTGTTTGTAGTGTCCCATGATTTAAAATATTGTTTCTAACTACTTCTTTTGATTTAAAATCATCTGCATATCTTTGGGCAATGATATCACTTGCACCTTTTAGTGCATCATTTACACTTGTAAATTCTTTATTTAAAAAACTCTTTGCTTTTTCTTCACACTCTTTTTTACTATATTTTAAACACTGTATGAAGTTCGCTAAGGGCTCTAAGCCATTTTCTATAGCAATTGTAGTTCTTGATGATTTTTTGTCTTTAAAGGGTGTGTATATATCTTCTAAGCCTTGAAGTGTTGTGGCACTATTTATATTTGCTTTGATTTTTTCATCTAAGAAGTTTTTCTCTTGTAGAAGATTTAAAATCTCTTCTTTTCTTTTTAAGAGTTTTAGTGAGTAGTTATAAATCTCTTCAAATACTCTTAGCTCTTCATCACTTGCATTTGAGGTTTGCTCTTTTCTATATCTTGCAATAAAAGGAATAGTACAACCCTCATCAAGAAGTTGTAAAATATTTTTGATAACGCTTTTAGAAAAAGAGGTTTTCTCTTCTAAAAGTATTATTAGTTTATCCAAGAAGTACTTCTTCTACATCACTTCTTGTGTTTTTTAGAGGTTTGTTACTACTAGCTCTTGTTGTATATACAAAAGAGATTTTTGCTTTGTCTGTTATGTTTTTTCCTGCATGGTGCAAAGTTTTACAATGAAACAGAACTATATCTCCTCTTTTAAGATTTGTATGAACTCTATTTTTGATTATCTCTACATTTTTAGGGTGCTCATCTAAGAAGTTAGATTTTTCATCAAATTGCTCTTTTTCAAGACTTAGTTTATGACTTCCTGGAATAAATTCTAAAAGACCATTTTCTATAAACTCATCATCAAGACTAAGCCAAATAGAGATTAAATCATTGTTTTCAAAGTGCCAATATCTTCTATCTTGGTGCCATGAAGTTCTAGAAGAGTCTTTTGGCATCTTTGTCATGATAGAGTTGTGATGAGCTAAAGTTAAAACAACTTCTTCATTAAATAGTTGTTTTAGCATTGGAAGAGTCTCTTCATAAGTCATCCACTCTTTAAATACATCTTCCCTTTGATAAACCTGTCTTAGCCGTCTTACTGTATTTGTTTCATCATTAGCTTCTAAGTACTCAGATTCTGTTTCTAGTGGAGTGATTTTTCTATCAAGATGGTATTGTGCTTTTTCTAAGATTTTTTCACATAAATCATGTGGTGCAAAATCTTTGATAAGTAAAAAGCCATCTTGATTAAATTGTTCAATTTGTTCTTGTGATAATTTCATTTATTCTTCTTATTTAGGATGGACTTCTTTTAAAGCAGCACCAATAGCTGTAATAGTTCTAACTGTTCTAACACCTGCTTTTTCTAAAGCTAAGTATTTCTCTTCAGCTGTTCCTTTACCTCCATCAATAATAGCACCTGCATGACCCATTCTTTTGCCCTTTGGAGCTGTAACTCCTGCAATATAACAAACTACAGGTTTAGTGATATTTGATTTTATATATTCAGCAGCAGCTTCTTCTTTTGCCCCACCAATTTCACCAATCATTACGATGGCTTTTGTATGAGGGTCTTCTTCAAACATCTTTAAAATATCTATAAAATCACTTCCTGGAACTGGATCTCCACCAATACCTACACAAGTACTTTGACCAAAACCTGCAAGAGTTGATTGATTTACTGCTTCATAAGTCAATGTTCCAGAACGAGATACAATACCAACACTTCCTGCCATATGAATGCTTTCAGGCATAATTCCCATCTTACATTGGTCTGGTGTTATTATTCCTGGACAATTTGGACCAATAAGTCTTGAACCATTTAAATCAACAACAGCTTTTATATCTAGCATATCAATTGTAGGAATACCTTCTGTTATACATACGATTGTTTCTATACCATTTTCACTAGCTTCAATAATAGCATCTTTACAAAAAGGTGCAGGAACATAGATAATTGAAGCATTTGCTCCTGTTAATCTTTTAGCACACTCAACTGTATTGTAAATAGGAATATCAAGATGTCTTTGTCCACGTTTTCCAGGAACTACACCTGAAACTACATTTGTACCGTATGCAAGAGCTCTTTGTGTATGAAAGCTAGCTTGTGCACCTGTTAAACCTTGAACTAATACTTTTGTGTTTTTATCAATTAAAATAGCCATTATTTAGCTCCTTTATTTGATAGTTCAATGATTTTTTGAGTAGCCTTATCCAAGTCTGCCTCTTCATAAACTGTAACATTTGAATTTTTTATCAATTCAAGTCCTTCTTTTGCATTTGTACCTTCAAGTCTTACTACGATTGGAATACTAATTTCCATCTTTTTAACTGCTCCAATGATACCTGATGCTATAACATCACATCTTACAATTCCACCAAAAATATTGACTAATATACCAGTTACTTTTGTATCTGAAAGAATAATTTCAAAGGCTTCTACCACTCTTTTTTCATTGACACTTCCGCCAACATCAAGGAAGTTTGCAGGTTCTCCTCCATGGGTTTTAATCAAATCCATAGTTGCCATTGCTAAACCTGCACCATTTACCATACAAGCAATATTTCCATCTAAACTTACATAATTTAAGTCTAGTTTTTCAGCTTTTAATTCTCTCTCATCTTCTTGTGAATCATCTCTGATTTCATTCATTTTAGCTTGTCTATATAAGGCTGAGTTATCAACTACAACTTTACCATCTAAGCAGATTAGTTTATTGTCTTTTGTTACAACTAAAGGATTTATTTCAACCAATGATAAATCTTTTTGCTCAAACATTTTATACATATTTTTCATCAAGTCTATCATTTGGATACTTAGCTCTTTGTCAAAACCTAAGTCTTCACAAATCTGTCTAGATTGGGCTGGCATAATTCCAACAATTGGATTAATAGGATTTCTTAGTATTTTTTCAGGAAATTTATCTGCAACTTCCTCAATATCCATTCCACCTTCACTAGATGTAATTATCATAATTCTTTGACTTGTTCTATCAACTATAAAAGCTAAATATATTTCATCTTTTATATCACAAGGCTCTTCAATATATATAGAGTTTACAGGTTGACCTTGCGCAGTTGTTTGGTGAGTTATTAGAGTACTTCCAAGTAATCTTCTAACCTCTTCGTTGGCTTCTTGTTTTGAATTAACTAAAACAACTCCTCCAACTTTTCCTCTTCCCCCAGCATGAACTTGTGCTTTTATAACCCATCTATCTTTTCCAACGTTTCTCAAAATATCGTCAAGTTGTGAAGGATGTGTTAAAAGTTTTCCTTTTGTAGTAGGAATATCATATTTTCTATACAAGTTTTTAGCTTGATATTCATGTAGATTCATAATTTCTCCGGATTTTATTCACAGTAAATTTTCTTACTTCTAATTGCACATTTATATCTAAATAGACATAGAAAGTCGCTTAATAATAAAACTGTAAGGGATATAAAAATGTAAGTTTTATTTACTTAAAGGAATAGTGATTTTAAACATTGCACCGCTATATTCTTTTGATTGATAAGTATAGTTAGTGTTTGTACAAGAAATTGTACCTTCCATGTGGTTTTTTATAATTTCTTCACTCATATAAAGTCCAATACCAGTACCTTGACTTTTATGTTTTGTAGTAAAATATGGTTCAAATACTCTATTTATAATCTCTTCATTTATTCCACCTGCATTATCTTTTATTAAAATAATCGCATCTGCATTTTCTACAAAAGCATCAATAAAAATCATCTTCTTTTCAATATTTTTATCTTCTAAAGCATCTTTTGAATTACTAATAATATTCATAATAACTTGAAGTAACTCATTCTCAATACCTAAAACTTCAATGTTTTCTAAATTTTCTATGATATCAATATCTCTATTTTTAAGTTTTGAGCTTAATAAATCTAAAGCTTTTTTGATAGTGCTTTCTATTTGTATATTTGCTTTTATATTATCAGTTTTTAGGAAATTTCTAAAATCATCAATTGTTTTAGATAGATATTGGGCAGATTTATTTATTAAAACTAAATTTTTGATTTCATCTTCTGGGTTATTATTTATATTTAACTCTTTTTGAAGTTGCATACCTGTAACTGCTGAAGATATTATAGATAGAGGTTGTCTCCATTGGTGGGCGATATTCTCTATCATTTCACCCATTGCAGCTAGTTTTGATTGTTGGTAAAGTATTTGTTCTTGTTCTTTTAGTGCTTTTTCTTGTTGTTTTTGTTTTGTTATATCAGAAAATATACCTATGAAGTTTTTGATTTCTTGATTTTCATCATAAACAGTATTGATAGTCAATCTTTCATTATATAGGGAATTATCTTTTCTTTTATTGATTAATTCTCCTTCCCAAAAACCTTTTGTTAAAATTGAATTCCACATATTTGTATAGAATTTTTTATCATGAATTCCAGAGTTAAGAATTTTTGGGTTTTGTTCTACTATTTCTTCAAGATTATATCCAGTAGAGTTTGCAAAGGATTTATTTACAGTTATTATTTTTCCACTTTTGTCCGTGATTACAATTCCATCATGGGCATTTTGAAAAACTATATATGCGTGTTGTAGCTTTTCTTCTTTTTCTATTTTTTGAGTTACATCAATAGCTAAGGCAACAAGTTCTATAGTTTCTGATAATTCTATTGAAGTTAATTTAAAGTCAAAAACCTTGATTTGATTCTTATTATTTTTTGGATATAAGATTTTTTCTAGTTTTTTGTTTTTTTCATATGACAAAATCTCTTTTTCAAGCCACTTCTTATCTTCTATATTCCAACAAGGCAGTTCCCAGATTTTTTTATTGAATATCTCATCTTTATTCATATTTAAAAAGTGTAGTACTAGATTATTTATCTCACTTATTCTTCCATCAGATTTTAGTGTTATTGCTAAAAATATATCTTGTTCAAATAGAATTTGAAATCTTCTTTTGTCTGCTAACTGATTTTTTTGAAATGCAATTTCACGCTCTTTTTCTAAATTATTTTTATATATCAAGGCAAGCACAAGTATTACACATAGAGAGATTAATGTTGAGATGATAAGTATTATATTTTTTCTTTTTTTCTCCCATTCAACAAGTGTTTTTTTAAAATCCAATTGTATATCAATGTTTAGTGGATAAATATTTGTAGGATGGTAAGCACTCATATATTTTATATTATCTACTATTTCAATACCTGAGGCTTTATCTTTTTTGATTGATTCATCAAAGAGTAGAGTACTTTTTATTTTACTTCCTATTTTATTAGGGGTTTTTGATGAAAAAAGTAAAATACCATCTAGTCTGTATAGATTGAAATTTAAGGCATGGTTTTTAAGAATTTGTTGATTTTTATTTAGAAAATATGAGGTGTTTATATTTATCAATACAAAATAGCTCTTCTCTTTTATATCTATCATTTTTAATATGGGTAAAAAAGATGATTCATTTCCTTTTAAAGATTGAGATTTTGTTACATCTGTTGCATTAATTAAGTCTCTTCCTAGCCATGGATTTCCAAATCTTAATATAGATTTATTGAATAGAGGTTTTGGGTAAAAATCATTATCATTTAAAGTAAGGTTTGTATTTAAATAGTTTGAACTATAGATAACATTTTTATCTTTGTTTAAAATATTAATAGAACGAATATATGGAGTACTTTTTAATATATTGTTAAATTGCATTTTTAGACGGGTTTCATCATTATTTATTTTCAAAGAGTCTTTTAAGTTTGATATTATGAACTCTACACTGTCAAAGGTTTGTGAAACTTGAGCTGATAAGGTATTTGCTTCAATTTGTGCAATTTTAAGGTGGGTCTTTATAGCCTCATCTTTTAATATAGATAAGGATGAAACTATACTCCAAATAACAATCCCAATCATTGAAATAGCAATAATAAGTATTTTGGTAAAGCCTTTTATATTCTGTTTATTCATACTTTTAATTTAATTTAGCTATTGCTTCCAGTCCATTATTTTTTGATAGTTTTAATAATCTACCATCTTTTTTAATATCGCTGATAAATTTTTCAACTCTTTCATAAAATTTGTCATTTCCATATGCCATTGCCCAAGCATAAGGAGTTTTGTAATATTCCTTTTGTGGAATAATAAGTTTAGCCCAATCAGTTTTTGCTAACATTCTTTTTCCAAAAGGATAATCTGTCATAAATGCATCAGCTCTTCCTGATAAAACTTCTTGTTCTCTTGCTTTAAAGCCATTTACTACTAAAAGTTCTGCATTTTCTAACTTCTCTTTCATAATTGGTTCATGATATGTGCCTTTTGCAACGGCAAGGATATTTCCTTTTTTATCTAGATCATCCCAAGTTTGAATTTTATTATTTGATTTTGTAGTAATTGCATATATATCACTAGATAAGTGAGGTGTAGTAAATCTTATTTTTTCTCTTCTTGATGGGGTGTTTCCAATAGCAAACATAGCTATATCACACTTATTTTCATCTATATCTTTGATTAGTGTTGCAAAAGAGCTTTGTACATACTCTAAATCAACTTTTAAATCTTTTGCTAGCTCTTTTGCTAAATCACTATCTATTCCTGCAAGTTCTTGAGTTCTTGGGTCTAAATATGATATTCCATAATATCCTGGCCAAATGCAAACTTTAAGTCTATTTTCTTTCATTATTGTTTCAAGTTTGTCCCCATGCATACTACTTACAAGTGTAAGTAATACAAAAATACTCCCTAAAAATCTCTTCATATTAATGTTCCTTATGCAAGTTTATATTATCTAGTGGGAGTGAAATTCTAAATACAGCTCCGTAGTACTCACAGTTTTGGTGTGAAAATGTACTATTATATGCTTTAATGTCACCTTTCATATTTTTATTAATAATCTCTCTACTCATAAATAAACCAATACCCGTACCTTGCTTTTTGTGTTTAGTTGTAAAGTATGGTTCAAAAATTCTATCTAGTATATCAGGCGGTACTCCTTGTGCATTATCTTTTATTTCAATAATTACATTCTCTTTTAATATTTGTGTATTTATAAGAATTAGTTTTTTAGAATTTTTATCTTTTTTTACAAGTTCATCCCTTGAATTATTTAATATATTTATTAGCACTTGGATAAGTTCATTTTGAAAATTAGTTATTTTTACATCTTCTATATCTTCTATGATTTCTATATCATGATTTTTAAATTGTGCACTTACTAAAGAAATAGACTTTTTAAGAACATCTTTGATACTAAAGGTTGCTTTTTCCTTATTGACTTTGAAGAAATTTCTAAAATCATCTATAGTTGAAGATAAAAACTGAGCTGCAGCATTTATATCCTCAAGACTTTTTACTAAGAATTTATCATCAAGCATATTTAGCTCTTTTTGAAGTTTTAGTCCAGTAGAGGTTGTAGAAATAGCTGATAGTGGCTGTCTCCATTGGTGGGCAATATTTCCAATCATTTCACCCATTGCAGCCATTTTTGATTGATATGCCAACATGTTTTGTTGTTTGTTATTAGTTTTTATATGATGTTCTATATCTTTTGTGTATTTCTCAAATATATTTTGTAAAACTTTAGAAAAATAGATTGAAAAAAGAAGTAAGATAAAAACAAGTAATACCTCTATTTGGATTGTTTGAACTAGACGTTCTTTGAAATCTTGGTCAAGATATTCTTTTCTATCTTGGATAGACTTTTCCATATCATCTTGGTAAAAACCTGTTCCTATCATCCATGACCAATCATTTAAACCTTTCACATAACTAGTTTTATTGATAGGTTTTTCGATTCCTGGTTTTTTATTTTGAGTGTAGGTATAGTATCCTTGCCCATTTTTTGATATGTTTATTAAATCTGCGATTACTTTTTTAATCTCTTTTGTATCATTGTTTGTTACTGCATTTTGACCAATAAACTCTTTTCTTATGTGACTTAAGTAGATTGAATCATAATTTATAATAAAAATATAACCACTTTTACCAAATCTTATATCTCGGATATGTTTTAAAATTCTATTTTGCACATCTTCTTCAAAATCTTCTACATACTCTCCTGTTCCTATAAACCAATCAAAGGGTTCAAAGTTTTTCACAAGTCCTATTTTTCTTTTTTGAACATCAGGATTTAGGGGATTATACCAATGCCACTGACAAAAACTTTCATCTTTTGTTTTTAAAACCTCAATCATTTGTCTAACAATTGGTACGCCTTTTGCATCTTCATGATTCCAAAAACTTTTTCCTTCAAGTTCTTTGTTATATGGTAAAAGATGATTGATACCTTTTTTATCATAGATAAAATAATAGCCTCTACCTTCATTGAACCTAATATCTCTAAGAGCTTCTATGATTAATTTTTTCACAAATTTGGGATCTTTATCTTTGTTATTTCTGTAGATTGATTGTGCAATTGCATGGGCATTTTGAATTGCAAGACTTAAAGAGTCTTTTAAATTTTCTTCAGTGGATTTTCTCTCATTTTGAATATAAGTATAGACTTCATTTACACGATCTTTGATTAACTCTTTATTTCTATCTAAATATTCATTTTGTATTTTTACTTTTTCTTTTTGAAAAGTATTATTTTTTTCTATGAATTGTATAGTTAATACAATCATTGAGACAATTAGAATAAAAACTGATGGCGTATATTTTATAATCTTTAAGATTTTTTTTTCATTTTCAAATATCATTCATTCTCTTCTTTAAAGCTAAAAGATTTTACCCAAATTATTATTAATTTTATAAGTATAGCAAACTTTAAGAATTATATTGATATCTATTATCAAAATAAGCCTCTTTTAAGAGTTGTTTATATATGATACTGATTATCAATATAAAGGTTTAGATATGAGTTTCAATGAATGTGAAAATTTAGTAAGTACTATTTTAAATACAAGAAGTGTAGAAGAAAACTTTTTTGAGTACGTATATAAAAAAATATCAAGAAATACTAAAAATAGATTTGTAGAAAAAAATGAACAGAGCATTGATATTATATTATCAAATCACCCTTCAATAAAAGTAGTTCCTGTGTTTACAAATATGAATAAGAATAAATTATCAATTGACAATGAAGTTAAAATTGCTTGTGATGTGGTTCTTAATAGTGAATTTAAATATGTATATTTTGTTTATCCTAAGAATAAAGAGTTCAATAAACACATTCAGGTAAAAATTCCAATATTGGAAGATACCTGTAATGATTATGTGATAAAACTAATCCCATATTCATTAAATGATATTTTAAAAAAAAGGAGTTGCAGTGACAACAGCAATATTTTATGCAAGTAGTACGGGAAATACTTCTAACATAGCAAATATTATTGCAGGTGAACTAGCCATAGATGAAATATATGACATCGCAGATATAAGTTTAGAAAAAATAAATGAGTATAGCAATGTAATACTTGGAGTTTCAACTTGGGGAGATGGTGATTTGCAAGATGACTGGGATGATAATTTTGAAGAGTTAAAAAAAGTAGATTTTTCATCTAAAACAGTTGCTTTTTTTGGCTTAGGAGATCAAGATGGGTATCCTGATACATATTTAGATGCAATGGGCATACTTTACGAACAAATAAAAAGTATGGGTGCAAAAATTATTGGTGAGTGGGAGATTGATGAGTCATACAGTTTTGATGAATCAAAAGCTCTTATTGACAATAGATTTGTTGGCTTAGCCTTAGATGAGGATACACAAGATACTCTAACAAACAAAAGAGTAAAAGAGTGGACCACTTTATTAAAGAAAAATTTTAATTAGGAGAAAATAATGGAAAATAAAGAGATAGATATAGAAAGGTTATTAAGAAAAATTCAAATATTAAAAGAAGAGGTGGGACTAACTCACAAAAAGATAAAAAAAGGTAGAGTTTTAAGAAAGCCTAAGGAGTAAATCCTTAAGCTTTTTGCAAAGATATAGGTTTTTTTGGTTTGTTTTTTGGTTGATATAACATATGATGCCACAATGCAAATCCACAAAAGGCAACACCAGCTACTACATGAACTTTTTTGGCAACTTTATTTTTCATAAACATAGAAGTTACAACAGTAGCCCCTAAAGTTGCTGTCATTCCAATTTTGGCTGCTTCTTTTTGAATCTCTAAATCAATTGGTAGTTCTTTCATTTCTTTTTTTCCTTTTATCTATTACTTTAGCAGTTTTGTGTACAGTTTTTACTGTTAAAACTGCTGTTAAAGCTGTTGCAAGTGGTAATAAAAATGGCATATTAATCCTTTTGATAATAATTATCAATATTTTATCTAAAAAAACTTAAATAAAAATAATAACTATTATCAATTACTACTACTTAACACCCCTTATTGAATTAAGCAATAATCCAATGGTTGTTCCATTATGTAAAACAGCTGTTACAATTGGAGAAAATAGACCAAATGTAGCACCTGCAAGTATACAAGAGTTGATTCCAACTGTTGCATTGAAATTGTTATTAATCAAATTCATTGTTTTATTAGCATACTCTTTTGCTTCTACAACGCAGGCAATATCATCTTTTAAAAGACTAATGTCAGCAGTTGCTTTTGCAATATCGGCACCTCTACTCATAGATATTCCAACATGTGCAGATATAAGTGCAGGTGCATCATTTATTCCATCACCTATAAATGCCACTTTTTTACCTTCACTCATAAGCTCTTTTACTATTTTTGCTTTGTCTTGAGGAAGTAATTCAGCTCTTACTTCATCAATACCAATCTCATCGGCAATTAGTTTTGCTTTTTCTTTTGTATCACCTGTTAGCATAATGATGTTTTTTACACCAAGATTTTTAAGTTTTGCAATTGATTCTTTTGTATTTTCTCTTAATTCATCGGATAGTCCAATAGTTCCTAAAAGTTTCCCATCGTATCCAATATAAAGTAGGGTTTTACCATTTTTAAGTGAATTGTTAATTTTATCTTTGTGTTCAGAAAAATCAATTTTTTCATCATCTTCCACAAAGTGTCTACTTCCTATTACTACTGATTTTCCTTTTACTTCTGTTTTAACTCCATGTGCAACTATGAACTCAACTTCTTCATGGTGCATATGTACAAAACCTCTCTCTTTTGCTGCTTTTACAACGGCTTCTGCAACAGGGTGGAAATAGTGCTCTTCTGTTGAAGCAGTTAGATTAAGGACTTCTTCTTCTGTCCAATCATCACTATACGATTCTACTGAGATTACTTCAAGCTCTCCACAAGTTAAAGTTCCAGTTTTGTCAAATACAAAGGTATCTGCATTGCTAAGTGCTTCAATAGATTTTGCACCTTTTATCATAATTCCATTATGCCCAGCTTTTGAAATAGTTGATTTAAAGGCAACTGGGGTTGCCAGTTTTAAGGCACAAGAGTAGTCAGCTTGTAAAATAGAAGCTACTCTTTCAAAATCTTTTGCGAAGATATATGAAACTCCTGCTAGTCCTAGTGTTACAGGTACTAGCTTGTTTGCTAGTTTATTTGCTTTTAGTTGAACAGATGATTTTTCATTTAGTGAATTTTCTATGTAGTGACGGATTCTTTGAGTAGCCGTATTTGAGCCCACATGTTCAGCCCAAATCCTAAATCTTCCTTCTTCTATGATAGTTCCAGAGATAACTCTATCTCCTCTATACTTTACAATTGGTTCTGCTTCTCCTGTCATAGATACTTGATTTACACTACCTGTACCTTCTAAGATATGTCCATCAACTGGTATTGTATTTCCAATACCAACTACCACGATATCTCCAACTTCAACCTCAGAACTTTTGATTAAGATTTCAGTTGTTTTTCCATCTACTACTTTTTCAACCCAAGCTTCTTCCACATTTGGTTTGGCTAACTCTTTTAATAAATCATCACTTTTATGAACAGTCGTCTCTTCAATATATTCGCCAAGTTCAAGCATTACATTTGTAGAGTTTGCAGCAAGATAATCTTTTCTATAAATAGAAATAGCAACGGCAGCACTCTCTAAAACTTTTGAAGTTAAGCCTTGGGATAAAAGTTCTTTAGACCCATCAATTAATAAAGGTATTGAAGCAGCAGTTGTTATACCAGCCTTTAACATATTATTTCTAACAAGTCTTTCAGAGATTAAAGCACTTGAGGCATTAAGCATTCCTTTTATTGAAGGTTCTTCCTCACTGACGCAAGAAACACAAACTGCTTCATTTTCACAATTACTTAGTAACTCATCTAGGGTTAGCTTAGTTAAGATTTCTTCTAGTTTTTCTGTAATATCTTTTTGTATTTCAAATATGATTGAAAAGGCTTTTTTATTTATTCGTACATCAATTACATAATCAATTCTTTTAAGATGATTTTTTAAAATATTTTCATCTATGAATTTTTCTTTAAGTAAAAAATATTTATATCTAACTCTTGTAGATGTTTGATGTACTTTAATAAAGTTATTTTTCATTAATGCTATTCTTTATTTGCTTGTATTTGAGCTTTTACATCTTCATATCGCTCTTTTAACTCTTCTATACCAGCTTGGAAAAGTTCACTTCCTTTTCCAAATGCCTTAAATGCATTTTCTTGTGCAGTTTTATTTGTAAGTAAGTAGGTAACTGCTGCACCAATAAGTGCACCTTTTACAAAGTCACCCGTATTAAAACCACCTGCAGAGTTGTTTTGTTGTGAAGTATTTGCTGCGGGATTAAAGTTTTGATTTATATATGGGTTTTGATTAATATTTGCATTTACTTTTGCATTATTTGGTCGTGTATTTTCAATATTTATATCGTATTGATTATTCATTTGTTTCCTCTTCTAAAAGATAGTTTTCATTTGTTAGATATTTTTGATCAAGTTTTTCTTCAATCATTTCAACAGCATAAATCCCCATAGCTCCAATTGAAAGAGCAGTAACAGCTTTTAGTAAACCACCTTTTTCTCCTAAGTAATTAGCAGTTGCAATTGCTGCACCTGTTGCAATTGCACCTTGAGAAGTTTTTTTAATAGTATCTTTAATAGCTGCTTTTTTTTCTATTTCTTGGGTTTTTACTTTTTTATAGTTTATAGCTCCTGAAACTACAGCAGAGGCAATTGCTCCACTTATTACATGTCCTAATACATTTCTAGGAGTTCCTGTATCTATTGTAAGGTCATTTATTCCTCGCATTTTTCTTCCTTGCTTTTTGCTGTTTTTGTTTTAGTCTCTTTTTTTGAACATATATTTTCTTTTATTTCATCCATGTTCTTTTTTGTTTTTTCAAAAGTTTCATTTGCAAATTCTTTTGATTTATCAACAAATTTATCTGTGTTGCTTTTTATTTTTTCTGATTTATTATAAGCAATTACTGCACCAGCTCCAATTACTAATCCTGCTATAAATGGTAAAGGCATTTTCTACTCCTTGTTTTGTTTGTTTGAAATATAACTATTCATAAGTGCTATAATTGCACCACCAAAAACGGCTCCACTTGTCATTGATAAATTCAATTTAGAAAATATTTTTGTAATAGAGTCTTCATCTATATTTCCTGACATAATATCATCTAATATACCTTGGTATTCACCTAACTTTTCCATCATATCTTCTTGATTAAAAGTCTGGTTTTCACTGCTATTATAATGCATAAGTACACAGTTTCTAAATGCTGGAAGATGATTATTGTAAGATGCAGCTTGAAGTTGATAAAGCACATTTTTAATATCATCTTGTGTCACATGACTTAACAAATTATTATACATAGCGATATTATTAATTTCTGCGGCAACTCCCATTTCACAGCACTCTATTAAGGTATTTGGAATTTCAATTTTAGAATACCAATCATTTGTAGGTATTTCAACCCCATATTTTTCCATTAGTTTTATAAGTACTCCATAATGGATGGCTTCTGCCTCTTTAATATTTACAAAAGGTTGTACTAATCCAAAATACTCAATTATCTTAGTATATGTTTCATAAGCTTTAAACTCATCATAAACAGCAATTCTAAGAATTTGTGTAGTTATGGGAATTTCACTATTAATATCTACTCTTGCAGATGTTAATAGTTCTTGATCAAGGTTTGTTTCCAATTATATAACCTCCTTTGCTAATTTATTTATTAAAATAGATATTTCATCAATATTTCTATTATTAACTAAATCTTCCCAAATAGTTGGACTAAACACATTTGGATCATATGTAATTGTTACAGATGCAATTATTTTATTAATCTTGATATTTGTTATTCCATCTATTTTTTTTGGTAAATTTTCAATATCTTCTAAGGATAAGTTTCCTTCTATATTTTTAATTTCTGGATTTACTCTTACTCTAAGTCTTCCAGGAGTATGTGCAATTATTGTAAAAAAACTAGCTATATTAACAATATCTTGTGTAGTAATCAAATTATTTCCTTTGTTTATATTTTATAGATTTTGTCTTAATAATTACTTATTATAAATTTGTAATCATTATCAATAAATAATATTATGTTTGACATTTTTGACAGTATCCATATATTGTCATAACCTGATTAGTTAAAGTAAAAGCATGAGTATTTGCTATTTTTAATTGTATATTATCTATTGAGTTGTCTTTAAACTCAATTATTGAATGACAAACTGTACATATTAAATGTCCGTGGGGTAAGTTTGAGTTCAATTCATAACACTTTGCACTCTCTAAAACTTCAAGAGAAGAAATAATATTGAGTTTTTCTAAAAGTTTTAAAGCTTTGTAAACAGTTGTTGTTGATATGTTTATATTGTATTTTAGTAGTAGTTCAGCCTCAATTTCATCAGCTGTCAGATGTTTTTTTGAATAATATAGTACTTTTAAAATGTAATCTTTTTGAATAGTATTTTTTAAATTCAAATTTGTAATATGTTGTCTAAAATTTTTTAATGCAATATCAAAGCTAGTAACTTCTTTTTTATGCATTAATAAAATCTTTTATAAAGAGCATACAAACAGTAAGTAGAAGTGTAGACCAATAGACTATCCATAGATTGTTATGAATCTTTACACTTTTTTGATGAAGAGATTTCTTTTCATCATTTTGATTACAAGATATATTTTTCATATATTAACCTTAATTATGATTATCAAAATTATACATTTTAAAAACTTAAGTATATATTAATGATACTTATTATCATTATAATAAAGTATTAAGTTTTTAATTCATATAATCAAAAAAATGAAAGGATTTGCATGTTAAATTTGACATTATTTACTTCACTTGCAAAAAGTGCTCTTGTAGGAGCTGTGGCTTCTAAAGTAGTAGATACACTTATTTCTACAAAAATTAACAATAAAATGGAACAAAATAGGTGGATAAGAAATACAAAATTAGAACTGTTTTCAAAATTAACTGAAGATATATTATCGCTTGAATCATCAAATATAGATAAACAAATAAGAGAGATAAATAAAACATCAGCAAAAATTATTCTTTTAGTCAAGGATAAAAAGTTAACAGATAAGTTAGAACATTATATTAATTCAATAATCAAAATTAAAGCAAGTGAAAAGTCACTTCAAGGATTGGCATTTATAAATAAAGATATGATAATTTATTTACAAAGAAATATTAGATTATAAATTTGTAAAAGTAAGTAAGACTTTTGCTACTATATGAATCTCTTCTTTTTTATAAATAAGATGGGAAAAAGCGGGATTGATGGAAAAGAAGGTATCCTTTTCTATATTATATCTTTTAATCCACATTTTATTATTGTAATAAACTAAATATATCCCATCATTTTTTAAAGTTTTATTTGATAAGTCAGCAACTACAATTGCCCTATCATTTATAAGAGGTTCCATTGATTTGCCATCTACTAAAATGGCAAAAAGTGATTTCTCATTATATGGGTGTTTTATTAGATTCTTTGAAAATTGTAATTTTTCTATTGTTTTATTAAATACATCACTATATTCTAACTCTATCATTATGATTTCTTGTTTTTGTAATTATCTGCAATTTTTGAATCATATTTTACAATTGTATTTCTTCCATTCTCTTTTGCTTGATATAAAGCTAAATCAGATTTTTCTAGGAGTTCGTCTACTGTATTTTCACTTATTAGTTGAACAATACCCATACTTACAGTAAATTGTACAGTTTTATCTTCATATTTAAGGCTTGTACTTTCAACTTTTTTTCTTATTTTTTCAGATACTATCAAAGTATCTTCAATAGTGGTATTTTGAAGAAGTATTGAAAACTCTTCTCCTCCTATACGCCCAAAAAGATCACTTTTTCTCATAAATAAATCTACTATTTTAGTAAACTCTATTAAGACCATATCTCCCACTTTATGTCCATAGGTATCATTGATAGCTTTAAATTTATCTAAATCTAGTGAAATAATACACAACTTTGTATTATTACGTTTTGATATTTCAAAGTACTTTTTACTTATATCAAAAAAATGTCTTCTATTAAATATATTTGTCAAATAATCTATTCTTGCTAATTTTTTTAATTCTTCATTGGCTTCTTCTAATTTTGTAGTACGTATATCTAACTCTTGTTTTAGTCCTTTTTCGGTAATTAGCCATTTTTTTCTAATACCATAAAATATAATTAATGACATAATTCCCATTATAATAAGGGTTACAATAACTACCAAATAAAAAATTTGTTCATAAGAGAACTCAAAATTTTTCTCTTTTTCAAACCATTTTTTATATATTACGGCATATCTTCTATTCTCTTTTATCTTTGATATTGATTGATTAATTTTATCTACTAATTCAATATTATGAGATATAACCCCCATAGACCTTTTTATCTCAAAAAGATTTTCACTCAATGGTATAATTTTGTCATCTAAGTTTAGTTTTCTTAATGAATAATTAGTTAAAGGTCTTGGATAACAAATCCCATCAACTTCACCTGAAAGTAGTGCATAAAATGCATCAAATCTATTGTCAAATACTTTTGTTTTAATTTGAGGGTATCTTTTCATTACACTTACCCCAACATTTTTATTAACAACAGCTACAGTTTTATTATAAAAATCATTAATTTGTTTTAACTTTTTAGCAGTAGCTCTTTTGTATATAGTTATCTCAAAAGTATTTGTAGGATCAGAAAAGAGTAAAGATTTTTTTCTATTTTTTGTAGCACTTATATCCGGTATTATATCAACTTTACCACTATCAACTAAGGGCCAAAAATCATTCCAATTTTCAACAATTATATACGTATATTTTATACCTATATCTTTTGCTATTTCTTCAAAAATATCAACTGCAAATCCACTTGGTTTTTGTTTGTTATTAACAGAATAATATGGCATCCAGTTTTTAAATACAGCAACATTATAAATTTTGTCTTTTTGAATATTTGCAAATAATATAGTAGAAAAAGTTATTGTTATTAAAAATATTCTTAAAAAACAATTCAACATTTATCCTTAATATGAAATTTTTATGGAAATATAGCATAAATTAATTTATATTACTATTTATTTTTATTAAGTTAATTTTTATTATTAAGTTAAGTTCTATTTGTATATAGAAAATAGTGGCAGAGAGCAAGGGATTCGAACCCTCGGAGGCGTGAACCTCGCCGGTTTTCAAAACCGGTCCATTCGACCAACTCTGGCAACTCTCTATTTTTGTTATTAGGTGTGTAATTTGTATTAATGGAGCTGGTGAAGGGAGTTGAACCCCCGACCTGCTGATTACAAATCAGCTGCTCTAGCCAACTGAGCTACACCAGCGTGTGTTAGAAATGGTGTCAAGAGGGAGACTTGAACTCCCGACCTCCGGCTTATGAGACCAGCGCTCTAGCCAGCTGAGCTACCTTGACACTATGGCTAAATTTTGGTTGCGGAAGCAGGATTTGAACCTACGACCTTCGGGTTATGAGCCCGACGAGCTACCGGACTGCTCTATTCCGCGGTATAAAATAATTGTAATGGTGACCCGTAATGGATTCGAACCATTGGCCACCTCCTTAAAAGGGAGATGCTCTACCAGCTGAGCTAACGGGTCATTACATATAAAGTGGAGCGGGAGACGAGACTCGAACTCGCGACAATCTGCTTGGAAGGCAGAAGCTCTAGCCAACTGAGCTACTCCCGCTCTTTTATGGTGCGAATGGTGAGAATCGAACTCACACTCCGAAACCGGAATGGGATTTTAAGTCCCACGCGTCTACCTATTCCGCCACACTCGCACATAAAAAAAACATAATGGATGGGGTAGCAGGATTCGAACCTGCGAATATCGGCACCAAAAGCCGAGGCCTTACCGCTTGGCGATACCCCAATCAAAATGGACTGAAATAATATAAAAAAAACTCTATATTGTCAATAGTATTTTGCTTAAACTTATCTAAATTCTGAAATTTAAGTCTAAATCTATTAAATTTCCTCTTTTATCTCTTTCAAATCTTCTATTTTGCTTATATATTCACCTTTTTTTGACTCAACAAATTCGATTCTTTGTTTATTTATTTCCAAATATTGCTCTTTTGAGTATTTGATAATCTTAAATAAGTAGTTTCTTTTTGAGGTTAAAAAGTCTTCGATTTTTTCAAATCCAAAGTTTGCTTTTAATTTTGTAAGAATCTCATCTTCTCTTGGATGATACACTGAAAATTTTGTTGGTTCTTTTTCGTATAAAAGTACTGATTCTGCAATTTGTTGTTCAAAGTGAGCAATAGTTGCTTGTGTTGTTTGAATATAACTATATGAAAGCGCACCATTAAAGTAAGCAAACTTTTTTCGTAAGGCTGATATATTTTCTAAGATTGCTCTATGGTAAGATATTAATACATTTTCATAAACTTTTGCAGCAAAGTGTCTTGTTGTAGAAAACTCAGCATCAGATGCTACATCTCTATTTTTCTTGATTAGTTCATATGGTTCTTGCCATCTGTGAACATTGCTTTTTATGATTCTATAAACATCTCTAAAAGATTCATCTGCATTTAGTTCTATTTGTTTTAGGTTTTTAATAGACTTTTTAAACATCTTATCTATAGTTTGGTCATCATAGAATAGATTTTTGTAGACATTGTCACTATCTATCCAATAGGTGTTATATTCTATTTTTGCATAGTTTTCTTTATTTAAAAAGCCAGTTTTATTTTCATATCTATGGGTTTTTACTGTTTTTATATTTTTATATGTTTCATGTGCCATTTTTTCCATAATAGTTTCAAGTGAATTATAGATATTAAATAACTCTTTTGAGTATTTTTTGTGTATTGCATCTAAGGCATTTAAGATTTCATTCTCTGATGAGCTTAGTATCTCTATAAGGCTATCATATACACTAAGTATATTTTGATATTCACTTACTAAAATGTCACAAATACCCAAAAGGTCCCTTTTAATTGCGAACTCTTTTGATTCAAGGGCTTGTGGTCTAATGGTATTGTTTATAAAATCAATTACTAATTGAATATTTGATTCATCAAGAAGTTTTGCATTATCTTTTGAATCTTCCAAATTTATTTTTGATAATGTATTTTTGTACTCTTTAAATTTGTTTTCAAAGAATTCTAATGATTCAACATCATTATTTTTTAAATCACTTTTAAACTCAGATATAAATTTTTCATACTCATCTTGAATAAGAACATCTTTATGATGAGCTCTTGATTCAAGTGCCATTTTTGCAGAGATTGGAGTTACTTGAGAAAAATACTTTGAGAACTTTTTTCTTACATAATTAGTAGTTGTTTCAATTTGTTCTTGGGTAAATTTATCTTTTTGATTAAGTACACAAAGAGATTTATTTTTAAATTGCTCCATATACTCTTCAAGAACTTCTGCTTCTGATTGTTTACCAGCATTATCTATAAGTGTTAGCCAAATAATACCACCAACATCCCTTAGAACTTTTCTTGTAGTATCTGTATCACTTTGGCTTTGGGAATTAAGACCTGGAGTATCTACAAAAGAGATATCTTTTAGTATGTCCATTGGAGCATAGAGTGTAAGATATTTGATATCTTTCATATCATCTTTACGCTGATCTGTAAAATCAGAGATTGCATCAATAGGAGCAAACTCTTGAGCACCTGAATAATAAGTGATTTTAAGTTTATACTCTTCTCCATAATTTAAAAAGTTTACTTTTGAAGTTACGGGAGTGATTCCCGTTGGTAAAATATTTTTAGAGAGTAGGGCATTTAAAAATGTTGATTTTCCTGAAGAAAACTGCCCTGTAATTGCTACTTCCATAGGGTATCTTGCCCGTCTTAGTTGTTTATCTAATATTGACCTTAGTTGAAAAGATGGTAAAAACTTGTCATCTAAAAGTCTTGCTCTTACTTTCTTGATATCACCTACTAAACCAGTTTCAAAAACTTCCTCTTTTTCAAAGAATTTGTCAGCATACTCTTTTACAAAACTATTTAAGATACTCATGATTTAAGTTCCTTGTTTATAGATTCAAGTTTTTTAACTTTTTTGTGAATTTCAATTGTTAATTCATCTTTTTTTGAATCATTTTCTTCAAAAGAAGAGATTCTATCTTCTAAGGTTTTTTCATCTTTTATGAGTTTTTTCTCAAAAACTTTTAATGGTTCTGAAATTTGTTTAAAGAAGTTATCTATTAATATTTTAGAAACATTCTCTGCTTTTTGTTTTATGTTTTTTTCTATTGGATCAAACTCATCTTTTATATATGTTTGAATAGCTCTATCTAGTTCTGATAGTTTACTCTCTTTACTTTTTGCAACTTCATTTATTATTTTGTTTATTAAAACTTCATTTGAGGAGGTTAAAAACCCTTTTTTAAAGTCATTTTGAAAAAATCCTCTTGCATCAAAACTCTCATTTTTATGTCCTATAGAAAATCCCATTTCTTGGTACTTTTGTCCAAAAACTTCACCAATACTTTGAGACTTTTTGATAAATTTATATCTATAATCTCTAATTACATCAACGATTCCATCTTTTATTGCAGTTTCAACAATAGCTTTTATTCTTTTTGATTCTGGACGTTTTTTTGTCTTCTCAAAAGAGTATTTTACATCTGAAAAAACTCTTTGTCTGATTATTCCTTGTAGGTCTAATAGTTCATTTTCTAAAAATGTTTCTAGGGTAAGAATATAACTTTTTGCATCATTTTTATAAACAGCTATATCTTCTTCCATAGCTTCAAAGATAGATTCATTTGTGGATTTTTTCTTAGCAAACTCTTTTAAGTCAGCTTGTAGTTCCTCTTTTGATTTACTTAATAAAATCAAGTCATAGTTGAAAGATTTAATCTCTTTTTCTACTGTTTTTCTAAGTTGTGTTTTTACACCTTTTATTATTAAGTCAGTTTTTGAAGAGTTTTTTCCAAACAATGTCTCACTTAAATAGTCTTCAATCTCTAAAATACCAGTATCTTCTATTTTAAATCCTGCATCAAGGGCTTCTTTTTCTCTTCCTGTTCTATGTAACAGTGCCATTTTTCCAGAGATTGGTATAAACTTTATATTTCTAAGTATAAAATCAAGTTGACTATCTTTGTTTTGAGCTTTTAGTTGAGCTTCAATTGAAGATTTTGTGTAGTTAATTACCTCTTCTAACTGCTCTTTTGAAACCGTATCTGCTCTTGTAATTACTATTAGTAGTTTAGTTACATTTTGATAAAGCAGGGCATCTATGATGAACTCTACATCTTTTAAAGTAGCACTTTGAGATACATTCATTAAATGAATCATTAAATCACATTGACTTAAGTACTCTTTTGTTATCTCTTCCCTTTGAATAACGGGGTCATCTAGTCCTGGAGTATCAACTATCTCTATTCCATCTTCTAAAAACTTTAAATCAGATTTCAATTCTACATATTTAACTAAATTACACTTTTTACCACTAGCTTCTGCTGAAGTATAAGCTGCAAGATTTTTAATATCAACTTTCTCATTATATGATTCTTCTTGAATATACTTTTCTAAATCATCTCCAAAGATTTTTTTAGTCTCTTTTATAAACTCTTTTATTGAATCCAATTGATTAGAGGCTTGTTCTATTCTATCCCACTCTTGTTTGTTCCAGTAAAATACTTTTGCTTCTGGAATACCATGCTTTACTATTGTCAGATTTGCAGTCTCTGGAACAACTGCACTTCCAAGGATTTCTTCTCCCATAAGAGCATTTAACATTGTGGATTTACCAGCATTCATAACACCTGTAATTCCAATGGAGAATTTCTGGTTTTCTAGGTACTCTTTTGTACTAGTTAGCTCTTCTTTGTACTCTTGAGATTTAAAAATAGTTTGTAACTCTTGAAGTAACTCTTCAAAATCAACTTTTAACTCTTTAAATGATTTTGATTCATCTATTTGGATTATCTCTTCTTTTGACTCTTCATCACAAAGACCTAGTTCATTTGGGTCAAAAAGAGAAATCAATTTATTGAAATTTGATGTCTCTAAGATTTGTTCATTTTTAAGGTATTCTAGGCTTTCATGTAGTTTTTCAATTTGACAGTTTGTAGTATCTTTTTCTATGGAATCAATTAGACAAAATTGGAGTTGGTTTAGATCATCTAAACTTTTTACTTCTTTGTTTGTGATATTTGTAATTAACTTTTTAAAGCTATCTAAAGATATATATTTTTCATAGTTTTTTCTTGTTGGTGCAAGAACTAAAGCTGCTATTTCAAAGAATTCATCTCTATTTTTATAGTGTTCTGTTCCAAATGTGGTTTTTTGCTCACAATGTTTTCCATGATATAGTAAAAAGTAATCGTTGACTAGTGACATCTATTCTCCTACAAAGGTTTTTTTGTACACCTAAAAGTTAATTTAAAATATTAAACTAATTTAAAATATCCCTAAAATACAAAAAGTTAATTACCCATTGGGTAATTAACTTTTTATATCTTTTATTTATACAAGAGAAAAAATCTCTTGTATATTTATTTTAATGCTACTAGTCTTCTTCTTAAGTATGCAATTTTATTTTGTAGTGGTAAATGTTTTGGACAATGGTCTTCACATGCCAATAATGACATACAACCAAAGATACCGTTATCATCACCAACTAATTCATAAAAATCTTCAGCAGTTCTATTATCATGTGGATCTACTTCAAATCTTGCAATTCTGTTTAATCCAACAGGACCTACGAAGTCTGGTCTCATAAGCATTGTTCCACAAGAAGCAACACAAATTCCACACTCAATACATCTATCTAATTCAAATGTTTGATCTGCAATATCTGGATCAATTTTCTCTTCGATTTTTGTAATGTCTGGTTTATGATTAGTATGAATCCATGATTCAACTCTATTAGACATAGCATCCATCCACTTACCAGTATTTACTGATAAATCTTTGATTAGTTCAAATGCAGGCATTGGAAGTAAAGTTATAGTTCCTTCTGGATAGTTAGCAATTAATGTTCTACAAGCAAGTGCAGGTTTACCATTAACAACCATTCCACAACTTCCACAAATACCAGCTCTACATACGAAATCAAAAGATAAGTCTGGGTCATGCTCTTCTCTAATTTTCATAAGTGCAATAAAAAGAGTCATACCTGGTGTCTCTTCTAACTTGTACTCTACATAATGAGGCTTAGAAATTTTGCTTCTTGGATTAAATTTAAGTACTTTTATAGTAACTTCTCTACCTTTGTGGTCACTCATTATTTATCTCCTACTCTTTCATTTTTTTCTTTATAATTCATAGGTAAATCAAATGGCATAAGTGCATGCTGTAGCTCATGTCTATCTTTACCTTCTGCTTGCATTTTTTCAGTTATTTCATCAACTTCTGCTTGTCTTTTTGCAGATAATTCATGCTCAATAATCATACCCTTAGCACCATAACCTCTAAATGCTGGAGGCATTTCCATAGTCATAATATCTAATTCTTCGTATGTGATTTCAGGCTCTAAGGCATCTTTATCTGGCCATGAAGTTAATGTTCTATTTAACCAGTTTGCATCATCTCTTTTTAAGAAGTCTTCTCTATAGTGAGCACCTCTTGATTCAGTTCTGTCTCTTGCACCTTTTGCAACACATAATGCAACTTTTAACATTTTTGGAACTCTATAAGCTTCTTCAAGTTCAGGATTTCCAACTCTCTCTTTAGATTTAACATTGATTTGTTTTGTTTTAGCTAATAAATCTTTTAACTCTTCAACTGCTTCTTCTAAATGTGGACCATCTCTAAAGATACCTACTTTTTGATCCATTAGATTTTGCATTCTATTTTTGATTCTAAATATATCTTCTGTTCCATTATATGCTAAGATTTCATCTAAATATGCATCTTCTTCATCAAGGAATTTTTGAACTGTTTTTGTACCAATTGTTACGTCATTTTCTAAACAGAAATCTGCAAAATAGTTACCAATAATCATACCAGCAACAACTGTTTCAGAAACAGAGTTTCCTCCAAGTCTATTAAATCCATGCATATCCCAACATGAAGCTTCACCACACGCAAACAGACCTTTTAGGTTTTGAGATTCACCAGTTGGTTTTGTTCTAATTCCACCCATAGAGTAATGTTGCATTGGTAAAACTGGAGCCCAACCTTTTGGACCTTCATCAGCAGGGTCAATTCCATTAAAGATTTGACAGATTTCTTGTACATCTCTTAAGTTTTTCTCAATATGCTCACGACCAAGAATAGAGATATCTAACCAAATGTGATCACCATATGGAGAAGGAACACCTTTACCATTTCTAATGTGTTCTATCATTCTTCTTGAAACAACGTCTCTTGAAGCAAGTTCTTTTTTCTCAGGTTCATAATCTGGCATAAATCTATGTCCATCAACATCTCTTAAGATTCCACCATCACCTCTACAACCTTCAGTTAATAAAATACCTGATGGTACGATTGGAGTGGGGTGAAATTGTACAGCTTCCATATTTCCTAAAGTTGCAATACCTGTTTCTAAAGCAATAGCTGCTCCAATACCTTCACAAATAACTGCATTTGTTGTTTGTTTAAATACTCTACCATATCCACCTGTTGCGATACATGTACCTTTTGCAACATAAGCTTCTAATTCTCCAGAAATTAAATCTCTAACGATTGCTCCATAACATCTTCCATCTTCATGGATAATTGATACAGCTTCTTTTCTATCTCTAATATCAACTTCATGTTTTAATGCTTCATTTGCAACACCAAATAACATTGTATGTCCTGTTGCATCCGCTGTATAACAAGTTCTCCATTTTTTAGTTCCACCAAAATCTCTTGATGTAATTAAACCATGTCTATCTGCATCTTCTGTGATAGTTGTTTTTTTAGCATTAATAACTGCTTCTCTTGCACCTTCTCGAACTCTTGTCCAAGGCACACCCCAACCAGCTAATTCTCTAATAGCTTTTGGTGCAGTATTTACGAACATTCTTGCAACTTCTTGGTCACATCCCCAATCCGAACCTTTTACAGTATCTGCAAAGTGTAAATCTTCGTTATCTCCATCACTCATTTTAGAGTTACCTAAACTTGCTTGCATACCACCTTGTGCAGCAGCACTATGAGATCTTTTAACTGGAACAAGTGATAAAACTACTGTACTTAAGCCTTTTTTCTGTGCAGCAACTGCAGCTCTTAGACCTGCTAATCCTCCACCAATAACTAATGCATCACAATAATTAATTTTCATTATGCCACTCTCCCATTATTTATTTTATATTCCATTACTTTTGCACTTGGTACATATCTTTCACCTGCTTTATCAGCATGTTCCATACCAATTTTCATATAAGCAGCTAAAGTTGCAAAACCTAAAATTAAAAAGAAATAAGTTAAAGCTTTTTTATAAGTTTTTAATCTTTTTCTTGAAGCTTTAGGGTCTTTACCGTCAAACCAACCCCATTTTACAGCTAGTCTGTATAATCCAATTGTTCCATGGAATTCAACAGCTAATAACAAAAGAATATATAGTGGCCACATCCATTCAGACCAAACTCTATCTGAACTTGCATATGGACCAATTGCATCTGAATGTGTCATAATAATATAGATATGTACTGAACCTAAGAAGAACATTGCAAAACCAGTAAATGCTTGTATAAACCATAACTTAGTATCTTCATGCCCCATATTGTCAGCATGTGCTTTCATTACTTGATATTGTTTAAAGTTACCAGGTAATTTTCTCATACCCATAGCAGCATGTACAATAAAAATTATAAAAATTACTAATGCTAAAATAGAAACTAATAATGGATTTCCTCCATCAAAAATAAAACTAGCTTCAAAGAATTTTGTAACTGAATACATAAAATCTTTACTAACTAAAATTGAAGAGACCATAAACATATGCCCCCACATAAAAAGTGCTAGAAATAATCCAGTTGCACTTTGAATATAATCAAGCTTTGCTGGAACTCTACTTTTTTTCCCCTCTACAGTCTTTCCTAAATAACCTTCTATTAGGTCACTCATTTGACATCCTTTCTGTTTGATTTAATTGGTTAATATTTAGAACTAAATATTCTCTTGAAAACATCGTAATATTATATCTAAGATAATCTTGAATTGTATATAAAATTGATGTATAAATAATGTCTTTACATTGTACAAAAAATGTACATGTCAATAAAAAAAGCCCACCATGTGGGCTTTTAAAAAAATAGTAGTGTAAAATATTTGTTAAACTAGATAGTAACAAATATTTTAGTAGTGTTTACTTTAGAAACAATGATTCTATTGCTAGTTTAGAAACATCAATAATTGCATCAATATTTGGTGCAGGAAAGAAGAATACTACTGCTGAACCAATACCACCCCATACAACTAAAGCAGCTAAAAGTGCTACAACATATGTTGAAATTCTTTTATCATTAAAGCCTTCAGTTGCACAAGCAGCATTTGTTGGATAGAAGTACATCATTGCTATTAATCTAAAGTAGTAATAAACTGAAATGATTGTTGCAATAATTGCAATAATTGTTAAAGTCGCATACCCTGCATTGATTGCTTCAGTGAACACATAAAATTTACCTATAAATCCAATTGTTGAAGGAATACCTGCAAGTGAGAATAAAAATATTGTCATAGCAGCTGCCAAGAAAGGTCTTTCATGTGCTAAACCTTTAAAGTCTTCATATGTAACTCTAACTTTTGTTTCAGAGATAATATGAGATATAAGTCCAAATGCTCCAATTGCAGTTAAAAGGTACGAAAGCAGGTAAAACATAATTGCATAAGCACTATCAATATTTTGTCCTAAAGCTATAAATGCTAATAAGATATATCCTGTATGAACAATTGAAGATGCTGCAAGCATTCTTTTTATGATTTTTTGAGTAATAGCAATCCATGTTCCATAAGCAAGTGTAAAGATAATAAGTACATATAAAATTGGATCCCAGAAATTTTGGATTGTTGAGAATGTTTGTAAAAATGCTCTTAAAAATAGTGAGAAAATCGCTATTTTAAATGTAGATGCCATATATGCAGTAACTAACATTGGAGCACCTCTATATACATCTAAAACCCAAGACTGGAATGGGAATGCTGCAATTTTAAATAGGAATGTAAATAATAATAGAGTTAAACCAATATAGATTAGATTTAAATCACTTCCGCTATGAGTTGTAATATATGTAGCTATATCATTTAAGTTTGTTGTTCCACTTACACCATAAATTAATACAGCACCTAGTAGGAAAAATGCACCAATAAATGAACCTAAAACTAAATATTTAAAAATCGCTTCAACTCTTTTACCATCTTCACTGTGAAACCCAACTAGGATATATACAGAAAATGATGCAATCTCTAAGGCAATATATGCAGTGATTAGTTCATTTGCATTTGCAAGTAACATCATCCCAAATAGAGCAAACATTAATACTGAAAAGAATTCACCTTTAAAGTATGAGTGTTCATAAAAGTAATGTTCACCAATTAAAACAGTTAACAGTGTACCAAAAATTAATAGTACACCAAAAAAGTTTGAATAAGTATCAAATACTAAGGCATTGTTAAATATATCATTAAAAGGTTTAGCTGAGTGTAAATCACTAAAGTCAGTAATAGCAAAACCTAATGCTATAATTAAAAATATAGACGTAGTAGTAATGAAATGTTTAATTGTAAACTTCTCATACATACTCATAAACATTAATACAAGAGCACCTACAAGTACTATTATATGTGGTACTAGATATAAGAATTCAGTCATTATTTCATCGCTCCAATCTTTAATATATCATTTAAAAAGTGAGTTACTGTTGGCTCAAACTTATCAATGAATGGTTCTGGGTAAATACCCATTAAAAATACTAGGATAACCCATGGAGTTAAACCAATAATTTCTTTGATTTTAAGATCTCTCATAGTTCTTTGTTCACCTTGTCTATCTTGTAAAATAGCTCTTTGGAACATCCATAACATATATGAAGCACCAATGATTACAGTAAGTGCAGAGATATAACCTAAAGTATGATTAAATTGATAAATTCCAAAAATAATTAATAATTCAGAAACGAATCCATTTGTTCCTGGTAACCCTACATTTGCAAATAACATAATTGCAAAAATAAAAGTAAATACAGGAGCAACTTTCGCTATTCCACCAAGGTCACTAATTGTTTTAAATTTTGATTCATCATGTAAAACACCAACAAGTAAAAATAGAGCACCTGTTGCTATTGCATGTGCAATAATTAAATATAGTGCACCATTGATACCATATGAATTTAATGAAAAGATACCAGCAGCTATAAAACTTAAGTGAGATGCTGATGAGTAAGCAAACATTCTTTTAATATCATCTTGCATAAGTGCAGCAATACCAAAATAGATTAAACCAAATAATCCAATAAATACAAACCAAGTTGAATACTCAATATAAATTTCAGGGAAAATTGGAATCATAAATCTAACGATTGCATAAACTCCAAGTTTTGCCATGATAGAAGATAATAAGAAAACGGCACCAGTAGGGGCATTTTTATATGTATCCATGATCCACGTATGTAGTGGGAAAATTGGAATCTTAATACCAAAGGCAATAACAAATGATAAGAACAGATATACTTGCTCGTTATATGATAAAGTTGTGATTTTTGTAAAGTCTGTATATTGAAAAGACCAAAAACCAAACTCATTAAAAAATGTAACACCAAGATATAAAATACCTAAGAACATCAATAATGACCCAGCCATTGTATAAATAGTAACTTTAATAGTTGTAAATACTTTATCTCCAAACCCATTAATACCAATCATCAAGAATACTGGCAATAACATAACTTCCCAGAAGAAGTAGAAAAGGATTACATCTAAAGATAATAATGCACCTGTAACACCTGTTTGTACAAGTAGCATATTTATCCAATAACCTTTTGTTCTACCTTCCCATAATAAAAGGTAAGAAGTAGGAATCAAAATAGCAATAAGCATCAAAATAGTTAAAGAGAAACCATCAACACCAATATAGTAATTAATACCATAAGTTTCAATCCAAGGAACGTTAGTAACGAACTGCATACCTGAACTTGGTTCAAAATTGATATAGATTTTTAATACTAAAGCTAAAATAACTGTAGTAGTTAAAAATGCTATATTTCTAACTGACTCAACATTTGATGATGTAATCATCAAACCAAAGGCAACAACTGCTGGTAAAAATATAATAAATGATAAACTTTCTGCACTCATACTACAATCCTAACGAAATAAATAAATAAATGAAGATTGCACTCATACCTACAAGCATGAATAGACCATAAAATCTTACATTTGCATTTTGAAGTCTTCCAACTACTTTACCAAAGTTAATAAATTGGTTACAACTTCCCATGATGAAGCTATCAATGATTTTTTCATCTACAACTTTATCAATAAAAGTTGATAATTTTTTAGTTGACTGAACAAAAACTTTGTTATAAAATTCATCAACATAGAATTTATTAGCAATAAGTCCTTCTTCACTTTCAGGTTTTGAAACATCAAAGTGTGCATATTTGTTATATGCAGCTCCAATTCCTGATGCTGCAATAATAACTGACAGTGCCATTAACACATACTCTGTTGTATGACTCATATGTAACTCTTTTGAGTTAAGTTGAGCCAACCAAGTATCAACCATATGATGACCACCTAATGCTCCTGGTAAGTTTAAGAAACCAGCGCCAATTGCACCAATTGATAAAATCAAAAGTGGTAGTGTAATTGTTTTTGATGTGTAAACATAGTCTGTTTTGGCATGGTTGTTTGGAGCAACAAATAGAATAAAATACATTCTAAACATATAAAATGCTGTTAAAAATGCTGTGAACATCCCAATTCCCCAAATAATATATTGACCTTCATGAAAAGCTGCACCTAATATTGCATCTTTTGAAAAGAATCCAGAAAATGGAGGAATACCAGAGATTGCAATAACACCAACTAACATACAAAATCCAATTATAGGAGTACTAACTCTGTGCTGTGCCATTTTGAAAATGTTTTGCTCATGGTGTTGAGCCATAATCATACCACCAGCTGCCATGAATAGCATTGCCTTAAAGAATGCATGAGTAAATACGTGGAATAGTCCAGTTGAATAAAAACCTAAACCAACACCTATAAACATATATCCTAATTGTGACATAGTTGAATATGCAAGAATCTTTTTAATATCTTGTTGTTGTGTTGCAATAATTGCAGCTAGAAGTGCTGAAAATGCACCAATATAAGCAATAAATGTACCAATACCTTCTATTCCCTCATAAAGAAAATGAAATCTAGCAACCATATAAACCCCAGCTGTTACCATAGTAGCTGCGTGAATAAGTGCTGAAATTGGCGTAGGACCTGCCATCGCATCTGGAAGCCATGTATATAATGGAATTTGTGCTGATTTACCCATAGCTCCAACAAATAGTAAGAAACCAGAAAGAATAAGCAGTTCAGTTGAGGCATTATCTAAGTTTGCTTCAATTGAACCAAATGATAAGTTACCTTGTCCAATTGCAAAAAATAGTGTAATAACACCTAATATAAAACCAAAATCACCAACTCTATTTACAATAAATGCTTTATTTGCTGCAAGAACATTTTCTTTATCACCATAATAAAATTTAATTAAAAGGTATGAACAAACTCCAACACCTTCCCATCCTATAAATAATATAATTGGGTTGTCTGCTAAAACTAATATTAACATTGATGCTAAGAATAGATTGAAGTAAGCAAAAAATTTACCAAAACCTTCATCCTTATGCATATAACCAACAGCATAAATATGAATTAAAGAACCAACAAAAGTTACAAACATAGCCATAAAAATAGATAAGTTATCACCTAAAAGTTTCATCTCAATTGTTAATTGGTCAACTTCTAACCAAGTAAATATATTTTGATGGTAAATAGTTCCATGTTTAACCATATCTAAAAAGATAATTAAGGTAAAGATAAAACCAATAATAGGAGCGATTGTCCCAGTTAAAGAAAATAGTCTTTGTGGTAAAGCTCTTTTTTTAATATTGTAGAAATAAAATCCACCATTTAATATAGCACCTAATAATGGAGCTAATATTATCCATACTAAAAGATCTGTATGCATTATTTTTCTCCTTGTTTTAGTGCTGTAAATAAATCAGTATCTAATGATTTTTTTGTTCTAAATAATAAAATTATTACTGATAAGAAAATAGCAGCCTCTGCTGCAGCAATTGCTATAACCATTACTGTAATTACTTGAGGATCCATATTGAAATGGTATCTTGCAAAAGTAACTAAAAATAGATTTATTCCATTTAACATTAATTCAATTGACATATAAATTACAAAAATATTTCTTCTTGCAACTACTCCAATTGCACCAATTGAAAAAAGCATCATTGAAACAAATGCATAAGATGTTAGTGATATCATGATTGGGTTCCTCTAGGTTTTTTCTTTTTAGCTAACACAACTGCACCAACTAATGCAACTAAAAGTAGTATTGAAATTAACTCAAATGAGATTAACCAGTTTTGGTATAAAAGCATACCCACTTCTTTTATGCCACCAAAATTAGTCTCTATAATACTCAAGTCTTTTTGCGGTAGAGCAGAAACAGCTTTTAAGATTACTATATTAAGAGGTAACATAACTATTGCACCAATAATAATATTTTTATACTTTTTAGGCTCATGTGGCATATCATGTTCATCGATATTAAGAAACATAAGGATAAATAGTAGAAGTGTCATAATTGCACCTGCATAAACTATTATTTGTACCATGAAAAGGAAAGTTGCACTTAATAGTGCAAATAGACCAGATACTGCTAAAATTGAAATTAATAATCCAAGTGCTGCATACATAGGTTGTTTATGTATTAGCATAGTTACACCACCTGCTATTGCCATAAAACTTAAACCAATAAATAAAATATCAATCATCTGATAAATCCTTTGCTCTTTCGTTATTCATTAAATATTTTTTATCTACTAAGAACTCTTCTCTTGAACTTCCCGTAAAACTAAAAATACCTGTATCCATTCTAATTGCATCACATGGGCAAGCTTCAACACAGTATCCACAATATACACACTCTAAAAGGTCTATTTTAAACTCTTTAGGTCTCTTTTCTGCTTTTCCATCAAATCTCTCTTCTGCGTCAATAAAGATACACTCAGCAGGACATGCAGTTGCACACATATAACATGCAACACATTTTTCTGATTCATCTTCCCACTTAGTAAGTCTATGAACTCCTCTGTATCTCTCATTTGTTGCAACATCAGTTGGATTTTCTTCTGGGTACTGAATTGTTTTCAGATTTGATACATCTTTTAAGTTTTTTGTAAAGTGCCCAAAAGTTGTTTTCATACCACCCATAATAGCTGGTATAAAAAGCTTATCTTTAAAAGTTTGACCTTGTCTTTTTATTATTTTAATACCCATTTTACATTCCTGTCAATACTATAACTGAAGCAGTTATAACAATATTTAATAGTGATAGTGGTAGTAAAATTTTCCATCCTAACATTTGTAGTTGGTCATATCTAAATCTTAATAAAGTCCATCTAACCCACATAAATACAAATACCATCATAAGAAATTTTACTAAGAAAGTTACTACTTGGATTACAGCAACTGCAATACTTGAGCCATTTTCTCCTAAACCTGTAGCTAACAAGGCACCTAAAGCTAAAAATGAAACTATACCAATAGTCCAAAATGCTTTTACTAAGATTCCTGTCTCTTTTGATCTTGAGTCACTTTTATCAGCCCAGTCATTATTCTTTTTAATCCATTTAGTAAATATATAAATCTTGATAGGTAATAAAGCCATAAGTACAATAATTACAATATCAATATTTGCTTTTAATGTTTGTGTATCTAACCAAGGGATTTGATATCCACCAAAGAATAGTGTAACAATAATAGCTGATGCACCAGCCATAGCTGCGAATTCTGATACTTGAAAAAGTCCAAATCTCATCGCACTATATTCCGTATGATAACCTGCAACAATTTCTGACTCACCCTCTGCAATATCAAAAGGAGTTCTATTTGTCTCTGCAAAAGCACAAACAATAAAAATTACAGCTGCAAGAGGTTGCATAAGTAGACCCCATGAAGGAATTATTCCAAAGAAAGTTCCACCTTGAAAATGTACAATCTCATTTAAGTGAATTGAACCATAAGTTAATAACATAGATATAAGTGCTAATGCCATTGATGCTTCATAAGATATAACTTGTGCTGAAGCTCTAATAGCACCTAAAAGTCCATATTTACTTCCTGAAGCATAACCACCTAAGATAATCCCATATACAGATAATCCAGCATATGCTAAGAACCACATAATCCCTAGTTGCATTGGCAAGGCTTGCATTGCATGTGATTGACCATCTATTACAACATTGTCCGCAAAAGGAATAACTGCAAATGTTAGAAAGTAACAAACAAATACTATTGAAGGAGCAATAGTAAACATAAATTTATATTTAATATGCCCTGGAGTAAAGTCTTCTTTAAATACAAGTTTTAACATATCTGCTAAACTTTGGATTAAACCACCTAATCTCATTGGTCCAATATGACATCTATTTGGCCCTGATCTATCTTGAATAAATCCAGCTATTCTTCTTTCCCACCATACAAAAACTGGTGTTAGACCAACTGCTAGTACTACAGCTAAAAGAATATTTACTATAATAACAACTATTGATGCTGTATTCATATATTTCCTTTTTCAATCATACTTTTTATAGTTTCAACTATTGATGATATTGTTTTTGCTTGTTTATCTCTATTTATTCCTGAGGCAACTTTTTGTTTTATTCCATCAACATTTATATAAGTTCCACTTTTTTCATAAAATGATGCAATTGGAATTGCAACATCAGATTTTTCAATAGTTTTTGCATGATTTGAAAAACAAGAGATAACTTTTTTACCTGATAATAAATCTAAGTTATTATCAAAGTAGTTATTATCAAAAACTACTACTAGTGATGCTGCATCAAAATAGTTTTTAAATGAAGCTTCATCTTCATCTATATTTGCTTCTTTAAAAGAGGCTCTATTCGCACTTTTATCATTTTTCTTTAGATAATCATCACCAAATGTTTCATCTATATATTGAGGAGAGTATCCAGAGATATTTGCTTTTGTAGCATCTGCAAAAGCTTTTATATTTTGCATCTCTTCTAAACATAAGTTTGGTCCTATTAGAAATAGTGCATTATTGTTTTTTGCAACTTCTGTATATAAAGAAGCTATTGCATTACTTGTAGTATCTTCTTTTTTGTTAACTAAAGCTGTTTCAAATCTATTTTCTTCTTCATTTTTATAAGATAATCTACCATAATCACACATGAAATAACCATTTACTTCTGCATTATTTCTTGGTCTAAATCTAAATATTTTATCATCTTCATACTTCTCTTTTCTATGGTCAACAAAGATATTACAACCCTTTGAACAACCATTACAAATAGCATTGAATGATTCCATAAACCAAACTCTTTGTTTAAATCTAAAGTCTTTTGAAGTTAAAGCACCAACAGGACATAAGTCAACTACATTCATTGCATATGGGTTACTTAAAGGACGTCCAGGAAAAGTACCAATAACTGAATGGTCAGCTCTACTTATAACTCCTAGTTCGTTTGTTCCCACGATATCTGAGCAAAATCTAACACATCTAGTACAAAGAACACATCTCTCTTGGTCTAACATTACATTAGCACCTAAATCTTCTCTTTTTCTAGCATTGTTTTTTTCTTCAACATTTACTCTAGATTCATAGAAACCTGATTCCATATAAAAATCTTGTAGCTTACATTCACCAGCTTGGTCACAGGTAGGACAGTCAATTGGGTGATTAATAAGCTGTAATTCTAAGATATCTCTTCTTACAGCCATTATGTTATCGCTTGTTGTACTAACTACCATTCCGTCTTTTACAGGAGTATCACAGGCAATTTGAGGTCTCTTTTGTCCAGCGATTTCAACCATACACATTCTACAGTTTCCATCTTTCCCCAATGCTTTGTGATAGCAAAAATGAGGAATATGAATTTCTTCATCTAATAATTTATCAATTAAGAGACTTCCCTTTTCTGCCTCCATCTCCTGATCATTGATTATCAGTTTTACCATTTCGCTCATTTTAATAAATCCTCTTCATAGTTTATTGTATTAATTATTTTCCAGTATATAACTGTCTAGGTCTAGCAATTTTAGCTGTTGGATCTTGTTTTAATTCAGACCATTGTGCTAACCAACCTGGTGTTCTACCAATAACAAAGATTGGTGTAAACATTGCAATTGGAATTCTAAGAGCTGTTAAAATTACCCCTGAATAGAAGTCAATATTTGGATATAAACCTCTTTGTTTAAAGTAATCATCACTTAATGCTGCTTCTTCAACTGCTGCTGCGATATCAAGTAATTTAGAATCAAGGTTTAACTCTTCTCTTAATTTATCTTGTAATCCTTTTAATGCTTCAGCTCTTGGATCTCTATTTTTATAAACTCTATGTCCAAATCCCATTAATCTAAATGGATCATTTTTATCTTTTGCTTTAGCAATATATGAAGGTACATTTTTAACATCACCAATCATTTTTAATTGATCCATAACTTTTTCATTTGCACCACCGTGTGCACTTCCCCATAAGGCAGAAATACCAGAAGCAATTGCAACATATGGGTGAGCTTCAGTAGAACCAACATTTCTAACAGTTGTTGTAGAAGCATTTTGCTCATGATCAGCATGTAAAGTAAAGATTGCATCTAGTGCATCAACTTCAACTTGTCTAATCTCATCACTTTTTCCATTTCCAAGGTTTTTCATTTTACCACCTGGATATGCTCTAAGCATATATAAGAAGTTTTCAGTGAAATATTTATCTACATCTGGATAAATAAGTGGCGTACCAATTGAGTTTCTATATGCCATAGCAGCAATTGTTGGCATTTTTGCTAAGATTCTTCTTCTCATCATTTTGAATTGTTCTTCATCTTCTAAATGTAAGTGATCTTTATAAAATGCAGCTAGAGCCATTGTTGCAGCTCCCATTGTTGCCATTGGATGAGCACCATCTGGTAAAGCATCAAAAAGTCTTATAATACCTTCATTTAAAAATGATCTATGTCTAATCTCTAAATCAAAGTTTTTTGAAGCTTGTTCAGTTGGTAGTTGACCTCTCATAAGAAGATAAGATACATCCATAAAAGAGTGTTTACCAGCTAAGTCAGCAATATCATAACCTCTATATCTTAACTCAGAGTTTTCACCATCAATAAATGTAATTTTAGAATCACAAGATGCAGTAGATGTATACCCAGGGTCATACGTAAACATTCCTGTATCTTTATAAAATGATCTAATATCAACTACACTAGGTCCTCTTGTTCCATCAATAACATTATACTCGTAAGTATTACCATTTCTATTATCTGTCAATGTAAATGTATTCTTTCCCATATTCTCTCCTTATATTTCTAGTTTATTTTTGTTTTTTCGATTAATTCAACGAATTCATGTCTATATTTTTGAACAATACTTTTAATAATATCTTTTACAGCTGGTGCAAAAACACAAACAGTTTTACCGTTCATAGTTTCACAAACATCTAAAATAGTATTTAAATCTTCTTCTTTTCCAAGACCTTCTAATAAATCTCTTAAAATTTTATCAATCCAACCTGTACCCTCTCTACACGGTGTACATTGTCCACAAGATTCGTGATGGTAAAATTCTATTAAATTTTTTGCCACATCAACCATAGAAGTACCTTCTGGAATAATCATCATTCCACCTGTCCCTAGCGTTGAACCAATATCCCACATAGATTCATAATCTAAATATGCTTTTTCAACTTCTTCAGCTGTCAAAATTGGACAAGATGCTCCTCCAGGGATTACAGCTTTTAATTTAAGCCCATCTTGCATTCCTCCACCAATTTGTTCTATTACATCAGTCATTTTACAACCATATTGTAATTCATAAACACCTGGATTTTTAACAGGACCACTCATTGCAAATAGCATAGTTCCTGGAGCCTTTTCAGTTCCATATTTTGTATATGATTCATAACCATTTTCAACAATATTAGGAACAGAAGCAATAGTTTCAACATTGTTTACAGTTGCAGGCATATCATAGAACCACTCACACTCTTTACCATGTGGTTTAAGTCTTGGGTGTCCTCTTTTACCTTCAATTGATTCAATAAGTGCAGATTTTTCTCCACAAATATATGCTCCACCACCTCTATGAACTGTAATATTAACTCTAAAGTCATATTTGTTCATAACTTTATCACCAATAATTCCAGCTTCATAAGCTTCATCAATAGCATTGTTTAGTTGGTCAATAAAAAACTTATACTCACCTCTAATATAAATATATGCATCATGTGCACCAATTGCATAACATGAACAGATAATTCCCTCTATTAAAAGATGTGGGTCATATTGGAAAATTTGTCTATCTTTAAAAGTTCCAGGTTCTGACTCATCACCATTACAGATTAAATATCTTGGTCTTTCATCAACAGGAGGCATAAGTTTCCACTTAGGTCCACAAGCAGCTCCACCACCACCTTTTCCTCTTAATCCACTTTTACAAACTTCTTCTGTTACATCATCAGGAGCCATAGTAAAAAGTTTGTCAATAGAAGAGTATCTTCCATTTTTTAACGCAACTTCTAATTTATGTGAATTTGGAATATCAAAGTTCTTACTTACTATTTTTACAATCATATCATTCGCAGCCATTACTTACACTCCTCAATGATTTTTTTAAGTTTGTCAACAGTTAAGTTTTCGTGATAAGTGTGATTTAGTGCAATCATTGGTGCACCTCCACAAGCTCCTTGACACTCAACTTCACTAAGGTGAAATTTACCATCAGCACTTGTTTGCCCTGGTTCGATTCCTAGTGTATCTTTTATGAATTTTTTAAGATTATTTGCTCCCATTACCATACATGATAATGTTTTACATAACTCTATGTGGTATGTTCCAATTGGTTTTAGATTAAACATTGTATAAAATGTTGCAAATTCATAAACTTCAATAGGTTGTTTACCTACTTTATCAGCTACAAATATCATAGCTTCAGGGCTTACCCATCCCTCTTGTTCTTGAACTAGCCATAATGCTGGTAGCATCATTGCATCTATTTTTGGGTATTTTTTAGCTGTAACTTGGAATTTTTCTTCATTTTCTTTTGTATATTGAAATTTTGCCATTATCTATCAAACTCCCCTGCAATAAAGTTCATTGATGCCATTGTAATAACTGCATCAGCTAACATTGAATTTTCTACAATTTTTGCATATGCTGCAAGTGAATAGAAACTAGGTGGTCTACATTTTACTTTATAAGGTGTTCCTGTTCCATCACTTGTAATGTGGAAACCTAACTCACCATTTCCACCTTCAGTAAATCCATAATATTCACCTTTTGGAACTTTAATACCTTCAAATGTAAGTTTAAATTGATTCATTAAACCTTCAATGTTTCCATAAACATCTTTTTTAGCTGGTAAGAATATTCCTGGAGCTCCTACATTAATAGGACCATCTGGCATCTCTTTCATCGCTTGTTCAATGATTCTAATAGATTGTTTCATCTCTTCAAATCTACACATAAATCTATCATAAACATCACCATGAGAACCAACTACAACATCAAAATCGAAGTTTTCATAACCATAGTAAGGCTTATCTTTTCTTAAGTCAAATGCAACTCCAGCAGCTCTTAAGTTTGGACCTGTAATTCCAGCACTTAAAGCAAAATCTGCATTTATAACACCAACATCTTGTGTTCTATCTTGGAAGATTCTATTTCTTTCAACTAATGATAAAGCATCATCAATTGCTTTTTCTACATCTCTTAAAACTTCATTTAAGTCAGCTTCAAAACCATCATATAAATCAAACTCTAAACCACCAATTCTTGTATAAGAGTTAGTTAATCTAGCACCTGTTAGTTTTGATAAAATATCATAAGCTTTATCTCTTGGAGCAAAAAGATACCAGTAGTTTGTTAAACCACCCATATCAACCATATTTGCTGCATTACAAACAAGGTGGTCAGTTATTCTACTTAATTCTCCAATAACAATTCTTATCATTTTTGCTCTTGGTGTGATATCTATACCTAACATATCTTCAACAGCTTTTGCATATCCAACATTGTTTAATATTGCTGAACAGTAATTAAGTCTATCCGTATATGGAATAACTTGTGAATAGTTATGTGTTTCACATGCTTTTTCAAAACCTCTGTGTAAATAACCAATTTCTGTAACACAGGCAGTGATTGTTTCACCTTCCATTGCAACGAAGTTTCTAATTGTACCATGAGAAGCAGGGTGTGAAGGACCAACATTTAATAACATAAGTTCTTCTAAACTTGTCTCACTATGACCTTTTGATTTTAGTAAAGGAATCATTTCATCCATTAAATCTTCAGTTTCAGTACAAATTTGTCCATCAGTAATATTGTAATCTTTTCTTAATGGATATCCAACAAACTGATGGTGGTTTAGAAGTCTTTTCATATTTGGATGACCAATGAAGTTAATACCATATTGGTCAAAAGTTTCTCGCTCTGCCCAGTTTGCAGCTTCATATAAATCACTAATAGTATCAACATTTAAGTTGTTATCAGCAACATATGCTTTTATAACAATTTGTTTTTTGAAAGTCTTATCTCTTAATATATAGATAAGTGCAAATCTTGAAGGAGTTACATCTGGATATTTCAAGTAATCAATTGCTGTAATATCAAGAAGTAAGTTATAACCTTCTTCATCTTTTAGTTTTTTGATAGTTGACTTAATCTCATTTTGTGAAATTAACATATCTGGTTTAAGCATCAAGGATTCCTTTGAACTCTTTTACTCTATCTACAATAATAGATTCATTTTGAGCTTTTTTCTGTATATTCATAATTGCATCTAGTACAGCTTCAGGTCTTGGTGGACAACCTGAAACATATTCATCAACTGGAATAACTGCATCAATCCCTTGTAAAGTTGTGTAGTTATCATAAAAACCACCAGAACTTGCACATGCTCCCATTGATATAACCCATTTAGGCTCACACATTTGATCATAAATCTTTTTTAATACAGGTGCTTGTTTATATGTAATAGTACCTGCAACAATAAGCAAGTCAGCTTGTCTTGGAGAAAATCTTACAACCTCTGCCCCAAATCTTGATATATCATATTTTGCTGCTGCAACTGACATAAACTCAATCCCACAACATGCTGTACCAAATACCATAGGCCATAAGGAATATGATCTTGCCCAGTTTACTGCTTTGTCAAGTCTTGTTGTGATTATTGAATCACCTAATATTGATTCTGCTCCTAGTCCCATGATAATGCCTTTTTCTTATAGATGTAAATTAAACCTGCAAATAATAATCCCATAAACATAAACATTTCAAATAGTCCTAAGAACCCTAACTCTCTAATATTTACAGCCCATGGAAACATGAAAATTATTTCGACATCAAATAGTACAAATAAAATTGCTACTAAATAGAATTTGATACTAAACCTAAGTTTAGTTCCACCAACTGGGTTACTTACCCCAGATTCATAAACGGTATTTTTTGATTTATCCTCTTTGTTTTGAGGTCCAACAAATTTTGAAAGTATAAATATTGATACAACTACAATACCTATTACAATAAAAATTGTTGCTGACAATAATAGTTCATTTGACATGCTTAATCCATTTCATAATAATATGTAGAATGATTGTACACTAACTTTGTGGCAATTTCTTAAGCATTTGTTACAAAATAAAACCAAAGAGAAAAAAGTGAGAAAAAAGGTAATACTTTATTCTATGAATTTATTTACTTAAAAATACTAATAATTTTATTTAATCCATTTTTAAGTTGTATTTTTGATGTGGCACTATTAAATCTAAAGTAGTTTTTTCCATTTTTTCCAAATGTTAATCCATCATTAAGTGCAATTTTACACTCCTGTAATAGCATCTCTTTTATTTTATTATGAGCTAAGTTATATTCACTAAAATCAAGCCATAATAGGTATGTCGCTTCTGGTCTATGCACTTTTATTTTACTATTTTTATGTAAATACTCTATTGTGAAATCTATATTTGATGAGATGTAGTCTTTTAAGTCGTTTAGCCATACAGTGCCATTTTCATAGGCACTTTGCATCGCAATTAGCCCAAATACATTTACTGAGTTTATAACTCTTTGTTTTATGACTTTATCCAATTTATCTTTTAATTCATTGTTTGAAGTGATACAATATGAAGCATTTAACCCTGCTATATTAAATGTTTTTCCTGAAGAGTTTAGAGTAATTGTACAATTTGATATTTTGTCATTTATTGAAGCAAGTGGTGTAAACTTTTTAAATACTAAGTCGGCATGTATCTCATCACTTATTATAGTAATATTATTTTTAATACATATATTAGCCAACTCTTCTAACTCTTCTTTACTCCAAACTCTTCCAACTGGATTGTGAGGTGAACAAAGTGTTAATATTTTTGTTTTTGGTGTAATGATTGATTTTAAATGTTCTAAATCCATAGTGTAATAACCATCTATTTGTTTTAATGGATTGTATAAAACTTTTCTATTATTAGATTTAATGCATTGAAATAGAGGAAAGTATACGGGAGTTTGTACAATGATTTCATCATCAATATTGCTAAAAGCCTCAACACAAGCTGCATATGCTGGAACAACTCCATTACATAATGATATCCATGACGTATCAATATCCCATGAGTGTTGAGATTTCATCCAGTTTTTTATTGCTTCAAAAATCTCTTTATTTTGTTTCCCATATCCATATACATTATGTGAAGCTCTTTTTTGAATAGCTTCTTGAATAAAAGGAGGTATTTCAAAATCCATGTCTGCCACCCAAAATGGATCCAAGTTGGCATTGCCAAAATAGTGTTCTAAATCATCATACTTAGTGCATGAGCTATTTTTTCTATCAATTATTTTATCAAACATATATAAAACCTCTATTATAAACTATTATTTATTGATAAAATGATATAAGATTTATACTAATTATTTGTTTACTTTAGAGGGAAATATGGAAAAAGCAATAGAGCTACTTAAAAAGAATGATTTATTAAAAGTTATTGATGATGAGTTGGATATATACTTAGAAATACCACACATCGCATATGTAGAGGTTAAAAAAGAGGATTCAAAAGCGATTTTATTTACAAATCCTATTGATAAAAAATCTGGAAAGAAATTTGATATTCCAGTTTTGATGAATGTATTTTGTAATGAAAAAGCAGTAAAACTGTTTATTGGTGATGGAGATAAGATAGGAAGTGAGATAGAAAGCTTACTAAAAATGAAACCACCAACAACATTTAGTGAAAAACTTTCAACTTTTGGAAAACTATTTGCACTAAAAAATACTATTCCTAAAAAAAGTAAAGGAAAAGGTGAGTGCCAACAAGTTATAAAACTAGGAAGTGATGCCAAACTATCTGACTTGCCAGTATTAACAACTTGGGAGCAAGACGGTGGGCCTTTTATTACTATGGGGCAAGTTTATACGACAAGTCTGAATGGTGAACTTAAAAACTTAGGAATGTATAGACTTCAAGTTTATGATGATCATACTTTAGGAATGCATTGGCAAATACACAAAGATAGTAATCATTTTTTCCATGAATATAAAGCTGCAGGTAAAAAAATGCCAGTATCTATTGGAGTTGGCGGTGATCCTATGTATATTTGGTGTGGACAAGCACCTTTGCCAATAGGTATATTTGAACTTATGCTTTATGGTTTTGTAAAAAATAAAAATGCTCAACTTGTAAAATCAATTACAAATGATATTTATGTTCCAAGGGATAATGACTTTATTATAGAAGGTTTTGTAGACCCATCTAAGATGAGAATAGAGGGACCATTTGGAGATCATACTGGTTATTATACCCTTGAAGAAGAGTATCCTTTTATGGAAGTTACAGCAATTACAAGTAAAGCAAAACCAACATTTTTAGCAACAGTTGTTGGTAAACCACCATTAGAAGATAAATATATGGGGCATGCAACTGAAAGAATATTTTTACCTTTACTTAAAACTACAGCTCCTGATTTGATTGATTATTATATGCCTGAAAATGGAGTTTTTCATAATCTTATAATTGCCAAAATCAAAACACTATATCCTGGACATGCAAGTCAAATGATGCATGCGTTTTGGGGAGTAGGGCAAATGAGTTTTGTAAAACATGCGATTTTTGTAAACCATGATGCACCAGAACTTACAAACCATGAAGAGATAACAAAACATATTCTAAATAGAATAGATATAAATGACCTGTTTATCTCAAGGGGTGTAGTTGATGCACTTGACCATTCAAGTCCCAAATTTGCAGTTGGTGGAAAACTAGGTCTTGATTGTACTAGTGATGAAATTAGTGATAGTGGAGTAAAAGTTTTAGGTGATGTTGAGTTATTAACTAAAATGAAAGAGATTTCAAGTGATATTATTAATTTAAAACAATATTTCAAATATACAAAAAATCCAGTTACGATAATAACTGTAAATAAAACTAGGAGTCAAAAATATCTATTTGAAGAGCTTAAACCTCTCTATGAGCACTTAAGAATCTTAATCATAGTAGATGAGGCTAAAAATGATGTGAGCAACCCTTACATGCTTATTTGGAGAGTTTGTAATAATATAGATTCAAATAGAGATATTTTTATAGCAAATGATACTTTAGGTGTTGATGCTACAAATAAGAACTCATATGATAATTTTCAAAGAAGATGGCCTGATGATGTTGATTGTACAAAAAGTGTAATTGATGATTTAAGAGAACGTGGAATATTAGAGTGTTCTGATGAACTTATCTCTAAGTTTCAAATATAAGTTAAAGTAGTCAATCTACTTTAACTGCATTTTTTCCATTTTCTTTTACAAAATACATAGCTTCATCAGCTCTTTTTATAAAACTCTTTTTATCATCATCCTCTTTTAAAGTTGTTACTCCAAAACTACTTGTAATACTGTCTTTTGATTTAAATTTATGTGAAGAAATTATCTCTTTTAGATTTTCAGCAGTTCTTTTTGCATTTTCTGTAGAAGTATCTGGAAGGATTAATAAAAACTCTTCTCCTCCCCATCTTCCAAAGGTATCTGTTGATCTAATATTTTTATTTATTAGTTTAGAAAACTCTTTTAATATATTATCACCTATGGCATGACCTTTTGTATCATTTATTATTTTAAAATCATCAATATCTATAAATATGATAGATAAGGGTGTTTTATATTGTCTTGAAATAGTGATAGAATTTATTAATATCTTAATCATTTTTCTTCTATTATTTAAGTTCGTTAGTTCATCCGTATCTGCTATTTTATGCAGCTCTTTTTCTAACTCTTTTCTTCTTTTCATTTCATTTATTAATTTTATATTATAAAGAACAAAAATAAATAATAGAAGAACTAATACAATTAATATTTTGTAAAATAAAGAGATATTTTCAGTTGTTTCATAATTGAGTATATTATATTTTTCATTGATTTCATTTTTTACTTTTTCATCTATTCTTTGAATAATTTTATTTAAAATAGTTTGTAATACTTTATCTTCTTTATTTAAAATATATTTTAATTCAAATTTCAAACCTGTAACACCTGATATTCTTGTTGAGGTATTATTATTTTCTAAAATATTTAAATTTAATAGTGGTAATAAGTCTATTACGGCATAAACCTTATCATCAGAGAGTAATTTTAAAGCATCACTTGTGGATTCTGTTTTAATTAGCTTAATATTTGGATATTTTTTTTCAAGTTCTTTTAATAGTAAACAATCTTTTCTAATAGCAACTTTTTTATTTTCTAATATACTTGTTGAAGATATATATGTTTTTGATAAATTAGTTGCTATTGCTAAGTCAAAAGTAGCAATTGCTTGAGTGTATAAATAATCACTTGATTTTGGAGTATTTGAGAAGTCAGCTTTAAAATATGCTTGATTTTTATTTAATAAATCTAATGATTCTTCAATATTTGAGTCATTTTTAATTTTTATATCCATATTTGCTTTGCTTTTAAGAGCATCAATATAGTCAAGTTCGATACTAGAAATTCCTAATCCATTGTTAAATGGTGCATTAATTTTAGATAAATATGTGAGAGTATTTCTTTTTAAATAATTCTTTTCAATGGAGCTTAATATTACATCCGAAGGATAAACAATAAAGTTAGATAATTTTTGATTTGCTTGAACATATTTTTGCATAGTATATATGTATTGAATCTCTTCAAGTTTACTCTTTTCTATAAGACCTAACTTATTTTCATCTATTCCAGATAACTTTTTTAAAGAGTTTGCTTCGTAAAAAAGCGCAGAGTAAGTCTTATTTTGAGTATTGTACTTATTCATTATGATTTCAATACTCTCTTCAATATTTAAAAAAGCATATTCCCAGCCCTTTAAAACAGCCTTTTGAAAGTCTTGCACTCTTTTTGGATTGTTCTCTAGTTCAATATTTGAGGTAAATAAAATACCACCATAAAAATCAAAACCATAATCTTTAGGGTTTAAAATATTAAATTTTATATTTCTATTTTTTAGTAAAAAAGGCTCATTTGAGATATATGAACCCATGGCGTCTGTTTTTCCATTAATTAAATCATTTAAATTAAAGCTATGTTGTTGAAAATCAATATGTTCAAGGTTTACACCCCTTGAGGTTATCATTGAATTAATTGCTATTGCTGTTCTTGCATCTGGGGTAAGCATTACTTTTTTATGTAATAAATCCTCAGGTTTTTTTATTGATAAATTAGTTGTTAATAAAATCATAGGAGAGCTTTGAAAAATCGCAGCTAAGGCAACAATACCTTTTCCATTTAGTTTATCAATAATTAAAGAGGACTTTCCAACGGCATAGTTTGCTTTTTGTTCCAAGACTTCATCTATTTGGTCAATACCATATTCAAACTCTTTTATATCTACATCAAGGCCAACTTCATTGAAAAAACCCTTCTCTTTTGCAATATAGTATCCCGCAAATTGGAATTGATTTAGCCAATCAAGTCTTAATGTGATTTTTTCATTTTCTTTAGCATTTAGTGTAAAAATAAATAGATTAATTAATATTAGTTTTAATAACAAGTGTTTCATTTAAAATAATAACATATTTAAAAGTTATTATTCATTAAATATGTAGAAAAGTTATAAAGTTGAAACTTTTTAATTTACACTTATTATTTTTGCTTCATTTATATCTAAAAACAGCTCTTTATTTTTAGATATTTCTTCATCTAAATTGAGTCTTATTTTAATTAGACATTTTGAATCTTTTTCAAAAGATAATATTAACTCTTCATACTCACCACAATAAAGAGTATCTATAATAGTTAACTTGTAATTATTAATATTGTTTGTGATTTTTGTATCATAAATCCTAAGAATATGAGTTTTATTTAAATCTTTGTTTAAATCATCTACAATAAATTTTGGTAAGGTATTAACCTCTCCTAAAAAGTTTGCTATATAAAAACTTTCTGGATTTTTGTATATGTTTTTAGGTGTGTCAAATTGTTCAATTGTTTTATTATGAATTATTCCAATTTTATCAGACATTGAAAGGGCTTCTTTTTGGTCATGTGTTACCAAAATAGCAGATAGTCCTAGCTCTTTAATTAGATTTTTTAGCCATAATTTTGTTTTAGCTCTTAATATGGAGTCAAGGTTAGAAAAAGGCTCATCAAGAAGTAAAACCTTTGGTTCATAGGCAATAACTCTTGCGATTGATACACGCTGTTGTTGACCACCACTTAATTCATGAATTTGTTTATTTTTATGTTCAACTAAATCAAACTGTTTTAGTAGAGTATCAACTCTTCTTTGTTTTTCATTTGTACTTAATTTAAATAGAGCAAACTCAATATTTTCTCTTACATTCAAATGTGGAAATAGCGCATAATCTTGGAAGATATAACCAATATCTTTATTGCAAGTGGTTGAACTATTTATTAAACATGTTTCATTTAGATAAATAGAGCCTTCATATCCATTTTCAAGTGAGGCAATACTTCTTAATATTGTACTTTTCCCACAACCACTAGGTCCTAAGATTGTGACAATTTCTCCTGCTTGTACATCAAATGAGATATTTTTTAATATTTCATTATTTCCAAAAGATATTGAAAAGTCTTTTATACTAATTCCAATCATTAAATTCCTTCTTAATCTTTCATTTTATTTGCTAATATCAAAACTGATATTATTCCAAGAACTACAATAAACATAGCCGGAACACTAGATTCCACAACTTGTGCTTGACCTACTAATTCATGGGATAATACAGCTAAAGTATCAAAATTAAATGGTCTTAATATCATAGTTAAAGGTAACTCTTTTATTACTTCAATAAATACAATAATCAAACTTGCCATAATAGAGTTTTTTATTAGGGGAAGTATCACTTTATAAAAAGTTCTAAAAGAGCCAAGATTCATCGTTTTACACGCATCATCATAGGTTTGAGGTATTTTTGAAAACCCCGATTCATAATTATTTATGGAAATAGCTAAAAACCTAACTACATAACCAAAGATAACAGCCACAACACTTCCTACTAAGAGTATGTCAAGAGTTTGGTTGATAAGTAAAAAGAATGACAGAATCCCAACTGCAACTACAGCCCCTGGAATTGAATACCCTAGTTTAGAAATTTGTGTTAAATAATCAGCTAATTTACTTTTGTGAACTCTTATATTAAAAGTAAAAACAAATGCTAAAAAAGTAATCAAAACAGATGTTGTAACTCCTAAAAAAAGTGTTTGGTAAAAGACAGTTAAAAACTCTTCACTTATTGTTGATTCATATGAAAGATAGAACCAATAACTCATTTGTGTAAAGGGAAGTAAAAAACCTAAGAAAAAAGGAATAAAGCATATTGTAAATGCTAAGACATTTTTGTAGCCTTTTAATTTTTCTTTTGTAATTGGTTTAAAATCTTTTCCAGCACTTCGGTATCTTATGTTTCTTCTTTGATACTTTTCTAAAAAGATTAAAATAAATATAAAAAGCATAAGCATGGATGCAAGTTTTGAAGCATCCTCGACACTTCCTAGTCCAAACCAAGTTCTAAATATACCTGTAACAAAGGTTGAAACTCCATAATAATCCATAACACCAAAATCAGCAACTGCTTCCATAACTGCTAAGATTACACCTGCAACAATGGCCGGTCTTGATATGGGAATAATCACTTTGTAAAATATTTGAAAGTTTGTAAAGCCAAAAGTCTTGGAAGCATCAATAATAGATGATGATTCAGATTTTAAATATGTTTTTGAAATCAAATAAACATATGGATATAAAACCAGTGACATTACTATAATTGCACCTTCTATTGACATAATATCAAAGAAATATACTTCACTTAAATCTTTTCCCATTAAATCTAAGATAAAAGTAGTTACACTTCCTGTTATATCAAACATTCCCCCATAAACATACGAGACTATATATGTAGGAATGGCAAAGGGTAGTATTAGGGCATAATGAAAAAACTTAGAGCCCGTAAAAGTAAAAAGTGAAGTTATATAAGCTGTTGAAAAGCCTATAACTGAAGTTAGTAGTGCAACTCCAAACATAATATATAATGAATTAAAAACATATTCAAATAGTACAGTATCTACAAGATGAGACCAATTATCACTACTTGAAAATATATTTGATAAGAGCAATAAAGCTGGCATTGAAATAAGTAGTGTTAATAAAACACTACTTATTGTTAGTTTATTAAAATAGTTCAATTACTTAAAAAACCTTTCTATTATTTCCATCCGGCTAAGTCGAAGATTTTAACAGCTTTTGCATTGTTTTCACCTAAAGTGTTAATTGAAATAGTATCATCTTCAAAAGTTCCCCATGATTGAACCAATCCTGAAGCTTTTACATCTTTTAATACTGGGTATTCAAAATTTCCTTCTGCAAAAAGTTTTTGAGCATCTGGACTCGCTAAGAATTCTATAAATTTAATAGCATTTTCTTTATTAGGAGAATATTTTGCAACACCAGCACCACTTACATTTACATGTGTTCCACCATTTTCAAATTTTGGAAAAAAGATTTTAACTTTTTTTACAGCATCTGCTTGTGATAAATCTTTATTATCAACCATTTTCCCTACATAGTAAGTATTAACAATTGCAATTTCTCCAATACCATTTGCTATTGCTTTTACTTGATATCTATCATTCCCTTTTGGGTCTTTTGCCATATTAGCAACTATACCTTTCGCCCATTTTAGAGCATATTCTTCTCCATGGTGTGCAATAACGGCTGCTAACAAAGATTGATTGTAAGCATTATTTGAAGATCTAATCATAATTCGACCTTTAAATTTTGGACTTGCTAAATCTTCATATGTTGATAATTCATTTTCTATTCCAGAACCTATTTTATAAACAGTAACTCTTGATCTTTTTGTAAGAGCAAACCATTGGTTATCTTTATCTTTTAGTTTTGCAGGAATATTTTTTTCTAAATATTCTGAATTGATTGACTGTAATAAATCTTTACTTTTAGCTTTATAAAGACCTGCAGCATCAACTGTGATTAAAACATCAGCAGGAGATTTACTTCCCTCAGTTTCTAATCTTTTAACCAATGCATTTGCATCAGCTTTTACAACATTTACTTTTATTCCTGTCTTTTCTTCAAACATTTTAAACAGTTGTTTGTCTGTATCATAGTGTCTATGTGAATAGACATTTACTTCTGCACTTGCAAAGATTGAACTTGCAAGAACTAACATTCCTAATAATAACTTTTTTAACATTTTTTACCTTTCTATATTGATAATTAATATTGATATACTAAAGAAATAAAACTTAATAGCTACTTAATTGTAAGAATGATTATCATTATGTCTTGTTTGTTGATAATAAAATAATTTTACTGTATAATTTTGTAACATTTTTTATTTGATAATAAAGACTAAAAATTGGAACTTGCCAATTAAAAATAAATTAATTTAAAAACAATTTAATAGTGGTTATAATATTTGCCAATAAAATAATCTATTCTAAGTGAATAGTTGAGGATAAATCTTAAATGATACTAATGATTGATAATTATGATTCCTTTACATACAATATTGTGCAATATTGTTTAGAATTGGGAGCTGATTTAAAAGTAATAAGAAATGATGAGTTAAGTGTAGAAGAGATAGAGAAGTTAAACCCAGAAAAAATCATAATCTCTCCAGGTCCTGCAACACCAGATGATGCAGGTGTTTGTTTAGATGTTATCAAATACTTTGCTGATAAAAAACCTATTTTTGGTATTTGTTTAGGTCACCAAAGTATTGCACAAGTATTTGGTGCTAAGGTAGTTAGAGCCAACAATATGATGCATGGTAAAACATCAAAAATAAAAATATCTGAAGATACTGTTTTATTTAATGGTTTACCAAAAGAATTTACACAAACAAGATATCATTCACTTATCGTAGAGAAAGAAAATCTTCCTTCTTGTATAAAAGTTACATCTAGAAGTTTAGATGATGACGAAATAATGTCGCTGGAAATAGAAGGCAAAAAAATCTATGGAGTACAGTTTCATCCAGAGTCAATTATGAGTGAGTATGGATATGAAATGATTAATAACTTTTTAAAAATATGATTACTAAACAAAAACTGTACAACTGTATCTTTGGAGCTATCCTAGCAATATTTTTTGTTGTACTTATTTTTGTTGCCAATACTTTAAGTATTTCATATGATGAAGCCCTAAATGTTTTAGTAAATAAGTCTGTACTTTCTTATATTACAAAAACTACCACCTATATATTTGGTAATAATGATATCTCTATTAGACTTCCTTTTATACTTCTTTATGTATTTAGTGTAATTTTAATCTATTTACTAACAAAAGATTATTTTAAAAAAGAGATAGATAGATTAATAAGTGTACTTATATTTATGTTTTTACCAGGTGTTGTAAGTGCCTCACTACTTATAAATAGTTCTATAGTTGTAATCTTCTGTACCTTGTCTTATCTTTATTATTATAAACTCTATTCAAAACATAATTACTATTTACTGGGATTTTTTTTATTTGTAGATAACTCTTTTGCTATTTTATTTTTAGCTCTATTTTTTTATTCACTTAATAAAAAAGAGAATAGATTATTAATTATCTCATTAGCTTTATTTGGATTATCAATGTATATTTATGGCTTTGATTCAACTGGAAAGCCAAGAAGTTATCTATTAGATACTTTTGGAATATATGCTTCAATATTTTCTCCTTTGATATTTTTATACTTCTTTTATTCCTTATATAGAGTAGGGATAAAAGGAACTCGTTCAATATATTGGTATATTTCAACTACGGCGATGGTGTTTTCTCTTCTTTTATCATTTAGACAAAAAGTATATATTGAAGATTTTGCACCTTATGTAGTAATAGCAATTCCTATCATGTTAAAGTTATTTATGCATTCATTAAGAGTAAGATTACCAGAATTTAGGAAAACACATTACAACATAGTTAAGGTAACTCTATTTTTGCTATTTGTAAATACTTTTTTACTTATATATAATAAGCCTATCTATTTGTTTTTAAACAATCCTCAAAAACATTTTGCTTATGATTATCACTTTGCAAAAGAGGTTGCAGATATTCTAAAAAAGAATAATATAAATAATGTAAAAATTTATGATAAAAAACTTCAAAAAAGATTAGAGTTTTACGGAATTAAAAAAGGAGAAGATTATTTAGTCTCTTTATATAATCCAGCCAACTATGACTATAAATTTACAATTAACTATTTTGAAAAAGAGTTATTAGATATTTATGTGTATAAAATCGAAAAATAAAAAAGCTTTTTTCCTTATTGAGCTTATTTTTATAATTTTACTTATCTCTTTTTTCTCATATATTATACTTCCCAAAAAAATAGAACCAGAGTTTGACACAGCAATTGATAGATTAGTTATATATTTAAATCAAACAAAATTACAAGCTTTAATAGATGATAAATTTTCCTCATCAGATTCTTTATGGCATAAGCAAAGATGGACTTTGAAGTTTTTTAATTGTAGAAAAAGTGTTGGAGGTATTTATTACACTATATATAGTGATACAAATATGACAGGACATCCAAATGCTGACGAAAGTTTAAAAGATCCCTTAAGTAAAAAAAATATTTACTCCTCAAACTCATGTCAAGAGAATAGTTCAAATAGTGAATATGTACTTTTAACTAAAAAATTTGGAATAGAAAATATTAATATATCATGTAATGATACAAGTTCATTAGGACAAATATCTTTTGGTAATGATGGCAATATTTATACAAGACTTAGTAATATAGATAATGATAGCAATGCATATTTACTAGAAAATGATTGTTTAATAGAATTTAAGTCAAAAAATAATGAAACAAAAAATATTAAAATATACGCAAAAACAGGCTTTATAGAAAAACAATAAACAGCAAATCGTAGAACTTTAAAAATTTAAGCCAGAATTAAAGAAAAGCACTTGACAAAGGTAAAAAAACCTATTATAATTCCCGTCCAATTTGAGTGATGGAAGTCACGAAGAGTTG